>NZ_PSUA01000005.1:0-482649 GCF_002931575.1 Pseudoclavibacter sp. RFBA6 | reverse complement strand
CCGAAGTGCGATGACAAGTTTGAAACTGACAAAAAACAAAACAACACTAAACCCGAAGGCTCAGTACTGACTTGTATTGTCCAAATATGTTTCCAAAAGGAATCCTTACCCCTCCAAAAGAAGAGGCACGGGATCAAATTGGCATTTGACATAGTGCACGCTGTTGAGTTCTCAAGAATCGAGCGCTTCCCTCTTCAGACCTCACGGCCATCTCTAAGGAGCAATCGCTTGCACTGCAAACCCCGGACAAGAACCACGGACCGTGAGCATGAAGCTCATCCTCCGCACAACCACCTGGAAGAACCAGAGGCCGTTGATCTCGCTACCCGGTGAGGCAGGAGTTCCGAGTGTAGATCATGTTGCTCCAACTTGCAAGAACAAGTGGCAGATGCTGATCTTTCTTTCAGAACTGTCTGGCCCGTGCGACCCGCTCTCGCGTTTCGCTCCGTCGGCCTGACGAGTGATTACATTACGCAGAGACCCAGCGGCGCACAACTCGGGGGCGATCCCGGGCGTGTCGTCGCCTGTTCACGCGGAAGCTGCCCGCGGGACGGCCCGTGCGTCGGAACAGCCGGTGCGTCAGTCGGCATAGACGCGCTGGGCTCCGCCATCGAACTTCTCGAGAGCCCCGGTCTCTCCCGCCCGGACTGCACGTCCCCCGAGCCAGAGCGCGTAGACCAGGTAGAGCCCGAGCGCCGCGGCGCCGATGGCGATCTTGATCGGCCACGGCCAGTCCTGACGCGTCACGAATCCCTCGACGAGTCCGGAAATGAACAGGAAGATCGTCGTTCCGATCGCCACGACGATGAGCGCGCGACCGTCGTCAGCAAGCGACTGGATCCGCGTCTTGGCTCCCGGCGCCACCCACGCCCAGAAGATGCGAAGACCTGCCCCGGCAGCGACGAAGACCATCGTGAGCTCGAGCAGGCCGTGAGGCGCGATCCACAGGAAGAAGACGTCGAGGTGCCCGTGCGCGCCGAGGACAGCCGCGCTCTGCCCGAGCCCAAGCGCGTTCTGCACGAGCACGACCGGCACCCACAGACCTGTGATGCCGAAGGCGATGCACTGCGCCGCGATCCAGGCGTTGTTCGTGAAGACCCGCGCAGCGAAGCTGGATTCCGAGAACTCGGAGTAGTAGCCGACGAAGTCCTCCTCGGCGTACTGCTCGAGCGCAGCCTCGGAGCCGAGGAAGCCGAGTATCTCCGGGTTCGCCACGATCCACCAGTAGCTGAGCGCGGCGATCGCGATCGTGAAGAGGGCCGCGCCGAGCGTCCACCACCGCACGCGGTAGAGCGCGGCAGGCAGCGCCATCGTGAAGAACGCCCCGAGGACCACCAGGATGTTTCGCCCGGCTCCGGTGAACCTCCCCCGCGCGCGCGAGAGCTGCACGGAGAGGAACTCCCCCTCGCGAGTCTCCCCGTAGCTCGTGCGCAGCGCCGACAGCTCCGTCGACGAATCCTGGTAGCGGGTGATGAGCTCGTCGATCTCGGCGCCGGTCAGATTGCGGCGCCGAGCGAGCGCCCCCAGGCGCTGCCAATCCGCCGAACGGGCGGTTGTGAGAGCTTCAAGATCCATCTGTTTCAATACTGCCATGGCCACTCAGACGCGACCCAGGGAACGCCTGAGCGTCACCGACGAGCAGCTTGTCGTCGGAGAAGGAGTCCACCTCGACGTGCGACCCGCCGGCTTCGCGCTCCGGGCCGCCTCCTCCGCCCTCGACGCACTCGTCTACATGGCCGGCTACATCGGGCTGCTCATCCTCACGATGACCATCCTGTCGAGCGATGATCTCCCCGTCGCCATCGACGAAGCGCTGCTGAGCGCCATCGCCATCGCCCTGCTCGTCGCCTGCCTCGTCGTCGCACCCTGTGTCGTGGAGACGCTCACGCGAGGGAGATCCGTCGGCAGGTTCGCCACCGGCCTGCGAATCGTCCGCGACGACGGCGGCGCATCCGGGTTCCGGCAGGCACTCATCCGCGCCCTTCTCGGCTTCATCGAGCTGTACGGATCGGCTGGCGGCATCGCCATCATCACGGGCCTCGTCAACTCGCGGGCCAAGCGACTCGGCGACATCCTGGCCGGCACGACCTGCCAGCGCGAACGTGCCCCGAAGCTCCGCCGGCACCTCGGGCCGATGCCCCCGCAGCTCATCGGATGGGCTTCGATCGCCGACGCAGGCAGGCTCCCCGACCGCACCTCGCGTCGCATCCTCGACTACCTCGACCAGTCCGCGCAGCTCACTCCGGCCCACCGGGACCGAGCGGCAGGCGAGATCGCACGCGAGACGCTCCCCCACGTGCATCCGATTCCGGACGTCGACGCCGACACCTACCTGCGGGGTCTCGCCGTCCTGCGCCGAGACCGCGAGCTCGCGGCCCTGACCGCGATCGCCCGTCGAGAGGACGCACTCGCGCCCACCCTCAACGGCATGCCCCACTCCTTCCCGGACCGGGGGTGAACGGCTCGGTCACCGAGCGACACGACGAAGCCCGCCAGACCAGCTGGCGGGCTTCGTCGTGTCGGCAGCGAACGGCGCCGAACGGATCAGGAGCGGATCAGTAGCGGTAGTGGCTGACCTTGTATGGCCCGCCCACCTCGACGCCGATGTAGTCGGCCTGCTCCGGGGTCAGCTCGGTGAGCTTCACGCCCAGGGCATCGAGGTGGAGGCGCGCGACCTGCTCGTCGAGGTGCTTCGGCAGCACGTGGACGCCGATCGGGTAGGCATCGAGTCGCTGCCAGAGCTCGAGCTGCGCCAGGACCTGGTTCGTGAAGGAGCTGCTCATCACAAACGACGGGTGACCCGTCGCGTTGCCGAGGTTGAGCAGGCGCCCCTCCGAGAGGACAAGCACCGAACGCGAGTTCGGAAGGCGCCACTCGTGCACCTGCGGCTTGATCTCGACGCGCGTCGCTCCTTCGAGCCGCTCGAGGCTGGCCATATCGATCTCGTTGTCGAAGTGGCCCACGTTGCCGACGATGGCCATGTGCTTCATGCCGAGCATGTGCTCGAGCGTCAGCACGCTCTTGTTGCCGGTGCACGTGATCCAGATGTCGACCTGGTCGAGCACGTCCTCGACCTTCGCGACCTGGAAGCCGTCCATCGCGGCCTGCCACGCGCAGATCGGGTCGACCTCGCTCACGATGACGCGCGCGCCCTGCCCGCGAAGGGCCTCAGCCGCGCCCTTGCCGACGTCGCCGTAGCCGACGACGAACGCCGTCTTGCCGCCGATCAGCACATCCGTCGCACGGTTCAGGCCGTCGGGCAGAGAGTGGCGGATGCCGTAGGTGTTGTCGAACTTCGACTTCGTCACCGAGTCGTTCACGTTGATCGCAGTGAACTGCAGCTCCCCGCGCTCGGCGAGCTCGTAGAGGCGGTGGACACCGGTGGTCGTCTCCTCCGTCACGCCGCGCACCTCCTCGGCGATGCGTGTGAAGTGGCCTGCGTCGTGGGCGATCGAGTCGCGGATGGTGTCGAGGACAACCCGCATCTCGGTGCTGTCCTCATCGCTCGTCTCGCGCACGGACCCGGCGAGCTCAGCCTCACGGCCGAGGTGCACCAGCATGGTCGCGTCACCGCCGTCATCGAGGATGAGGTTGGGGCCGACCGCTCCTTCGGCGCTCCAGTCGAAGATGCGCGAGGTGCACCACCAGTACTCCTCGAGCGTCTCGCCCTTCCACGCGAAGACCGGCACTCCGCTCGGCGCCTCGATCGTGCCCTCCGGACCGACGGCGACGGCCGCGGCCGCCTCGTCCTGCGTGGAGAAGATGTTGCAGCTCGCCCAGCGGACATCGGCACCCAGGTCGGTGAGCGTCTCGATGAGCACCGCCGTCTGGACGGTCATGTGCAGCGATCCCGCGATGCGCGCCCCGGCCAGCGGCTTCTGCCCGGCGTACTGCGCCCGGAGCGCCATGAGCCCGGGCATCTCGATCTCGGCGAGACGGATCTGGTGACGACCCGCGGGTGCGAGTGCCAGGTCCGCGACGACGAACGGACGTTCGGTGGAGAGCTCGATACCCGACGTTGGTGCCATGAGTGCTGCTTCCTTGCTCCGGGGGTGATGGATGCTGCTGCTCTCGGCCCCGAGACGGGAACCGAGGCCGCGTTTTACTGCGCTCGGATGAGGGACAGTACCTGGTCGCGGAGCGACTGCAGGCGTGCCTCGTCCTTGGCTTCGGCGTTCAGACGCAGGAGCGGCTCGGTGTTGGAGGCGCGCACGTTGAACCACCAGAAGCCGGTCTCGTCCGCACCGCGGACCGTGAGTCCGTCGAACTCCTCGAACTCGGCCGTGCCGGCGAAGGCGTCGACGATCCTTGCAAGGGCGGCCGGCACATCCGCGACCGTCGAGTTGATCTCCCCGGACGCGAAGTACGGGTTCTCGAGCCCGCCGATCTCGGAGAGCTGCTTGTCGGATCCGCCGACCGCTGCCAGCACGTGCATGGCGGCGAGCATCCCGTTGTCCGCGCTCCAGAAGTCGCGGAAGTAGTAGTGCGCGGAGTGCTCACCGCCGAAGACCGCGTCGGTGGCCGCCATCTGCGCCTTGATGAGCGAGTGGCCGACCTTCGTCTGGACCGCCTTCGCGCCTTCCTGCTCGATGGCCTCCGGCACGTGACGGGAGACGATGAGGTTGTGGAGGATCGTGGGCTCGGTCTCGCCTGCCGTGCGCACACGCGCGATCTCCCGTCGCGCCACGATCGCCGTGACGGCGCTCGGCGAGACCGGCTCGCCGAGCTCGTCGATCAGGAAGCAGCGGTCGGCGTCGCCGTCGAAGGCGAGCCCGAGGTCCGCACCGTGCTCGAGGACGGCCGCCTGCAGGTCGACGAGGTTCTTGGGGTCGAGCGGGTTCGCCTCGTGGTTGGGGAACGTGCCGTCGAGCTCGAAGTACATGGGGATGATCTCGAGTGGCAGCGCCCCGAGACCGGCCGCGTCGCCGAGCACGGCAGGCACGGTGAGACCGCCCATCCCGTTGCCGGCGTCGACGACGACCTTGAGCGGGCGGATGCTGGAGAGGTCCACCAGCTCGCGCAGGTACGCCGCGTAGTCGGCGAGCACGTCGATGCGCTGCTCCGAGCCCGGCTGATCGACCGCGGCGATGCCGTCGTCGAGGAACGCGGCCGCCCTGTCGCGGATCGCGGAGAGACCGGTGTCGAAGCTGAGCGCCTTGGCACCCGCAAGCGAGAGCTTGATGCCGTTGTAGGCAGCGGGATTATGGCTCGCCGTGAACATGGCGGCGGCCGCGTCGTAGCGGCCGGACGCGAAGTAGTCCTCGTCGGTCGAGCAGAGGCCGATGTGCGTGACGTTCGCGCCTCGCGCGATCGCGCCGCGGGCGAAGGCGGCGGCGAAGCCAGGCGAGGAGTCGCGCATGTCGTGGCCGACGACGACCGTCTGCCCTGCGAGGGCGAATTCGTCGACGAACCCGGCGCCGAGCGCCGTCACGAGCGTCTCCGTGAGCTCGCTGCCCACGAGCCCCCGAACGTCATAGCTCTTCACGACACCAGAGAGAGAACCCCGTTCGTCAGTCGACGCGGGTGCGATAGCCACAGAAGTCATGAACCCAAAACTACCGGACGCATCATGCTCCACCCCTGCGGCGGCGTCGAGCGTTCCGCGTGGCGTGCGCACAGGTCGTAGCTGTGCGGTTCCGCCGCGAGCGCAAGCGGGCCGATGACGGCGAGCTTGTCCTCGTAGTCGAACGTCAGCGTGTACTCCGCTTTGCGGGAGCACGCGACTCGTGAGCATGGTCGATTGGGCATCGGGGCCAGTGTACGCCGGGCGTAAACTCGCAGTCATGCCACGTCGCCGCCGGGAGAAGAAATCCGAGAACGCCAGGAGGCAGGCGCGCCCCGAGCGCGGCCTCGCCCGCGGAAGGCACGGCCGGGGCATCCGCTCGAGCGTCGCGGGCCCCTACCTGCCGATGCTCACGGGACGGGTGGTGCGGTTCGAGAACCATGTCGCGGATGCCATGAACTACCTTCGCGCGGCGAACCCCGAACGGCTCGCGAACGTGCAGGTCGACATCGCCAACGTGCCCAAGACGCTGCAGCACGCCGATGGCATGGACCGCTGGCATGTCGAGACTCCGAACCGGATCATCCTCTACCGAGTCGCGATCGATCGGCTCGCGCGGCTGCACTGCGAGGACCCGGTGCACTACCGGATGCTCGTGGAACGGTGCGTGCTGCAGGCGGTTGCCGAGCTGCTCGGCTCGGACCCGTGGGACATCGCGCCGGAGCGCTTCGGCGACGAGTGACCTCGCCGGTCGAGAGCCGGGCGCTCAGCGGTAGACGGTGATGACCTCGGCGAGCGGGTTGCTCGCCGAGATGGGGATGGCAGCGAGCTGGCCGTCGCCCGCGTACGCGAGCTGGACGGAGACCCGGTCGAGCCCCTCGAGCCGATACTCGCGGCCCGCCTCGACGTCGACGGACGTCGTGCCGTGCGCCGGGACGGCGATCTGGGTCTCCGTGCCGTCGTCTGCGATGAGCGTCGCAGTCTTCTCGACCCCGTCGGCGTCGGCGAGCTGCAGCTTCGGTGACGGGCCGTTCGGCACGGCCACGACCTGACTGCCGCTGAGAGCGGGAACGGGCTGGTACCAGGCCAGGTCCGAGGTCGTCGCCGTGGCCGTGGTCTGCACCGAGGCGACGACGGGGTGGCTTGCGTCGATCTCGAGGGTGTACTGGCCGATCGGATACCCGGTGAGCGGGATCTCGGTGGTTCGGCCTCCCTGGATCGTCAGCGAGATCGGCTCGAGCGACGTGCCCGCTGCATCGCGAACGGCTACCGAGAGCTCGGTCTCCTCGTCGCCGGGGGCGAGGACTCGAAGCGTGGCACCGCGCTCGAGCACCAGGGTGCCCTCCGCCTCGGACGCCGTGCTGGTCGACGGCACGCCCACGATCGAGAGGGAGGTGCTCGGCGCGTCCTGCGCTCCGATGATCTCGATGCCGCTCGGTGTCGCCCCCGAGGTGCGTGTCTGGTGGAGCGTGGAGATGACGCTGCCTGAGACGGCCTCGACCTGCACGACGAGGTCGCCCCGGTCGGGCGCCACACCCTCGAGGCTCACCACCTCACGGCTGCTTGCGGGCACCGCGATCTCACGGATGGTCGGCGCCTGCACGGTGCCGTCGGCCGTCGTCACCGTCACGCGGACCTCGGCGGCCCGGTCGGCGGGGTTCACGATGACCAGCTGCGTGCTGCTGCCCTCCGCGGTGCTCCCCCCGACGAGCCACTGCTCGGCGGACGGCATGCGGCAGGATGTCGCGGCGAAGCCGGCAGCCGAGGGCTGCGCGAGCTCCAGCGTCTGTGCCGCCCCGAACTCGGTCGGGGCGCCGTCCTCGGCCATCCCCGGAACCGTGAAGCGAACGGGCGCGAGCGCCTGCTGCTCGTCGGCCGCTGGCGTCGACTGCACGATCGGCTCGATGTCGAGCTCGTCGAGGTCGCCGGCGAGGCGGATGCTCGTCGTCCCGAGCGTCGCGGGCAGCGTCGGATCATCCGTCGCCAAGCCGAGCAACGTGAGGGGACCCGGGCACACCCGCTCCTGCGCGCTCGCGACCGGGCTGACGAGGACAGCGTTGGCGGGGGTGGAGAGCACGCCCTCTGGTGCGAGCTGCACCGCCGCGACCACGCCTCCCACGGCCACGAGCGCGGCGCCGACGCTCAGGACCCGCCAGATGGGACGCCGCCCACCCGCAGCAGGTCGGGGTGTCTCTCGAGCGGCGTCATCCGCGGCACGGGCCTCGGCGATCACGGTCGATTCATCGGGCGTCATGGTCGCCTCCCCGTGCTCCCGTGCCGAGCACGTCGTCATCGTCGTCCTCGAAGTCATCGACGGTGAGCGACGTGACGTCGCGGCGCAGCATCCGCTCTCCGCCGTCGATATCGTCGCCGTCCAGGTCGTACCAGGGCCGGCCGGTGGTCTTCTCACGGCGGCGCACATCGGCGGCGCGAGCCGTGAGGCCCCCGGTCGGGAGGGCGGTGAGGAGGGTGAGCGCGAGCAGGACGCCCTGCACGATGAGCATCCACCGCCCGAGCGTCGTCCCGGTGTTCGCCGTGTCGAGGGGGCCGGCGACGCTCGGGTCGGTGGGTTCGAGCGTGGGTCCGACCACCTGCCAGAGCGCGCCGAACTCCGTGGCGCCCGCCGGGCGCAGGCCCGGGTTCGCGTCGAGCGACGACACGAGTCGGCCCTCCATCGTCGCCGCGTCGCTGGAACCCTCCGGGACGAGCAGGTACGAGATGCCGAGCGCGTGCAGCTCCTCCGTCGGGCGGAAGAGGGAATCCGAGGCGAAGTTCACCGCCAGTTCAGCCAAGCGCTGGTCGCCGGAAGAGAACCCGACGCTCGTTGCGCGGAGTGTCGACTGCGAGTCGAGGCTGTCGCCCGTCCCGCGCTCGAGCCGCACCTCGACCGCGCCGCTCGGGAGGGGCACGATGACGAGCGTGCCCACCTCATCAGAAGCCCGCCCCTGAGCGTCGACGATGGCGGGGAGGGACCGGCCGTCGCCCGCGCCGACCAGTGAGTCGCCGCGTGCCACCGCGGTTGCCGGCAGTGCGGCGAGCAGCACGATGCCGGCGATCGTGACGCCGGCGAGGACCTGCGAGGCGCGCGCTCGGATCGCACCGAGCGTCGCCGCGGCCGCCACCACGGCGCCGAGCCACATGAGCGACTGCGCGCTGCCGGGCCACAGCGAGATGCTCTCGACGCCGACGTGCGCGAACCCGAGACGGGTTGCCGCCGCACTGGTCACGAACCCGAGGAGCAGGAGCTGGAGACCGAAGAGCGCCGCGCGCCAGTTGCGGCCACCGGGGGCGAGGACAGCGAGGAGGAACAGGGGCGCCACCAGGACGGCGGCGACGATCGGGGCGAACGGATACGCCTCGAGCTGCCCGCCAGCCCAGCCGGGATCGGCGACGAGCGAGGTGGGAACTCCGAGGAGCAGCTGCCACGCGTCTGGCGCCGTGCTCGCGAGCGGGACGCCCGGGTCGGCGAACAGGGCGAGTGGCCTCCCTCGGTTCCATTGCGCGACCGCGAGCGGAGCGAAGAGGACCAGTGTCGGAGCGGCCGTCAGCAGTCGCTGCAGGAACCCGCGACCGCCGATCACCAGCCAGACGAGCCAGACGACGGCAAGCGGGACCGCGAGGAGCGGAGCGGATGCGATCGCGACTGCGGCGAGCAGGCCCGTGGCGGCCGCGCGCGACCAGTTCCGGGAAGCGCTCAGGGCGGAGAAGATCAGCCATGGGAGGACGAGGTGCGCGATGACCGCCGCGATGCGACCTTCGGCCAGGGCCACCAGCAGCGGGGGCGCGAGCATCCAGGCGAATGCGCCGAAGGCGCGGAGGCCGGCCCGCTTGGTGAGGCGCGCCACGAGGAGCCAGGCGCCCATCGCGGCCAGCGGGAGGGCGAAGAGCCAGAGCAGCACGATGCTGAGACTCGGGTGCCAGAAGGTGAGGGTGCCGAGCACCGCGAGCACATAGGTGAAGGGGTCTGCCACGCCGAAGGCCCCGTCGCCCACGTCGCGGACGCCGTACCCCGTCCTCCCCCACAGCGCGCCGACCGAGTCGGCGAGGGGAAGGAGCCCACCTCCGGACAGCGTCGTCTGACCGATGAGCGGCAGCGTCAGGCCGAGACCGAGGAGCGTGGAGACGAGCAGGACCCAGAGACCGCCGGAGCCGACAAGCGAGTACCGCTCGCGCTCTTCGTGCGTGAGCGCACGCAGCTCCTCGCGCTGCAGGCCCAGCGTCTTCTGGTTCTCCTCGGCGCTCACGAGTAGCGGCTCGATGACCGTCCACGACTCGGTGCGGGTCTTCGCGAACTGCGCCCTCGAGCGAGCTGCGCCCGTCTTGCCGAACGTCACGCGAGCTGCGGAACGGAGCTCGGCGAGGATGCGCCGCGGGCGCTTCCGAACGAGGTGCCAGACGCCCTTGAGGATGGCGATCGGGATGAGCAGGAGCCGGAGCACGGCGAACGCGGGCGCCGGGGTCTTCGTGAGGTTGCGGTGCACTCTCGCCGTATCGCGCGCCGCCGCAACGGCGGACGCGCTCATCGAGGGGTTCATCGCGGCCGTGCCCGGAGCCTCAGGGTCGCAGGCAACTCGAGCGGACGGGGTCAGCAGCACACGACCGCCGGCGAGCCACACGCGCGTGCAGAAGTCCAGGGCATCGTCCACTGCCGGGAGGCCGGGGTCGAACCCGTCGAGCGCCAACCACGGCTCGCGGCGCACCAGCATCCCACCAGCCGCGACACCGAGCACGTCGGAGTCCTGATCGAACTGTCCCTGATCGAGCTCGTCCTCGCGAAGGCGGAGGCTCTCACCGTTCTGCAGCATGGACTGCCCGAACTCCACGAGCGTCGCGGCGTCGTCGCTGCGCACCAGCTTCGGACCGGTCACCTCGAGCGACGGGTTCCGCTCAGCCGTCGCGAGCAGCTGCTCGAGCGCATCGTGCTCCGGGGCGTTGTCGGCCGCGAGCAGCCAGAGCCAGTCCCCCTCCGAGTGGAGGCCCTGCTCCTCGAGCACGGCAACGGCTTCGGCGACGGCACCACCGAACGTCGTGTCGGTCTCCATCGTCAGCAGGATGTCCGGTTCGGATGCGCGCATGATGTCGAGCGTCGAATCCGTCGAGGCCAGATTCACCATCACGACACGCTCGGGGAGGCGCGAGGAGCCCTCGAGCGCGGCGATGGTGCGCTCGAGCGCGCGCGACGCATCTCGCGCGACAAGGATTGCGGTGACTCCGGGACGCATTGAACGAATGGTATTCGGGTCCCCCTGGCGATCTGGCATTGCGGGCGGCAAGCCGCGACACGCGTCGACGCGCCCTGGCTCGCGTCCCGCATCCTGCTCGTCCGCTGACGGATGCACGAAGGGCCCCGTCCGACCGGAGTCGAGACGGGGCCCTTCCTGCTCGTGCACTGTCGCCCGAGGCTGACCGGCCAGACGCTACGGCCCGGGCCTCGTGCCCGTGGCCCGCGCGGCTCAGGCTTGCTTGCGAAGCTTCCGCCGCTCCCGTTCGCTCAGCCCACCCCAGATGCCAAAGCGCTCATCGTTGGAGAGCGCGTACTCGAGGCAGTCGCTCCGGACCTCGCAGGAATCGCAGATGCGCTTCGCGTCGCGCGTCGAGCCGCCCTTCTCCGGGAAGAAGGCCTCGGGGTCGACCTGCGCGCACAGCGCGTCTGCCTGCCAGGCGAGCGGGTTGTCGTCTCCGACATTCCTGCGGACTCCTGGGACGCCGAGGACGACCGGGTCGACATACCAGTCTTCGGGAACCGAGGGGTTCCTCCCTGGAATTGCCATATCACGTTCTCCCCACGTTGCTTGCGGGCACCTGCCCGCGCGTCGGAATCATTACATCGTTGTAATTCACCCCGCGTCAAGTCGAAAGCCCTCAACACTAAGCCCGGTCTTGAGACTTTTCGGAGAAGCCGCGCGGGTTTGGCGACGGCGTGTCGCCGAGGATCCCCTGAGGGACCAGGAAACGACGCGCCAGAACGTCCGCGCCGGAAATTCCCAGCTAGTCGGCGTGTCGCATCGGCACCGTGTCGCGCCTGTCGAGGCCCGGGCCCGCGGCGAAGAGGTCGACCGAGCCGATCACGCGCACCGGCAGCTCGTCCGGGGTCACGAAGACAGACTCGCCCGCCGAGATGGACGCGGTCGTCTTGGCTCCCTCGAGGCGGGCCTCCCCCTCCAGGCACAGCAGCATCGTCGGCCCGTCGAGGTGGATGGTCTTGACCGTGTCGACAGGGCTCGGCACGACGCGCACGAGGCGGAAGTCGGGGATCTCGGGCCGATACTCCTCGACACCGTCCTGGATGCGCGTCGCCGCGATGTACGGCGGGGGCACCGGCGCGAAGTCCAGCCGTGCGAGCAGCTCCGGGATATCGATGTGCTTCGGCGTGAGCCCGCCGCGCAGCACGTTGTCGGACGCCGCCATGATCTCGATGCCGAGCCCGCGGACGTAGGCGTGCATGTTCCCCGCCGGGAGGAAGATGGCCTCGCCACGACGGATCGTGATGTGGTTGAGCAGGAGCGCGAGCGCGATCCCGGGGTCACCCGGATACATGCGTGCGAGCGTCGCGATGATGCCGCGCTCCCGAGCGAAGCGCTCGGCCTGGTCAGCGGCGTCGCCTCCCGCGAGCGCAACCCGGGACACTGCGGCGACGAGTTCATCAACCGCCTCGCCTCCCTCGAGGAGCCACGTGACGAGGTCCCGGAGGTCCTCACCGGTGGCGAGCGCGCGGACTCGAGCGCTGAAGTCCGCGAGCGCGGCGCGCCCGGCTTCCGGCTGCTCCTCGTCCGCGTCCGCCCGCTTGGCGAAGTCGCCGACCACGGCCGCGACCTCGCCGAAGTCGCGGAAGCCGGCGAGGGCATCCATCGTCTCGCTCAGAGCGAGGAGCATCTCCGGCTTGTGGAGCGGGTCCTTGTAGTTGCGCTCCGGCGCGCTGAGAGGGATGCCGGATGCATTCTCCCGATCGAACCCGCGACGGGCATCCGCCAGCGTCGGGTGCACCTGCAGCGACAACGGGGCCGCAGCCGAGAGGACCTTCAAGAGGTACGGGAGCCCCGGCCCATCACCCTCTCGCAGGCCCATGGCGTACCGCCCGAGCGTGACCACCGGCTCCTGCGCGATCCAGGCGTCGAGCGTCCTCGCCCCACCAGCCAGTTCGGGGTCCACGATACGACTCGGCGCCCCCGGATGCGCACCGAGCCAGAGCTCGGCTTGCGGCACCCCATCCCAGTCCGCGTCGTCGAGGGTGCAGGCACCCGTCGTGCCGAGGAGCTGCGAGATCGATCCCGGGGCACCCCAGGCGTAGTCGCGGGGCGCATTCTTCAGTGGCAGAAACATCACGCGAAGGCTACCGAATCTCGCTCCGCCTGTGGGAGAGGTACGACGAACTGCATGCCAGGCACAAGGGTGCGCACCCAGCCCGCGCTCGACTTCATGGATTCCACCAACCCGGTGGCGCACGCGGTTCACCTCTTCGTAAGCTCGCGGAGCGCTCGATTCATCGCCGAAGGCAACGCCGCCACGGTCTCGCAGCGCCCCACCCCGCTCGACCAGGAACAGGACGGTCATGGACGACAACGAGTTTCAGCTGCTGCCAGGCGACTTCACCGGGCTCGAGGCCGAGCTCTCTCCGGAGGAGAAGGGCCTGATCTCGAACCTCCGCGACTACCTCGAGCGGGATGTGCGCCCCGTGATCGACGCGCACTGGGAGGCTGCGACCTTCCCGCACGAGATCGTGCAGGGCCTCGCCGAGGCCGGCGTCGTCGGCCTCGCGTTCGAGGAGACCAGACGATTCGAGAACTCGGCGGTCTTCCGCGGGTGGACTGCCCTCGAGCTCGCTCGCGTCGATGCGAGCGTCGCGACCTACGTCGGCGTGCAGAACGGCCTGGCCCTCGGCGCCATCGGGCTCTGCGGGTCGGTCGCTCAGCGCGAACGCTGGCTCCCCGCGCTGGCGTCTGGTGAGATCGTCGGCGCCTTCGGCCTCACCGAACCCGGTTCCGGCAGCGACTCCGCCAGGGGGCTCACGACGACCGCCGAGCGCGTCGGAGACGAATGGGTGCTCAACGGCGCGAAGCGCTGGATCGGGAACGCGACCTTCGCGGACATCGTCGTGATCTGGGCCAAGGATGTGGCGGACGGGCAGGTCAAGGGCTTCGTGGTCGACACCTCGCTTCCCGGCTTCACCGCGACGAAGATCGAGCGGAAGGTCTCGCTCCGCATCGTGCAGAACGCCGACATCACGCTCGACGACGTGCGCGTGCCCGCCGACGCCAAGCTCGAGCACGCCAATTCGTTCAAGGACACCGCCCGTGTGCTCCGCAAGACCAGAGCGGAGGTCGCATGGCTCGCGACGGGCATCGCCGTCGGCGCCTACGAGACCGCCCTCGCCTATGCGAAGGATCGGCTCCAGTTCGGCGCCCCCATCGCGGCACGACAGCTCATCCAGGAGCGCCTCGTCGACGCGCTCGGACTCATCACCTCGAGCATCACGCTCTGCGTTCGCGTGTCGCAGCTCGACGACGACGACGCGCAGCGCGACGAGCACTCGGCGCTCGCGAAGGCGGTGGCCACGAGCAACATGCGACAGGTCGTCGCCCTCGCCCGCGAGGTCTGCGGGGGCAACGGCATCGTCGCCGACTACGGCGTCGGCCGGTTCTTCGCGGATGCGGAGGCCATCTACTCGTACGAGGGAACCAGGGAGATGAACACCCTCATCGTCGGCAGGTCGATCACGGGCCACGCGGCGTTCGTGTGAGCGACGCCGCCCGTCGCGCGGTCCGCGGTTCCGGCGGACCAGCACCGATCGGGTCCGCGAGTGAGCGAGAATAGGCCGGTGAGCTCCACCCGAATCCCCGCAGCCTCCATCGCGACCGAACGCGCCCCGTGGCGTCGATTCGTGTCGCGGGTACCCGGGAGCCCCGGGCTCACGGCCTTCGCGACGTTCACGTTCTTCACGGCCTTCGCCGGCGACTTCTGGCGCAACCTCTTGACCTGGTACGGCTTCGGCGTCGTCGTCGCGATCATCATCGGCGTCGCGATCTGGCTCCTCGCCAGCAAGAAGCCCCTCCCGAAGATCATGCATCTTCCGTCAGCACTCGTCGCCTTCGTCGTCTGGTGCGCCTTCTCCATCATCTGGTCCGCCTACCGACCCGAGTCGCTTCTCGGCTTCGGCATCCAGCTCGTGACGGTGATCGTCGCCCTCGCCCTCGCCGTCTCCCTCACGAAGCCGCAGTTCCTGCGCGCCTTCAGCGCGGCCATGCGCTGGATCCTGGGCCTCTCGCTTGCGTTCGAGGTTCTCGTCGCGATCTTCTTCCCCGGTGGCGTGCTCCCCCTCGCCCTCCTCATCCCCGGTCAGCTCGAGCGGGTCTCCGGCATCCCCGGTGCCACCGCCGAGACCGTGCCAGCCGCGTTCCTGTGGAGCCAGGGGCACATCTTCGCCGGCAGCGCCATCCAGGGCATCCTCGGCAACCGCAACCTGCTCGCCATGGCCGCGCTCCTGTGCGTCATCGCCGTCGCCGTGCAGTGGTACGCCAAGCAGATGAAGCGGTGGCCGGCGATCACCTGGATCGTGCTCGGCCTGGTCGCCATCCTCCTGTGCAAGTCGGCCACCGTCTTCGTGGGATGCGCTGTCGTGCTCCTCGCAGTGGCCCTCGTCTTCATCGCACGCCCGCTCAGCAACGCGCAGCGGTGGGGCATGTACGGCGCAGTCTTCGCCATCATGCTCGTCGTCGGCTGGATCGTGCTGCAGTTCAACACGCAGCTCTTCGGCCTCATCAACCGTTCGAGTGACATGTCGGGGCGCGGCGACATCTGGGCCGAGGTCGGTCGACTCGGCAGCGAGCACTGGCTCACCGGCATGGGGTGGATCAGCTACTGGGCCCCGTGGGTGGAGCCGTTCAAGGGACTCCTCGTCGTCGACGGAGTGCACTTCCTGCAGGCCCACAACGCCTACCTCGACGTGTGGATGCAGACGGGCCTCATCGGTGCGTTCTTCTTCGTCGGCATCGTGCTCTCGACCCTCATCCGCACCTGGTGGCTCGCCGTCGACCGCCCGCAGACCGACGCGAGCGGGCCGCGGGACTTCCCGCCGACGGCGATGCTCGCGTTCCTCCTCATGGTCGCCCTCACCGTGCAGTCGCTCACCGAGTCGCGCCTCCTCGTCGAAGGCAACTGGTTGCTGCTCTGCTACCTCGCCATCTACTCGAAGCTGCGCATCCAGGACCTCCCCGCGCTGCCGAGGCGCACCATCTCGACGAAGACGGGGCCCCTGCCGATCGTCGAGCGCAACAAGCTCGAGGGCGTCTGACGCTTCTCCTGAGCTACTTCCCGGCGTCGCGGAGCAGGTCGTCGCAGGCGAGCTCGAAGGACTTGCCGGGGGCGACGGCGAACACGCGCTGGCCCTCCGGCTCTCCGACACAGGTCGTGACCGCCTCGCGGTACTGCGCCGACCAGGCAGGCACGGCACTGCGATCATCGGGCACCGTCGCCCACTGCGAGACCACCGCGGCCCCGACGGCGAGCAGGAGGGCCGCGGCGGCCACGCGAGCAGCACGTGGAGCGCGCACTCCCCAGCGCTCGACGAGCGCGGACGCCGCGAGGGGGAAGCTCGCGAGCGCGAAGATCGCCGCGGCGGCCCCGTAGCGGATGTCGATCTGCGCGGTGAGCCAGTCGCCGCCCTGGAACCGGGCGAACTGGAAGATCGTCAGCGGGTTGACCAGGAGCGTGCCGCCGAATGCTGCAGCCGAGACCAACAGCAGCGCGGCGAGAGCCACGCGCTGCGGCCGCCGCCCGATCGTCATCACGAGCCCTGCCGCGAGCGCGAAGGGCACGAAGGCCAGCAGCAGGATGCCCGTCCCCTGATTCGCGAGCACCTCCGCGTTCGACTCCGTGTCTCCGCTCCAGACGGGAAGCAGCGCCGTCGCGCCCCAGCCGACGAGCACATCGGCGACGGAGATGGGACCGTGCGGGGCGTTGAACTGGGGCCGGGGAGCGATCAGCCACGTCACGAGCTGAGGCAGGACGCCCAGGAGGGCACCGGCGAGCAGGAGCCACACCGCGCGGCCGCGATCCCAGAGGAGACGAAGCAGCAGGATCGGCAGCGCGACGATCGCCTGGACCTCCGTCAGGAAGCAGACGAAGACGACACCGGCCCAGAACGCCCGCTCCGCCCTGGACACGTCGCTTCTGGCGAGGAAGATCCACACCACCAGCCACAGGCAGTACGTGTGCAGGTTCGCGAGGTCGCCGAGCAGCTCGCGGCTGATGAGCGGCACGAGCACGGGGACGAGAGCGACCGCGACTCGCGCGGGCAGCCACGTGACGATTCCCCTGGCCAGGCGGAACGTGCCGGCGCAGACCAGAGCAGTCGCCAGGAGGCTCAGGGACGCGACAGCCACACCGAAGTTGTCGCGAGGGAAGAGCTCCGAGGCGACGATCGTGAGCACCCTTGGCAGGAAATGCTGGTAGCCGGCGTACGGGTGGAACAGCGTGGCGAGGCTGCCGAGCTCGATCTGCTCGCGCAGGAACGTATCGCCGTCCTCCGCCCAGAGCACTCCGTGCGCCCCAGCCGGCACTCGGAGCCAGGCCAGCACGAGGGCCACGGCGAAGACACCGGCCAACCAGGCGGACTCACGGTGGGGAGCGAGTCGCCATCGTTCCGACTCGGAACCGACTGTTCGCTCGCTCATTCGTCGATGCTATCCGCCGCCAAGCCGGCCCGGCGGCGAGGGAGACGGACACGGGAGTCACCGGCGATATGCTCGTGGCCATGCCAAGCAGCGCACCCGATACCCGAAGCTCCGCAGAACTGGTCGTCGAGATCGAGGCACTCCGGGAGCGCCTCGACGAGCTCGCCCGCGAGCGGGCTGAGGAGAAGGCCGAGAACGCGGAGCTCAAGGCGAGGGTCCTCGCACTGCAGAACTCTCTGGACGACGCGCACTATCACCTCAACGTGCGTCCGACGACGATGCAGCGCGCACGGAACCTCCTGCGCCGCCTCCCCTCGCTTGCGCGCAGCATCCCGAGGCGCATCCTCGCCGTGCCACGGCGCATCCTGGGTGGCATCAAGTGAAGCTGAGCGACCTCAGGTCGCCCAAGCGGCTCGGCATCTTCTTCTTCTTCGACGAGCAGGGCGTCGTCGACGAATACGTCACGACACTGCTCGACGGCATGCAGCCGCACCTCGACCACGTCATCGTCGTCGTGAACGGCGAGCTGAACGACGCAGGCCGCGAGCTGTTCACGGCACGCCCCGGCACCGACCTCATCGTGCGCCCCAACGAGGGGTTCGACTCGTGGGCGTACAAGACCGCCATCGACTCGATCGGGTGGGAGGGGCTCGCCGAGTACGACGAGTTCGTGATGTTCAACTTCACGATCGTCGGCCCGGTCGCCGACATGGGCCTCATGTTCGACACGATGGATGCGAAGGACCTCGACTTCTGGGGCATCACCGTGCACCACGCGGCCCCCTTCGACCCGTTCGGCGTGCTCGAGACGCCGACCCTGCCCGTGCACATCCAGTCGCACTTCATCGCCGTGCGTCGCTCGATGTTCCTCTCCCAGCCGTTCCAGGACTACTGGGATGACCTCCCGCAGATCCCCGACTACTCGCACGCCGTCGCGAAGCACGAGGCGAAGTTCACGTGGTTCTTCGACCGCCTCGGCTTCACGTGGGAGGCCTACGTCGACACGACCGACCTCGAGCCGTACACGCTCTACCCGCTCAACACTTACCCGGTCGAGCTCATCGAAGAGCGCAACTGCCCCGTCTTCAAGCGGAAGACCCTCTTCGCGGGCATCCCGTCGACCATCGAGGAGATCGCCGGGTTCAACGCGACGCGGCTCTACGAGTTCCTCGAGACCTCCGGGCGCTTCGACACGGCACAGCTGCGCGCGCACATGCAGCGCAGCATGGACCAGTACGCGCAGTTCTCGACCCTGCACGACTGGGTGATGCTCGAGTCCACGGCCGCGACCTCGACTGAGTTCGCCGTCCTCGTCCCCATCGGCGCAGGCTTCGAGGAGCGCCTCACGCAGGCTCGCCTGATCGAAGGCCGCGCCGCACTGTTCGTCACCGGGACCCGCACCCGGCTGAGCGACGCGGACGCCCTCATCCGGTCCTCCGGCGCTACCGGCATCGAGGTGGCATCGCACTGGTCGGAGGCCGCAGGCCGCATCAGCCAGGACGTCACGATCATGCTCGGCCCCGACGCGTTCCACCAGAGCGGACGCCAGGCGGATCTCGTCGACGCGCGCGCGTTCGGCGCAGAGACCTTCGGGCTCCCCCACCCGTCGGCGGCCATCGCCGAGTTCGAGCGCGCTCCAGAGCTAGGACTGCTCGTCGCGGCCCCGCTGCTCCACGGCGAGCACTTCGGCGAACTCGGCCGGGAGTGGGATGACACCACCCCGGCGTTCGAGGGCATCGCCGCGATGCTCGGAATCGCGGTGCCATACTCGCGCAAGACTGCGCCGCTGCAGGGGTCGGGCGGTACGGTCGTCCTCCGCACCGAGGCGATCCGCGCGTTCGGCGCCGCCGTCGCGGCAGCGCCGTACGGAAGCCTCGTGCAGCTGAGCACCCGCGACTGGCAGAAGCTCGTCGCCCTCGCCGTGCAGACCGCGGGCTTCGTCCCCAGAGTCGCGGTCACGCCGGCGCTCGCCAAGTACCTGCTGTCGATGACCTTCGACCTGCTGCGCCGCATCAACCGCGCCGCCGGGCCGAGCGGCGGCGCGCGCGCGTCGACGCTCGTCGCTCGCGTCGAGTCCCTGCGCTGAGCCGCGTCGGCCGTGCTCCCTCGCGAGGGAGCACGGCCGAAGATCACGGCCTGAGCGTGGCGCGCTCGAGCACGTCTGAGCAGGAGAGGTCGAAGTACCTGATGCCTGGCGCGCTCTCGAAGGTGTAGCTCGACTCCGGCGCGGCCTCGCAGGCGACGACCGCCGCCGCGACCTGCGCGCTCCACGGCTTCGCCATCGTCTTCGCTGAGGCCACCTCCGGCCCCTGGATCGCGATGTAGCCCAGGACGACGGTCGAGAGGACCAGCACGACCGTGCGCGACAGGACCGGGAACCTCGGGCTGAAGCGCATCACGAGCGAGGACGCCGCGAACGCAAGCGCGGCGAGCACGAACAGAGCCGCGGCCGCGCCGTACCTGAGGTCGATGGGCACGAGGAACCACTCGGGGCCCACGAACCGCGCGTACTGGAACGACTCGTGCGGGTTCACGAGAAGGGACCCGCCGAAGGATGCCGCCGAGATGAAGAGCAGGCCGCACAGGGCGAATCGCTGGTACCCCTTATCGAAGACGAGGGCAGCCAGGGTCGCGAGCACGAACGGCAGCACGGCGAGTGCCAGGACCTTCCACCCGTACTCGGCCAGGAGGATCGAGTTCGTCTCACGGTGCCCGTTCCAGATCGGGAGGACCGCGTTCACCAGCCAGCCGACCACGACGTCGGGTATGCCGATCTCGACACCCTCCTTGATGGGACGCGGCGTCGTGAGCCACGAGAACATCTGCGTTCCCACGCCGATGAGCGTCCCGGCCGCGATCGCGAGGACTGGAATGCTGCGGTCCCAGAAGAGGCGCACGACCACGAGCGGCACGACGAGCAGCGCCTGCACCTCGGTGAGACAGGCGATGAGCGCGACGACTCCCCAGAGGACGCCCTCGATCTTGCTCGCTGGCTTCGAGAGCGCGACCCACGCCGCCAGCCAGAGACAGTACGTGTGGAGGTCGGCGAAGTTGCCGATGATCTCGAGGCTCAGCAGCGGCACTGCCACGGGGACGAGCGACATGAGCACACGGCCCGGGATCCAGCGGATGATCCCCCGAGTGAGCCGGTAGGTCGCAGCGGCCGTGAGCCCTGCGAACACGACGCAGACAGTGAAGACGGCGCGGTTGTAGGACTCGAGGGGGACCCACTCGACGACAGCAGCGCTGAAGACCCTCGGCAGGAAGTGCTGGTACCCGGCGTACGGATGCAGGAGCGTGGCAAGCGTTCCCCGCTCGATCTGCTCCTTGAGGAAGATGACCCCGTCCTCAGCCCAGACCACATCGTGATCCGGCAGCGGGATCCGGAACCACGTCCAGACCGTGACCACGAGGAAGACCACCACGACCCAGACCCAGTCACGCCTGGTCCAGTCCGGGAGCCTGGATGCACCAGGAGCAGGCCTGACCACGCTGGCTGTCGTCCTCGTCATGCGTCTCCTCTTTTGCAAGCGGCCGCGCGTCCTGCGCCGCCTCGTCCACCGCAGCAAACATCATGGCACGGAACGTGTGCCGCCCTTGCTGGCCTCGGATGCCGATCTTCGTGCTCCGTTAGAGTGAGGGCCTTGTCGAAAGGAACGTCATGACAGAACGCCAACGGGTGCTGGTGACCGGCGCTGGGGGGTACATCGGGCGCCACGTCGTGAACGCGCTGCTCGCCGAGGACGCAGACGTCGTCGCCGTCGTCCGGCCCGGTGGCGCCGCCAAGGTCAACCCCGATGCGACAGTCGTCGAGCTCGACCTCCTGAGCAGCGACGCCGACTACTCGAGCGTCCTCGAGCCCGCGCCGGCCGCGATCATCCACCTTGCCTGGGAGGCGGGCTTCGCCCACAACTCCCCGGTGCACATGCTCAAGCTGTCCGATCACTTCAGGTTCCTGAACTCGGCGGTCGAAGCGGGCGTCCAGCGCCTCGCCGTGCTCGGCACCATGCACGAGGTCGGCAGGCACGAGGGTGCGATCACCGCCGAGACGCCGACCAACCCGCTGTCGCTCTACGGCATCGCGAAGGACGCGCTGCGCAAGTCGACGTTCCTCGCGTTCGACGAGAAGGTCACGCTGCAGTGGCTGCGCGCCTACTACATCTACGGAGACGACCGGAACAACCAGTCCATCTTCACGAAGCTCCTCGAGGCTGCGGACGCGGGCAAGACCGAGTTCCCCTTCACCTCCGGCACGGCGAAGTTCGACTTCATCCACGTCGAGGAGCTCGGCAGGCAGATCGCGGCCGTCGCCCTCCAGGATGAGCTGCGCGGCGTCGTCAACGTGGGCTCCGGCGTCCCTGTCTCGCTCGGCGAGCACGTCGAGCGGTTCATCACCGAGAACGGCCTCGACATCTCCCTGAAGTACGGCGCGTTCCCCGACCGTCCGTATGACTCGAAAGAGGTCTACGGCGACGCGATGGCCATCCAGTCGTTCATGGCGAGCCGCGACAGCGCCTGACCCACGACGCCGAAGGGGCGCGCCGTCGATCACTCGACGGCGCGCCCCTTCTCAGTCCTGGCGGTCAGCGCCTGAGCACCGACTTCGCCGCGCGGCGCGCCTTCCGCTCGAGCTTGACCGCCGGCATCTGCTCGAACGCCTGCAGCTGCTGGCGAACCCCGAGCAGCTCGGCACCGAGCCGCGCCGCCTGTGCACGAGCATCCGCCGCACTGTGCTCGGCGGCCGCCGTGCGGTCCTCGCGCAGCTGCAGCTCGTACAGCTTCGTCTGCGCCTCGGCCTCGCGCTGCCCCAGCTCGTTGTACGCCGTCCGCAGGCTCACGAGGTCCAGCTCGCGCTGGTACAGCGTCGAGTTGCGCTCGTCGACCTCCTCGCGAAGCAGGCGCACCTCCTCGTGCGCGACGTCGTCGTACTTCTGGAAGAGCGCGGCCCGCTCCCGGAGGCGGAGCAGCTGCTCGTCCGAGTAGACCTCGTCGTGGCCGTCGTCCAGCACCGCCGAGAGCTGCGCGGGCACCACGGCCTCGTCGCCGATGGCGCGCAGGGCGTCAATGATGGACGTGTCCTCGACGTAGCCGCCGTCGGCAAGCTCGGACGTCGTCGGCATGCGCAGCGCGAAGAAGTCCTCGAGCACGCCCGCCTTGTAGCGACGCCAGTCGCGCATGCCATGGTGGTTCGCGCTCGGGCGGAGCCCCGGGTTCGCCTCGAAGCCGAGGGCCATCGCGACCGTCTTGCGCTCGAACTGCGACCAGGAACGCCACGGCACGTGCAGCACCTCGAGCTCGAAGCCCTCCGGCACGTCGCCGTGCTGCTCGAGGGAGACGAAGTGGTTGCCGTGCGCGACCTCGACCTCGTCCGAACCCACGTGGATGGCGTTTGGCGTCGGATGCGCGAACACCCCGGCGCGGTTCAGCTCCTCGATGGAGCGCTCGTCCCGGAAGCGGAGGCGGGCGAGTCCGCTGCCTTCGCGCCCGAACGAGCCGACCATGTTCACGACGGGAACCCGGAACGTGGTGAGGTCCTGGCTGTAGTGCTCGAGCGCCTGCCGCACCGTCAGCGAACGGTCGCGCGCGAAGACGAACTCGTCGGCATCGCCGTTGATGACCCAGTCGGCACCGTGCTCGGAGTACGCCGAGCGAGCCATGCGCGTCACGACCTGCGCCTGCTGCTTCTTGTGCTCGGGATCGTGCAGGAGCGTCATGACCCCCTTCGCCTCGTACTGCTCGAGGATCTCGCGGGTTCCATCGACCGACGCGTTGTCGGTGACGATGAGGTGGTCGATGCCCTGAGCGAGCGAATGCTCCACGACGGCCGCGATGATGTCGGCCTCGTCGCGAACCATCATGGTCATGACGATTTTCATGGGCCAAGGCTACCCCGCTGTAGCATGGGGGATCGGCTGGCGCCCACCGGCGCCCGGCCCCGACAGACTCCAGCCGGGGTCGCCGTGAGCAGAGCAAAGGACGCCAACCTCATGCGTCGAGTGGTATTTTTCCTCGTCTACGACAAGCAGGGTCACGTCGGCGGCTACGTCGAGCACTGCCTCCGCGAGCTGCGCGCCCACGCCGAGCACATCTTCGTCGTGTCCAACTCTCCCCTCACCACCGACTCGCGTCGACGCCTCGAAGCCGTCGCCGACTCGGTGTGGGAGCGCGAGAACGTCGGCTACGACGTCTGGGCGTACCGCGACGCGCTCCGCGAGTTCGGGTCGGACCGGCTCCGCGACTACGACGAGCTCATCCTCGCCAACTACACCTTCTACGGGCCCATCGGCTCGTTCGCGCCGCTCCTCGAAGAGGCCGACGCGAAGACCGTCGACTTCTGGGGCATCACCGACCACGCCGCCGTCGTGCCGAACCCCATCACGATGACCGGCGTCATGCACCGCCACATCCAGTCGCACTGGATCGGCGTGCGCCGCAGCATGTTCACCTCGGACGCCTGGCGCTCCTACTGGGACGACATGCCCCGCATCGACTCCTACGACGACTCCGTCATGCTCCACGAGGCGCGCTTCACGCACTACTTCGAGTCGGCCGGCTTCTCCTCGTGGGTCGCGTACGCGTCGGCCCACTACGGCGACCAGCACCCGATCTTCAACCTCGCCGACGTACTCATCGCCGACGGGTGTCCCATCGTCAAGCGGCGCTTCTTCTTCCACGACCCCATCTACCTGGATGAGCTCGCCATCATCGGCAAGCGCGTGCTCGAGCAGCTCGAAGAGAAGCACTACCCGCTGGACCTGCTCTGGCAGGACATCGGCACGACGGCCAAGCCGCGCATCCTGAACACGAACGCGGCGCTCCTTGAGATCATGCCGGACGTCGACCTGGGCGGCGCCGACCCGAGCGACCTCCGCGTCGTCGTCATCGCGCACGTCTTCTACGAGGAGATGATCGACGAGATCGTCGACCTCGCGAACACGATCCCCGGCGGCTACGACCTCGTCGTGACGACCGCGAACGCCGACAAGCAGACCGCGATCCAGGAGCGGCTCGTGGAGCTCGGCCGCGCGGACGACGACGTGCGCATCGTCGGCTCCAACCGCGGCCGCGACATCTCGGCGTTCCTGCTCACCTGCAAGGACGTCCTCGAGTCGGGACGCTACGACATCGTCGTCAAGCTGCACTCGAAGAAGAGCCCCCAGAACGGCTTCAACTCCGGGCGGCACTTCAAGGAGCACCTGTTCCAGAACCTGCTCAACTCCCCCGGGTACACGACGAACCTGCTCCGCCTCTTCGTCGACCACCCGACGCTCGGCATGGTCTTCCCGCCGATGATCCACATGGGCTTCCCGACGCTCGGCCGCGCCTGGTTCGCGAACCTCGAGCCGGCGAAGGAGCTCGCCACGAAGCTCGGGATGCGCGTCGAGTTCGACGAGACGAGCCCGCTCGCGCCGCTCGGCTCGATGTTCATCGCCCGCCCCGAGTCGCTGCGCCCCCTCGTGCAGGCCGGATTCACGTGGGACGACTTCCCGGATGAGGGGCAGTACGCGGATGGCGGGCTCCCGCACGTGCTCGAGCGGCTCCTCGGCTACTCGGCGATCAGCGAGGGCTTCCACGTCCGCACGGTGCTGACGACGCACAACGCCGCGATCTCGCACACGCTCCTCGAATACAAGGTGCAGGAGATCACCGCCGGCCTGCCCGGCCTGTTCCGCGAGCAGGTCGAACTGGTCCGCCGCTACATCGCCTCCCAGGCCGAGTCTCCACTCGGTCGCGCGAAGGGCCTCGTGCTGAGCCGGACGCCGGGAATCGCGAACGCCTTGCGCCCGGTCTACAGCCGCTCGCGAGCCGCGTACCGCAACTTCCGGGCTGGTCGCTGACCCGCTCCACCTCGAGCGGGCGGCCCTCCGCAGCCGCGCCGCGAGGCTCCGAATCGGCTCCGAAGCCTGGTGTTAGTCTTGGGCGGCCCCTCCGTGGGGCCAGCGTCACAAGGTGTGCGGAGGACAATGTCTAAGCCTGTCTCTGTGAGGTCCCAGTCCCGGGGTCTCACGTTCAATCTCCTGGTCAATCTCACGCTCCGTGAGATCCGGTCGGAGTACAAGCGCACTGCGCTCGGGCGAATCTGGTCGCTCATCAACCCGCTCGCGCAGATCGCGACGTTCTCGCTCGTCTTCGGGCTGCTGTTCGAGATCTCGGCCCCTCCCGGTACGAACTCGGGCGTGCACTTCTTCCCGCTGTGGATCGGCATCGGCGTCGTGAGCTGGGGGTTCATCTCCAACTCCGTCAACGGCGGCATGGGGTCCCTCGTCTCGAGCGCCGACCTGCTACGCAAGGTCTACTTCCCGCGCTGGGTGCTGCCGCTGTCGCGCATCCTCGCGAACGCCTGGACCTACATCATCGAGATCGCCGTCATCACGCTCATCATGTGCTTCATCGGGGGCCCCATGGTGCTGGCCTACCTGCCGCTCATGATCCCGCTGCTGGCCCTCATCATCATGTTCGTGCTCGGGCTCGCCCTCATCCTCTCGGTCGTCGTGGTCTACTTCCGCGACATCGAGCACCTCTGGGGCATCCTCACGCAGCTGTGGCTCTATGCCTCCGGCGTCATGTTCCCCCTCCAGATGGTGCAGAACGCGCAGGACAACCTAACCGAAGAGGGCAGCCTGCTCTTCGGCGAGCCGTGGCCGCTCGTCTTCCTCTTCCAGCTCAACCCGACGCAGCGCATGCTCGAGTCGATCAGGAACATCGTCTACGACTACCAGGTGCCGCCACTCGAGAACTGGCTCTACATCGGAGTCTGGGCAGTCGTGATGCTGGTCATCGGCATCCTCGTGTTCACCAGGTTCTCGAAGAACATCGTGGAGGAGCTCTAAATGGCAGGCACAGCAGTCGACGTCACCGGCGTCTCGAAGACCTTCCGCATCTACCACGACCGCAACCAGTCGCTGAAGGCGACGGTGCTCAAGGGCGGGCGGGCGAAGTACGAGGAGTTCAAGGCCCTCGACGACGTGACCTTCGAGGTCCCGGAGGGCGGCACCTTCGGCCTGCTCGGCCGCAACGGCTCCGGCAAGTCGACACTGCTCAAGTGCATCGCCGGCATCCTGTCGCCGAACTCAGGGACGATCACGACGCGCGGCCGCATCGCCGCGATGC
Source organism: Pseudoclavibacter sp. RFBA6 (assembly GCF_002931575.1). NCBI lineage: Bacteria > Bacillati > Actinomycetota > Actinomycetes > Micrococcales > Microbacteriaceae > Pseudoclavibacter > Pseudoclavibacter sp. RFBA6. The sequence continues at coordinate 456,366 of NZ_PSUA01000005.1, read as the reverse complement.
TCGAGGTCGGATCCGGCTTCCACCCCGAGCTCACGGGTCGCGAGAACGTCTACCTCAACGGGTCGATCCTCGGCATGTCGAAGCAGCAGATCGACAACCGCTTCGACTCCATCGTCGACTTCTCCGGCATCGAGAAGTTCATCGACCAGCCCGTGAAGAACTACTCGAGCGGCATGTACGTGCGTCTCGGCTTCGCCGTGTCCATCCACACGGAACCGGATGTGCTGCTCGTCGACGAGGTGCTCGCGGTCGGCGACATGGACTTCCAGGCCAAGTGTCGCGCGAAGTTCGCCGACTTCAAGGCCAGCGGCCGCACCGTCGTCGTCGTCTCGCACGGCCTCGAGGGCATGCGCGAGTTCTGCGACCGCGCAGCCTGGCTCGAGCAGGGCGTGCTGCAGGAGGTCGGCCCCGCGACGGCGATCATCGACAAGTACCGGGACTCCGGCAACGTCACGGAGATCATCGAAGGCGGCGGCCAGCGCCACGGCAGCGGTGAGCTCTACATCGATACGATCGAGCTCGTGAGCGAGAGCGGCGCCGTCGACAACGAGATCCGCACAGGCGAGTCGCCCACCATCCGCCTCAACTTCGAGGCGAGGCGCCCCGTCGAGCGCCCGAACTTCAAGATCGCGATCGAGACGCTCGAGGGCGTCCGCATCTGGAGCACCTCCTGCAAGCAGCTCGGCTGGCAGCCCGACTCCGTGCAGGTCGGCCAGGGCAGCATGGACTTCCACCTCGACCGCCTCGCACTCGCACCGGGCGAGTACGTCGTCAACGCCGAGGTGTGGCGTGACGAGAGCACGACGCCGGTCGACAGCCTCACCGGCTCGTTCCGGTTCGGCGTGCACGCAGGCACCCCGTTCGCGCTCGAGGGCGTGCTCGCGATGGATGCCCGCATCGTCGCGAAGCTCCCCGGCCAGTAGCGCGCCGCACACCCGACGCAGAAGACCCTCGCCTCGGCGGGGGTCTTCTGCGTCGTCGCCTGATCGCTCGAGCCTTCGAGCCGTCGAGCGCTCCCGTGCAGAAGACCCCCGCCAGGTGAGCATCGCTCGCCCCGGCGGGGGTCTTCGTGTCGTGCGGTCTGGCGCTAGCCGGCGACCGGCTCCCCGATGCGGAACGTGGAGAACAGCTCTCGGGACAGCTGGAACGTGGTCGGCTCCGTGGTCGCGGTCGGCTCGGCGGCGGGTGTCTCGTCGACTCCTGCGTCAGCCTCGGCGGCCTCAGCGGGTGTCTCGACGGGCTCCTCGGTCGAGGTCGCGGTCGGCTCCGCCGTAGCCCCGTCGGTGGCATCCGGGCGACTCGTGTCCGTCGGCTCCTCGTCGGCGGTCGCCGCTTCGGTTTCCGTCACCTCAGGCGCAGCCGTCTCGGTCGGCTCCGCGGTGGCCGTCGCCGTCTCGGTCACGACCGGGGTCGCGAGTGACGGGTCGACGGGGTGCAGCACGCCGTCCTTCACGAGGTAGAGCGTTCCGTCTGGGCCGAAGACCCGGTCCGTGATCGGCTCGGCGGTCGCGGAGACCGTGAGGCCCGCGCCGACCTCGGGCGAGATGAGCGCGAAGTCGAGACCGAAGGCAGCCGCGTACTCCGGCGTGGCGAAGGGCACGAGCTCTCCGTCGACTCCGATGTAGGAGACGCCGCCGACCGTGACCGCCGAGGTGTAGAGCGGTGAGGTGTTCTCACCGAACTCCGCGAAGTTCGCGTCAGGCACGCTGCGCGGGTTCTCGATGGCGAGTCCGAGCTGCGCCGCCACCTCGGGCGAGCCGACCTGCAGGAGCTCGTCGCCGTTCACGATCCAGGTGCCGGTCCCCGCACGGTTGGTGATGACCTCACCGGCCGTGAGCGGGACAGCCGGCTCCGGCGCTGCCGTCTCCGTCGGCTCGGGAGTGCCTGGGGCCTCCGTCGACGTCGGAGTGGGCTCGATCGAGGGGTTCGTGGGCTCTGGCGTCGCGCTGGTGGTCGGGGTCGGTTCCGGCGTCGCGGTCGGTTCCGGCGTCGCCGTTGCAGTGGGCTCGGGCGTCGCGGTGGGCGTCGCCGTTGCCGTCGGCGTTACCGTCGGAGTCGGCGTGGCCGTCTCGCTCGGCGTCGGCTCGCCCCAGCCTGCCGGGAGCTTGGTGAGCTGCGCGCCCGTCGTGATCTGGTCGGCGAACGCGGCCGGGACCGAGATCACGTTGCCGACGGCGCCGAACTCGACGAGGAGCTTCGGGGACGAGATGTGCTGCTTCTCCCCATCCGTCACCAGGAAGATCTTCCCGCTGCCGTCCTTGATGAACTCGGTCATCGAGGCGCCTGCGTTCGGGACGACGCCGCAGAGCTGCGCCGAGATCCCCGGGAAGTCGATGCCGTAGGCCGCCTCAAGCTCAGGAGTCAGCTTGTACGCCTCTCCCTCGGTCGCGACGTAGGCGTCGTCGCCGCAGCGGAACTGGTTGGTGGTGATGGCCGTGTCGCGAACCGGGATGCGGTCGAACGAGGCCTGGGTGATGACGTACGGGCTCGAGCCGAAGCCGTAGTCCTTGGCGAGCTCGCTGCTGGCCACCTTCGTGAGGTGGGCGCCGTCGAGCACGTAGAGCGTGTCGCTGTTCGGGCTCTTGATGAGCGCACCGTTGGTGATGCCGTTGCCGGTGTCGATGCCGTCGAGCGTTCCCTTCGGCACCGTGTAGATGGTGCTCGAGATGCCGCGCTTCGTGGCCTCGGCCTCGGCGTCGCTCTTCGAGGAGAACTCGACGCGCTCGCCGCCGACGACGAGGTTGATCGTGTCCGATTCGCGCTCCTGCACGAAGTGGGCGCCGGGGACGGAGCCGTTCTTGCCGAGCGAGCCGATGATGCCGACCGGGAGGGAGACGAACTTCGAGGCTCCGTACGTCGACGCCGGCACCCGCAGGAGGCCGCCGTCGGTGTGCACGTAGCTCGACGTTCCGTCGGTGACGAGCGGCTCAGCCGACAGGGCGTCACCCTGGGTGAGCTTGCCGTAGGCCGGGCCGAACGTGCCGGTCGCCTTGAACGCGCTGAAGTCGGCGAGCGATGCGGGAACGGCATGGGCCGTGAGGTCGCTGTCGAGCACGACCTTGCCCGAGCCGTCGAGCTTCTCGACGATGGCACCGCCGGTCAGGAACGGCTCGCCGTCGCTGAGGAAGTCGATCTTGTCGTCCTTCAGCTTCGTGGTGCCGATGTACATGCCCTGGGCGCCGAGTTCGGCGATGTCCGCGACCTCGCGCTTGGTCGTTCCCTCGATGAAGAAGATCTGACCGCTCGTGTTCTGGACGAACTTCTCGAGCGCTCCGCCGTTGTTGAACTTGTCGAGCTGCTCCTGCGTGATCTTCGCGAGGTCCGAGCCTTGCTGGTAGCCGAAGTCGGCCGCCACGGTCCAGTTGCGAACCTTCCGGAACACACCGTCGTCGATGTAGTACGGCGTGTTGTCCGGGCCGACGAGGATCTCCCCGACGTTCGCGCCGGTCGTGTACTTGTCGAGCGTCGATGCCGGGACCGTCGAGACGGCGCCGAGTGCGTAGGCGAAGTCGGCGACCTTGGATGCGGTGACCGGGTAGCGGACCTCCTCGGAGAGGAAGTACACCTGTGAGCTGCCCTCGGCCTTGACGAGCCAGGGCACGCTGACGGCACCCTTGGGGTCGCCGAACCAGTCGGTGTACATGCTCCAGAAGTTGCGGTTGCCGTAGGCGGAGCATCCGTCGCCCTCGCCGTACATGTTGTTCAGCGCAGCCTGGTTGGGCTGGTACGGCGTGTAGTTGTAGAGGCCAGCAGTCGCGTAGTTCGAGATGTAAACCGCGGAGGAGCCGCAGGAGAAGTTGGGGTTGTACAGCACGTTGTTCGACGCGAACGGAATGTGGTTGAAGCTGTACGGGTTGGCCTTGTAGTTCTGGAACTGACGCGCCGCGTTGTAGACCTGGTAGAAGAAGCCGCCGTAGCTCTGGTCGCAGGGTGCCGTGTCAGGGCAGCCGAATCCGGTCGCCGCCGCGAGGCGACCGAGGGTCGGGCTCTGCATGGAGACGAGGCTCTGCTCCTTCTCGAGGAGCACGAGCATGGCCTTCTGGCTGAAGTTGCAGGCCTGGCCGACCTTGGCGATGATGTCCGCTGCCGACTCGCCGCCGCCGGCGCCCGAGTAGGCGGAGCAGTACTGCGTCGCCGGCATGGACGGCGTCGCCTGCGTGTAGTTGCGCAGCGCCGTCGGCGATGACGAGCCGTTGCGCGAGACGAGGAACTGCTGAACCTCGGCCGCGGACATCGCGTTGCCGTTGTAGAAGTTCTCGTCACTGATGAGGTTGCCGGGGTCGAAGCCGCTGGCGTCGGCAGCAGCAGCGGTATCGATGCCGCCGCTCGTGGGGCTCGAGGCGATGAGCTGCAGCCCGAGGAGCCCGGAGGCTGCTACCGCTGCGGTAGCGAATATGGCAAGAGTACGGCGAAACATGAGTTCCCAACGCGTCGGTCGACTGGGTTGCTGGGCATCCACGGAGTGCACCGAGAAGGCTCAGCAGTTTCCAAGTATGCATACATGCGCCACGGAACTCCACACCCGTCCCAACTTTCACACGAGTCACATAAACAACATCCGTGTCAGTCTTGACTCCGCGAGGCCCGGAAACACAACGATCACGGACCCAGGCAGATCCGTGATCGTCGCGACACGCCCGAGGAGAGAAATCCGGGGAATCGGGTCGCTGTGCCGTATATGCGAGCTACTCGGCCTGTTCGAGTCCCTGCGCGTCGATCCAGTCGCAGAGGAGGCCCACGCCCTCGTCCACCATGATCTGAGGGCTCCAGCCCAGCGCCGCGCTGGCTTCCGACACCTCGCAGGACGCGTGGCGAACGTCGCCGTTCCTGAACTTCCCGTTGATCTCCGGCGCAGGCGCGCCATAGTGGGCTGCGATGAGCTCCGCGAGGCGGAGGATCGACGTGCCCTCCCCCGACCCGATGTCGTAGGCGTCCGCGTTGGAGTCCGACTCGAGCGCGCCACGCACGATGGCATCGGCCACGTCGTCGATGAAGACGAAGTCTCGGATGATCTGACCGTCCTCGTAGACGGGGATGACGCGGCCGGCCTTCGCCTCCTGCGCGAAGAACGACACGATCCCGGTATACGGATTGATGAGCGACTGACCGGGGCCGTACACGTTCTGCAGGCGGAACAGCACATCGGTGACCCCGAGCGACAGGCACCACGAGCGGAGGATGTGCTCCTGCGCGAGCTTCGTGGCCCCATAGACGCTCGTCGGCGACGGCGCCACCTTCGACGAGACGAACGGGAGCGCGGAGAGACCGGGGAAGTCCCACTCGCCTCGCTCGAGCATGGAGGCGGAACGCTGGCCCGGGTAGCTCACGGCCCCGTCGGCGTCCACCCAGGCGCCCTCGCCGTAGACCGCGCGGCTCGAGGAGAGGACGATCTTGCTCGGCAGCTTGTCGGCGCGGACAAGCGCATCGAGCATCTCTGTCGTCCCGACGACGTTCACGCTCGCGTGGCGCGTGGCCTCCAGCAGCGACTGCCCGGTGCCGGTCTCCGCGGCCAGGTGGATGATGACGTCCGGATCCACGTCGCCGAGGAGGGCGTCCCAGTCGACCGCCGAGGTCACGTCGCCCTTCACGAACTCCACGCGGCTATCGAGCTCACTCGGACGCTCGGGGACCGGGTGGATCTGCGGGTGCAGGTTGTCGAAGGCGATGACCCGATCGAAATGCTCGGGCAGGCGGCGGGAGAGGGCGGATCCGATGAATCCGGCTCCCCCGGTGATGAGACAGGTCGTCATGGCGTTGCTCCTTAGGGTCTGTCCCAAGGCTAGCGAAGCGCCACGTCAGGCGACGCTGTCGCCCATGGAGCTACTCCGCTGGGAGAACCGGGATCCAGTTCAGGTATCGCTCCGTCATCTCGAAGATCACGACGTCCGGCTGGTAGTCGGCCGCCTCGGCGAGCACATCCGGGATCTGCTCGGTGGCGCTGCCGAGGTTGCTCGTGACCTGCTTGGTCTCGGCGAAGCCGGTCTGCCAGGTCGGTCCGGCGCTGTTGCCCTGGCTGTCGCGCACGATCAGGGCGCGCAGGTCGGACTGCGCACCCTCAGTGACCGTTGTGGCCGGCAGCTGCAGCATGTCGAGCCCCTTGCCGGCGTCGACCTCCAGCACGGAGCCGTCGTTGAGCGTCGCCTGCATCTTCGGAGGCGCCTGGTCCAGCACCGGCGTGCCCCAGCCGGTGTCCGTCGTCGGGAACCCATAGGCCTCGAACTCGCTGATGACGGGCATGTCCCCGACGCTCGAGTAGTCCAGCGGGGCGAGCGCCTGGTACTTCGCGTCGACCGCTCCGAGGCAGCCGGCGAGCTGCTGCCAGCCGATGGCGGCACCGAAAGGCGACCAGTGACTGTTGCCGGGCGCGTAGACCGCACCCTCCTCGGAGGCGTCGCGCAGCGCCTGACGGGTGTCGACGAGCGGCAGTTCGGGATGCGCGTCGACCAGGTAGTCGAACGCCGTCGGCCCGCGGAGCTCCTGCGCCCACTCGGGCAGCTGCTCAGGGTGCACCGACCAGTCCGCGGGGACGACCTGGATCACGAAGTCGATGCCCTGGGCGCTGAGGCCCTCGTCGATGGTCCGGAAGTAGCTCGCCCATTCCTCGCTCTCCTCGTCGCTGAGGAAGCTGCGGCCGAGGGCCTGCGAGAAGTTGTTCGCCTGCGTGTCTCCCCAGAAGACCCAGCCGTTCTCCCCAGGGACGAAGAGCTGGGCATCGGGGTCGGAGCCGATGTGCTCGTTCCACACCGCCTCGCTGGCCTCTCGCTCCTCGCCCGTCCACGGAGAGGCAGTGACGGGGTCCACGAGACCCGGCTGGCACTGCTCGCCTGGCAGTCGCGTGGCCTCCGACTCGGGAGCTTCCGCCGGAGGCACGAACTCCTCCATCGCTATGGCGTTTCGGGTCTGGTACCCCGCGATCGTCGCCACGATCGCGGCGATGAGCAGCAGGATCAGCGGGATGAGCCGCACCCGGTGCCACCGCTGCGCCCAGGTCAGCCGCCCGGTCTCGGACTTCGGTTCCTCGAAGCCGCTGTCTGGCCGGACCCCGCTCGGGCCGACGGCGGTCATGAGCTGGCCTCCACGCGTCCGGCGCGGATGCGCGCGGCGAAGTTCGATGATGAGTAGGCGGGGTTGACGATCCGGCGCTTCACCGCATCCACCACCGGGGTGCCCCGCTCGAGGAGCCACGCGAGCCACTTGGGGGTCCAGTTCTTGAGGCTCATCGCGGGGCTCTCGATCAGGTGCCAGGAGATGTACGCGCAGATGTGGGCCGCGAGCGCGATGACGAGGTGGTAGACGAACCAGCCGGCGTTCTGCAGGCCGAAGTACGCCCCGAACTGCATGAGCGGCCAGGCGAAGATGTAGATGCCGTACGAGAGGTCGCCGTGCTTCTCCCACCTGTTGAGCCGCGGCGTGCGGATCGCGAACCACATCAGGAAGTACATGAGTCCGTACTGACCCCACATGTTCCAGCCGCCGAACGCGTATGCGAAGCCCGCGATGCCGAGCGCGAGCACCGCCAGCCGGTCATCGATCGGGATCTTGTCGCCGAACAGGGCGAACAGCATCCCGAACGCGAACGGGGCGAAGAACATCGGGTAGAAGGGGTTGGTGAGGAACGGGCTGAGCGAGGTCATCTCGACCCAGCCGCTCCAGGTGAGGAAGTTCACGCCGATGATGCCGACCGCGATGATGCCGCCGACGATCCGGTTCGAGAACACGCCGAAGAGGCCGAGCAGCCCGACCATGATGTACGCGCGGAACTCGTAGAACAGCGTCCACGCCGACCCGTTCCAGTCGAATCCGCCGATGCTGGCGAACGGCAGCGAGCTGCCCATGCCCGCGATGTTGCGCTGGCCGAGCTCGAGCCACATGTTGCTCAGGAAGTACGTGAAGGGCGACTCGGTGTCGGCATCCCAGTAGCCGGCCATCGACCCCGTCTCCTGATGCCACGCGATGGGCGCGAGGACGAACGCGGTCGTCAGCAGCGCCAGCCAGAAGGCCGGGAAGATGCGCAGCGCCCGGCGCCAGAAGAAGCGGAAGATCGTCGACTTCCCGCGGCGGCTCTGCGTGATGAGGTAGCCGGAGAAGAAGAAGAATCCTGCGACCGCGACACCGCCGAGGGACTGCTCGCTGGAGATCTGCGTGCCGAGGTCGTGCCCGCCATAGAACCCTGCGAGGGGCCCCGCGTGCGCGAAGATCACCGCGAAGGCGAGAAGCCATCGGAGGAACCCGATGCTGTTGGCCCGTGGATCGAAGGCCTTGTCGAGCGTCAGCGGCATAGCTTCCTAGGTCGTGGAGTCGTTCGCCCGCAAGCAGGCGGCGCTTCATCCTACACAGAGAGCAGAATCACGATTTCGGGCCGTCAGGCCGCAAATCCGGGGCTCTGGCTAGGAGACGGTGACCGTCATTGGCTCGCTGGAACCGCTGCCAGCTGGGCCCTCGTACTGCATGACGGCCGACCAGTCACCGGCCTTGATGGCCGGGTCGCGCAGGTTCACGATGCAGCTGGACGCGTCGGTGTCGGCCGAGGTGGGGGCCGTGGCCGTCGCGGTGGCCGCAAACGTCTCGGGACCGTTCTTGAGGACCAGCGTGCACGTGCCGCCCGGGTCCGTGGTCGAGACGAGCGCTGCAGCAGAGATGACGCTCTGGTCCGGCACCCAGTAGACGCGGCTGAGGGAGACCTGCACGGCAGCGCCCTCGGCCGGCTGGCTCGGCTCTGCCGTCGCCGTCTCGGTCACGGTGACGGTCGGCACGGGCGTCGCGGTGACGATGAGGGTCTCCGGAACGGTGACCTCGGTCGCCTGGGGCAGCGTCGTGACGGGCGCCGTGTTGTCGGCAGGCGCGCCCTGGCCGAGCGGGTTCATGAGCACGAACACGATCGCTGCGATCGCCACGGCCGCCGCTATGAGGAGGCCGATGACAAGGCCCCGGCCGGTGCCACGGCGCTCAGCCTGGCTCTCCAGCTCTTCGAGCTCGTCAGGGTCGTACTGCCCGCCGAGCGGCGTCTCGCCGTTGCTCATCTGCCACCTCCAGTCGCAGACACGGTACCCCGGCGCAGGTCGGGGCCACCTGATGCCGCGCCGCGAAGCGAGGTCAGCGGATGCGAGCGAGCAGTCCCTTCGCGTCAGCGGCGAGGCGTCGCAACGGCTCCTCGAACGCCGGCATCCGGCGGAAGAGCGACGCGGCGAGACCCGCGATGCGACTGCCGCCTGGCCTTCGTGCACGCGCGAAGCGGTGCGGCGCCCGCACCCCAGCGCCGAAGTCCGCAACGAGGTCCTCGTACTTCGCGGCCAGGAGCGCGTAATCGCTCGCGAGCCCATCGGCGGTCTCCGCTTCCGACACGGCGAACCCGGCGTCGAGCACGAGGCGGCTCGCGAGCAGGTCGAGCAGCCGCGAGAGCTCACCGTCCGGGAACCGCGTCTCGAGCGCCGCGAAGCCGCGCACCCCCAGAGCCGCTGCGAGCTCGCGGAGCGCGTCCACCCGGTATGCGGCGAAGCCCGCGAACGGCGCGACGGGCGAGTTCGCGTCCAAGGGCGCATCCGCACCGAGCGAAGCTGCAAGCGCGGCCGCCTTCGCTCGAGCACCCCGCCACCCGTCGGCGAGCAGCCCCGTGCCGATCGGCGGCGTGACAGGGACGACCATGCCGAGCGATCGATGGTCGGCGAACTCCCACGCGAGGGGCTCGGCGCGCTCGAAGATGACCCGGCGCCCACGCTGGCGGGCGAGCAGCGAGGCGCTCGCAGGCATCGAGTCCAGGGACGCGGCCGCGACCGACTCGACGAGCACGAGGTCGGCGCCGAGGAGTCGAGTGTCACCGCTCGCCAGCCTGCGCCAGAAGTCACCGCGCACGATGCGGAGGTGGAGCCCCGAGATGGTTGCCGACTCATCGCCGCTCGCCTCGTCGCGAACCCATTCGTGCGTGACCGCGGTGGACGCGCGCCGCAGGACCCTGGGCCCCGCCCCGACTCCCCCGGCCAGCACGCGGCTCGGCGCGAACCTGGCCGTGCTCTCGACGAGCACGTCGATGGGGAACGCGCGCCGCTCGAGATCGAGCGCCACGTCCCGAGCGGACACACCCCGATGGTCGAGCTCGACCGGGTCGTGGACGAAGATCCGGCGCTTCACGAGCGGCGCACCGGCCTCGAGCAGGAGAACGGGCGTCTCGAGGCTCGGATTGGCGACCGGGGCCCCGTCGACTCTGAAGTTGCCCGCCGGGAACTGCGCGCCGACCGAGAAGCCGCGCTCCGCGAAGAACGGCGAGAACCGAGCCTCGTGGTTCCTGACCGAATCGTCGTACGACCGGATCTCCGGCATCGAGGCCCAGTACTCGGCCCACGCCTCGCTCACCACGACGCTCCGACGCACAGCGATCCAGTGCGACTGCAGATGCGCTGGCATCGTGCCGCGTCGCGTGTACGGGTCGGGCGTGAGCTCGCCGTGCTCGGTGACGCCCCACACCTCGTGCCCCGCCGCATCCGCCCACTCGAACGTCGCGGCGAAGTCGCCCACGGGGCCGAGGAACGTGTAGTTCGCGAGGATCACCTCATCGAACGTGGCCAGACGCTCGGCGCCGATCTCCTCGAGCGCCGCACGGTAGCCGCCGACGTCGAAGCCCTCATTGGGTCGCTCGAAGACCGAATCGGCGACCGCGCCGAGCGACACGCGCGACTCAACGGTCACCGAGCCGTTCACGACCACGAAGAGCTCGCTCGCATGCGGGCGCAGGCCGCGAAGAGCGTGCAGCACGCCAGCGTCGGCGACGCCAGCCCTATCGAAGAGCAGGTAGATGACAAGTCGATTCATAGTCGCGGGCGGCCGATACGGCCGACTCCTCCCCTGAGCGCGTGCAGACTCGTGCCAAGCTAGCACCACCGCGCACCAGACCCAGGAGAGCAGATGCCAGCTTCGCGACTCGTCGCCGAACGCCGACCAGAGGATGCCCGCGAGACGCGACTCGGAGACGCAGCCGTCACCGCGGTCGTCTGCACGCACAACGGCGAGAGGTTCCTCGAACAGCAGCTGCTGAGCATCCTGTCGCAGAGCCACCCCGTCGCCGAGATCATCGTCTCCGACGACGCCTCAAGCGACGGCACGGTCGAGCTCGCCCGCCGCGTGCTCGACGCCTCCGACCGGGCGTTCCGCATCTACACGCGAGACGAGCCGCTGCGTGTCAGCGCGAACTTCAGCTTCGCCCTCGGCGAGGCCCGCACCGAGTACCTCGCGACGAGCGACCAGGACGACGTCTGGCACCCCAAGAAGGTCGAGCATCTCCTCGGCACGCTCCTCGGCGACGACGAGGCGCTCCTCGCCCACTCGGACGCGCTCCTCGTCGACGAGGACGGCGAACCCATCGGCGGCACCCTCCTCGAGTCGCTCGAGATCACGGAGACCGAGTGGCGCCATTACGAGAACGGGCGGCAGCTCGAAGCCCTCACCGCCCGCAACTTCGTGACCGGCGCGACCATGATGCTCCGCGCATCCCTCGTCGTCCGCGCAGGCAACGCGCCTGACCCCTGGATCCACGACGAATGGCTCGCGACGACCGCCGCCCTCGTCAACGGGCTCCGCGTGGTCCGCGAGCCCCTCATCGACTACCGACAGCACACCGACAACCAGATCGGGCAGACCGCGCCGACGCTGCAGGTCAAGATCGCGCAGGCCACGAAGGACGGATCGGCCGACCAGCTGCGCCGCTACCGCCGCGCCGTCGCCCTCCTCAAGCGCGTCACCGAACTCGGCGGCACAGCAGAGCAGGAAGCCCACGTGCGGCGCAAGGTCGCCCACGAACGACAGAGGCTCCAGCTGCCGACCTCACGAATCCGGCGCCTGCCCCACATCCTCAGATGGACCCTTCGGGGCCGCTACCGCACCTACTCGCGCGGCAGCTACGACATCGCCCGCGACCTCTTCCAGTCACTGCGGGAGCGCGACGCGCACACCGGAGGCTGAACCCCGGCTGCGACGCGAACGACGAAGGCCGTGACTCGAACGAGCCACGGCCTTCGCCATCATGAGGGACCCGCTACGCGAGCAGTCCCTGCATGTAGCGTCCGTATCCGCTCTTCTGCAGCGGCTTCGCGAGCTCCGCGAACTCGGCGTCGTCGATCCACCCGGCACGCCAGGCGATCTCCTCGATGCAGCCGATCTTGAAGCCCTGGCGGTCCTCGATGACGCGCACGTACTCGCTCGCCTGCATCATTGACTCGAACGTGCCCGTGTCCAGCCACGCCGTGCCACGGTCGAGCACCTGCACCTGCAGCTTGCCCGCATCCAGGTACGCCGAGTTGATGCTCGAGATCTCCAGCTCGCCACGCGCCGACGGCTCGACGTTCTTCGCGATCTCGACCACGTCGTTGTCGTAGAAGTAGAGGCCGGGCACCGCGTAGTTCGACTTCGGCACCTCCGGCTTCTCCTCGATCGACACGGCCTTGTTGTCCTCATCGAACTCCACGACGCCATACGCAACCGGGTTCGACACGTGGTACGCGAAGATCAGGCCGCCGTCGAGCACGTTGTTGCCGCGCAGCGACGAGCCGAGGCCCGAGCCATGGAAGATGTTGTCGCCGAGCACCAGCGCGACCGAGTCGTCGCCGATGAACTCCTCGCCGATGATGAACGCCTGCGCGAGCCCATCCGGCGACGGCTGCACGGCGTACTCGATGCGCATCCCGAGCTGCGAGCCGTCACCCAGCAGGGCACGGAACTGCTCGTTGTACTCGGGCGTCGTGATGATCAGCACCTCGCGGATGTCCGCCATCATGAGCGTCGACAGCGGGTAGTAGATCATCGGCTTGTCGTAGATGGGCATGAGCTGCTTCGAGATGCCCTTGGTGATCGGCCACAGACGCGTGCCGGACCCGCCAGCGAGAATGATTCCCTTCATGGCTACGCACCCGCCTTCGCGCTGAGCTCCGCATAGTAGGCGCGAGCCTCTTCCCAGCTGGGGAGGAGACCTGATGCGGCCGCCTCGGCGAGCGAGGGAGCATCCGTGTCCTTCGGGGAGAGCAGCAGCTCGCCGGCCTCCTCGGGGAAGCGCAGGTCGACGTCCTTGTCGAGCGGGTTGATGCCGTGCTCGCGCTCCGCGTGGTACGTGTCGGTGACGAGGTAGCTCACCGTCGCGTCGTCGGTCAGCGCGACGAACGCGTGGCCGAGGCCCTCGGAGAGGTAGATCGCCTTGCGATCGACGTCATCGAGGCGGACCGAGTCCCACTCGCCGAACTTGGGCGACCCCGTGCGGATGTCGATGACGAAGTCGAGCACCGCACCACGCGTGCACGTCACGTACTTGGACTGGCTCGGCGGGATGTCCGCGAAGTGAATGCCCCTGACCACGCCACGCGTCGACACCGAGGTGTTCGCCTGCTTGAGGTCGATCGAGTGCCCGACAGCTTCTGCGAGCTTGTCGAAGCGGTACCACTCCAGGAACACGCCGCGGTCGTCGCCGAACTGCTTCGGCGTGATCTCGTAGCTGTCTGGGATGCTGAGTTCGCGAATCTCCATGCCGAGGAGTCTAGTGCGGTGCGTGCAGCGATCGCGCTCCGACGCACTCGGCCATACTTGGGGGCTGGCGAGCTGCCCGACCCGAGGTGCTCGCCGCAAGCAAGAGAGAAAGAGGACGACGGATGCACACCAACGCCGAGTCGCGCACGCCGCCGCGCGTCGCCGTCCTCCTCGCGACGCACATGGGCAGGACCTACCTCGACGAGCAGCTCGACTCGATCCTCGACCAGGCGGGGGCCGACCTCCACGTGTTCGTGTCAGACGACGGATCGACCGACGGCACCCTCGAGCTGCTCGCCGAGCGCCAGGCCGCCGACGCGCGCATCACGATCCTGCCGCCGGAGACCTTCGGCGCCCCCGCCCCGAACTTCTTCCGTCTCCTGACGACGATCCCCACCGAGGAGTACGACTACGTCGGCTTCGCCGACCAGGACGACGTGTGGATGCCAGGCAAGCTCGAACGACACATCCGCCTCCTCGCCGAGGGCCACGCCGACGGCATCTCCTCGAACGTGACCGCCTTCTCGGAGGACGGCACGCGCATCCTCATCAAGAAGGACTACCCCCAGCGCCTTGCCGACCACCTCTTCGAGACGCCTGGCCCCGGTTCGACGTTCCTCCTCACCCGGCGCTTTGCGCGACTCGTCGCCGAGCAGCTCGACAACCCCGACTCCCCCGCACGCGAGGCCTTCGCCCACGACTGGCTGATCTACGCCCTCGCGCGCGCCGCCGGCCTGCGCTGGATCATCGACGGCGAGTCGACGGTCGACTACCGCCAGCACGTCGCCAACGCCGTCGGCGCGAACACCGGCCTCTCCCAGGCCTGGAAGCGGCTCCGCCTCACCTCCAACCGCTGGCACCGCGGGCAGGTGCAGCTGACCGTCGAGGCGTGCATCCACATCGCCTCCCCGGAAGAGCTGCCGAGGCTGCAGTGGCTGCACGAGATCCTCGTGGAGTTCACGTACCGCGACGCGCTGCGGCTCGTGCGACGCTGGCGTCAGCTCCGCCGCCGACCGCGCGACCGCGCCGCCCTCGCCACGCTCATCGCCGCACGACTGTGGTAGCACGTCGGAGGGCCGCGCTAGAGTAGCTCCGACCGCGCGCGGGTCGCACCGCGCCGCTCGAACCACACAACCATCGGCAAATTTCCATCGGCACAGCCCGGCCGACGATTGAACAGGACAGGTATGAAACTTCTCGTGACCGGCGGGGCCGGCTTCATCGGCTCGAACTTCGTGCGCCGCGCGCTCCAGGACCAATACGAGGGTCTGGAAGGCGTCGAGGTCGTCGTCCTGGACAAGCTGACCTACTCGGGAAACCTCGAGAACCTCGCTCCCGTGTCGGACTCCGAGCGGTTCACGTTCGTCGAGGGTGACATCACCGACGACGTCGTGCTCGACGAGTGGATCCCGAAGGTGGATGCAGTCGTCCACTTCGCCGCTGAGTCGCACGTCGACCGCTCCGTCCGCGACGCGTCCGTCTTCATCGAGACCAACGTCGTCGGCACGCAGAAGCTGCTCGACGCGGCCCTGCGCCACGAGCTGCCCCGCTTCGTGCACGTCTCCACCGACGAGGTGTACGGCTCGATCGAAGAGGGAAGCTGGAGCGAGACGTTCCCGCTCGAGCCCAACTCGCCGTACTCCGCGTCGAAGGCGTCCTCCGACCTCATCGCGCGCTCGTACCACCGCACGCACGGCCTGAACGTGTCGATCACGCGCTGCTCGAACAACTACGGCCCGTACCACTTCCCCGAGAAGGTCATCCCGCTGTTCGTCACGAACCTCATCGACGACAAGCACGTTCCCCTCTACGGCGAGGGCAACAACATCCGCGACTGGCTGCACGTGGACGACCACTGCCGCGGCATCGCGATGGTGCTCGTCGGCGGCAAGCCAGGCGAGATCTACAACATCGGCGGCGGCACGGAGCTCACGAACAAGGAGCTCACGCAGCTCCTGCTCGACGCGACCGGCAAGGACTGGTCGTACGTCGACCGCGTCCAGGACCGCCTCGGCCACGACCTCCGCTACTCCGTCGACATCTCGAAGATCCAGCGCGAGCTCGGCTACGAGCCCAAGGTTCCGTTCGAGCAGGGCCTGGCTGACGTGGTGCAGTGGTACCGCGACAACCGCACCTGGTGGGAGCCGCTGAAGGAGCGCGCTGCCCTGTGACCGATTCGACGTCTGTCCCCGCCGCGGCGGCCGCACCAGCGGCCGCCGCGCGGTTCCTGATCACGGGTGCATCCGGGATGCTCGGCCGTGACCTCCAACGTGCCCTCGCGGGCCGGGACGTCACCGCCCTGGATCGCGCCGCGCTCGACATCACCGACCCCGCGGCGGTCTCGGCCGCCGTGGCGGGGATGGACGTCGTCATCAACGCCGCGGCCTACACGAACGTGGACGGCGCGGAGACCGACGAGGACACCGCATACGCGGTGAACGCGACCGGTCCGGCCGTGCTCGCCGCCGCGTGCGCCGAGCACGGCGCGAAGCTCGTGCAGGTGTCCACCGACTACGTGTTCCGAGGCGACGCGACGTCCCCGTACGAGGAAGACGCCGACCACGACCCGATCTCCGCCTACGGCCGCACGAAAGCGGCGGGCGAGACGGCTGTGCGCGACGTGCTGCCGAACGCCTCCTACATCGTGCGCACCGCCTGGCTCTACGGGGCCGACGGTCCGAACTTCGCGAAGACCATGGCCCGCCTCGCGGCCACCAAGCCCGAGGTTTCCGTCGTGTCCGACCAGCTCGGGCAGCCCACCTCCTCGGCAGACCTCGCAGCGCAGATCGTCGCACTCGTCGACGCAGACGCACCCGCGGGCACCTACCACGGCACCAACGCGGGCATCGCATCCTGGTACGACTTCGCGCGAGAGATCTTCCGCCTCGCGGGCCACGACCCCGCCAACGTGAAGGAGACGGACAGCACCGCGTTCGTGCGTCCAGCCCCACGACCCGCCTACTCCGTCCTCGGCCACGACGCCTGGGCGAGCGCGGGAGTTCCACCCATGCGGCCCTGGCTCGACGCGCTCGAAGACGCCGCCGCCCAAGGAGTCCTCAGAACCTGATGGTTACCCTTCGTGTCCTGCTCGATCGCGCCGCCGACGAGCGCCCAGGCGGAACCCGGCGTTACAGCGAGGAGCTCGGACGCCAGCTCATCGCGCGCGCGCCACGCGGCTGCGACGTCGAGGCGATCACCCCCAAGCGGTCGCGCGAAGAGGTGGCGCTGCTCGAGGAGCGGATCCCCGGGCTGACCAACGTCGTGCAGGCTCCGCTTCGTCCGGAGCGCCTCGAATCCTCCTGGTCTCGGGGACTGCTGACGAACTCCGTCGGCGGCGGCTTCATCCACAGCTTCACGCCCCTCGCGCCCATGCGAGACATCTCACTCAGCCAGGGCATCGATCAGACCGTCGTCACGTGGCATGACATGACCGCGTTCACCCACCCGGAGCTCATCAGCTCGCACACGGTCAAGCACCACAAGGCGCTGCTGCGCCGCGCGTTCCGCTACGCGAGCGGCATCGTCGTGCCGAGCAACGCCGTCGCCGACCAGGTCATCGAGCACTACGACTTCGGCGACCGCGTGCGGGTCATGAGCCCCGCCGCGGCAGCGAGCATCCGCCTCCCCGAGTCCGAAGAGGCCGGCGATGCGATCGCCGAGACGCTCGGACTCCCCGACGACTACATCGTCACGCTCGCCTCGCTGCACAAGCGCCACGGCCTCGCGCAGCTCCTCAAGGCGCTCGGCGAGCGCAGCCTCGTCGACGTGAAGCTCGTCGTCGTCGGCCCGACCGAGCGCGGCGATGTCACCCTCGACGCGCTCATCAGCGAGTCCGGGGTCGCCAGCGAGCGCGTCGTCGCCGTCGGAGCCATCAGCGACGAGCAGCTCGCCGTCGCGCTCCAGCGCGCCAGCGCGCTCGTCGTGCCCAGCCTCAGCGCCGGGTTCGGCCTGCCCATCATCGAAGCCTTCAAGTTCGGCACCCCCGTCATCACCTCCGACGACCCCGCCCTCGTCGAGGTGGGGCTCGACGCGACCCTCGTCGTGGAACGCGGCGACGGCATCGCCGACAGCGGCTACCCGGAACGACTTGCCGGTGCCATCGCGGGGGTCCTCGGTGACAGCGACCTCGAACGTCGACTGCGCCTCGCCGGCAAGGACCGCGGCGGCATGTTCTCGTGGGAGATCTCAGCCGACCAGGTCTGGAACTTCCACGCCGACCTGTAGCCACGTCTCTCGCTGGAAACCTCGCCTCGTGGCGGGCCGCCTGGCCTGGCGTCTGGCCTTCGGGATGGCTTTCACGCATGCAGATGGCTTGCAACCCATCCCGAGGCGTGCAACCCATCCCGAGACCGGGTGCCCGGTACTTGTGGATAAGTCCCGAACACGTGCACACGGATCTCTACTGTTGCGGACATGGAATCGCAGGACGAGGAACGCTCGGCTCCACGGATGCGTGCGTTCACGACACGAGACGGCCAGAGCGCGGGGATCAGCGCGCGCGAGCTCTACGGTGGCGACTACGGTCGCCCACACCGTGGCGTCTTCACCACGCGTCCCGTCGAATCCGCCGTCGACTACGCGCGTGCCTTCGCCCCACGGATGCGCGACTCGCATGCGCTCGGCGACACCACGGCCGCTCGACTCTGGGGGCTGCCACTCCCACGGCGCCTCGATGCCGAGCGAACCGTGCACATCGTCGTGCCATCCGGTCGCAACAAGCCGCGCGGGAACGATATCCGGGCGAGGAGCATCCAGGCTTCGAACTGGGCCCGAACCATTGAGTTCGGACTCTCACTCGCACCCCCTCCGCTCACGTGGGCCCTCCTCGCGCGCGTGCTGACCACTCGCGAACTCGTGACCGTCGGAGATGCGCTCGTGACCACGTCGCGGAGCTACAGAGGGATCAATCGTCCGTACGATCCGGCTGTCTCGGAGAATCCCTACTCCCCGGTGCCACCACTGGCACAGCTCCCCGAATTGCAAGCGGTGACCGATTCCTGGGGGCGCACTGTCGGCGCGACGCGGATGCGGTCAGCCCTCACGTTTATCCGCCCCGGCGTCGAGTCTCCTATGGAGACGCTCACCAGACTCGCGATCCTCGAAGCGGGGTTCCCTGAACCGGCCGTCGGCTACCGAGTTCTCGACGGGGCCATTCTCATCGGGCGCGTCGATCTCGCCTTTCCTGAAGCGAAGGTCGCGGTCGAGTACGACGGGGAGTACCACTGGGAGAAGAAGCAGGCGATGGAGGATCTCGCACGGATCAATCGCCTCCAGCACGCCGGTTGGACCGTGATTCGCGTGACCAACCGAGACCTCGCCAACCCGACCGCGTTCTTCTCGCAGCTGCGCACGGCACTGCGACGCGTCCGCGCGTCCTAACTCGATAGTCCCGCTGCTGATTCGTACCCATCCGCAACTTCGTGCCCGCCCACAGCTAGAACTCAGGATGGCCTGCACGCTTCGGGATGGCTTGCAAGGCATCCCGAAGCGTGCAAACCATCCCGAGACCACGAGGTGACGATCGGAGCGCGGAGCGCCGCGGAGCGCGGCGCGGCGCGGAGAGGAGCGCGGACCGGAGCGGGCGGCGCGGCGCGGCGCGGGCCGCGCTACTCGGCGGGGGCGGTCTCCTCGGGGGCCGGCGCCTCTGGCGGGTCGGATGCGATCGCGTCCTGCACGGCGACGTGGATGGCTGGGATGTCCGGGTTGCCCTGGTCGAAGTTCGGCGGCACGATGTCGAGGCGGACGCTGTTGCCGCTGCGGGACTTCAGGAGGAGGTCGCCGACGTACCCGATCATGCCCTCGGGGATGTCGGTCTGCACCACCTTCTCGAGCGCATCCGTGACGGGGCCGATCTTGCCGAGCAGGTTGCTGGGGGTCATGGTCGCGACCATCGCCTCCTGCAGCTGCCGCTGGCGTTCCATGCGTGCGAAGTCCGTGGTCTCGTAGCGGGAGCGGGCATACCAGAGCGCGGTGGAGCCGTCCATGTGCTGCTGTCCCACCTCGATGAACTCCGTCGCGGGCGCCCATCCGGGCGAGCCGTCGTCGTTGATGCCGATGCCGACGCGTTCGGTGACGTTGATGTCGACGCCGCCGAGGGCATCGATGAGCTCGGTGAAGCCAGCCATGTCGACGAGCACGTAGTACTGGATGCTCAGCCCGGTGATGCCCTCGACGGCGTCGCGCATCGCCTCGATCCCGGGCTCTGAGCCCTTCTCGGCGGCGTCAGCGTAGCTGCCGCTCTCGGAGATCGTGGCCTCGGTGTAGACGGAGTTGAGGTAGCAGACGTCGACGGCGCACCCCTCGTAGAGGTTGGGGTAGAGGTCCTGCATCGGCCCCTCGGAGAACGGGAAGCTCTCCATGGCTCGCGGCAGTCCGATGGTCGTGAGCTTGCCGGTGAACGCGTTGAAGCTCATGACGCTGATGGAGTCGGGGCGGAGCCCTTCGCGGTCGTCGCCGCGGTCGCCGCCGAGCATCATGATGTTGAGCTGGCCGTCTGCGGGCAGCTGGATGCCGTTGGAGGCGCCGCCGAAGAGTCCTTCGATGGCGGACCTGCCCTGGTTGGCGACCTGCGAGGTCACCGCCGCGAAGACGAGCGGCACGGCGACGAGCACGACGCCGACGATGGCGATGAGGGGGCGCGCGACCTGTTCGAGCTTGATGATGCGCACGAGCCGCAGGGCGTCCAACCCGCTCACCACCCACATGGCGATGTAGAAGAGCAGCACGAGGTGCCCGATCGTGATGCCGAGCGTTGTCGAGAAGACGAACAGCAGGGGCCCGCGGAGCACGAAGGCGAGGAGGACGACCACGAGGATCGCGGCGATGCCGCCGAGCCAGATGGACAGCATGAAGCGCCCGAACTTGCGGTTCCCGGCGAGCACCTGCGCCGTTCCGGGCAGGAAGAAGTTCGCGACGAGCAGCCACCAGGCGCGCCTGGTCATGAGCTGCGGCGAGCTGGCGTCCGGGTACCGGAGCGGGAGGGTGAGTGTCATGGGGTCCTGCGGTCGAGGAGCGTGGAGGCGTGCGGCGGGTCTGGCCGGCGACGGCTTGGCTAGAGCGACTGCTTGAGGGCGTCGTTCTTGGCTTCGACGGCGTCGCGCAGTCCGTCACTGTAGTCGGCGAGTCTGGCCGCGAGCGCCTGATCGCCTGTGGCGAGGATGCGTGCGGCGAGGATTCCCGCGTTCTTGGCGCCGCCGATGGAGACCGTGGCGACGGGGATGCCTGCTGGCATCTGCACGATCGAGAGGAGCGAGTCCATGCCGTCGAGGTACTTGAGCGGCACGGGGACGCCGACGACGGGGAGCGTCGTGAGGGATGCGACCATGCCGGGGAGGTGCGCGGCACCACCGGCTCCGGCGATGATGACGCGAATGCCTCGTTCGCGCGCTTCGCGGCTGTAGCTGACGAGCTTCTCCGGGGTGCGGTGTGCGGAGACCACTTCGACCTCGGCGGGAACGCCGAACTCTGCGAGCACGTCGCGGGCTTCGTGCATGACGCGCCAGTCGCTGTCGCTGCCCATGATGATGCCGACGAGTGGCGCCTGCTGCGAGGCTTCGTCTGTGGGCGCTGGCGATGCGGTGGGGTTCTCGCTCATGCGTGCAAGCGTAGACGCGGGTTCGCTGGGCGCCGCTGAGGCGTGCCGGTGGGGCCGGGCCTCCGGGCGCGCCCGGTCACGGGTCAGACGGTGCTGTCGTCGTCGAAGGCGGCCGCTGCCGCGCGAGCGCGGTAGGCGACGTCGTCGAGTTCCGGACCGGCGACGGTCACGTGTCCGACCTTGCGCCCGGGGCGAGCGGACTTGCCGTAGCTGTGGATCTTCGCGTCGGGATGCGCGTGCATGGCCCGCTCGTAGCGGTCGCCGTAGCTGCCTTCTTGTGGACCGCCGAGCACGTTGACCATGACGGCGTGGGGTGCGGTCATGCCGGTGTCTCCGAGGGGGAGGTCGAGGACTGCGCGGAGGTGCTGTTCGAACTGACTTGTCGTGGCTCCGTCGATCGTCCAGTGCCCTGAGTTGTGGGGGCGCATGGCGAGCTCGTTGACGAGGATGCGCTGGTCGGTGGTCTCGAAGAGCTCGACCGCGAGCACGCCGGTGACGTCGAGGCCGAGGGCGACGGACTGGGCGATGGTCGCGGCGACGTAGCCGAGGCGGTCGTCTGCTCCTTCTGCGCCGGGCGCCGGGGCGAGGACCTCGGCGCACACGCCGTCCCGTTGCACGGTCTCGACGATGGGCCAGAGGGCGATCTCGCCGGAGGGACGGCGGGCGACGAGCTGCGCGAGCTCACGGCGGAAGTCGACTCGCTCTTCGACGAGGAGCGGCTCGCCTGCTTCGAACCAGTCGGTGCCCTCAGCGCCGGAGCGCACGATGCGCACGCCCTTGCCGTCGTACCCACCGCGCGGCGTCTTGAGCACCGCGACGCCGCCGTTGGCGTCGATGAATGCCTGCAGCTCGGCCTCGTCTCGCACCTCGGCCCACTCGGGGATGGGGATGCCGAGTTCCGCGAGTCGTCGGCGCATGAGCAGCTTGTCCTGCGCGTACTGGAGGGCGTGGGGTCCGGGACGCACGGCGACACCCGCGTCGACCAGCCCGCGGAGCACGTCCTGCGGGACGTGCTCGTGGTCGAAGGTGACCACATCCACGCCGCGAGCGAAGGCGAGCACCTCGTCGAGCACGTGCATGTCGCCGACCTCGGTGACCGCCCGATCCGCGCTCTCGCCGCGGCCGGCGGCGAAGACCCGCAGGTCGATATCCAGTTCGATAGCGGGCGGGAGCATCATTCGCGCGAGCTGCCCTGCTCCGATGACGCCGACGACCTGACCCATGGTTCGCTCCGTTCGAGAGTGTGCCGGCAGTCTGCTGCCGTGAAGGAGTCTGTGTTCCCGCATCGAATTCGACGTGAGGGGACTTCTCCCCGCCTGCGGTGCTGTGGCAATCTCGTGCCTGTGCTCTGACGTGTCTATACTCCGACGAGGGTCACAACTCCCCCGACAGTTTATCCTGCTTGCGGCGGCATCATCCCCGCAAGTGCCCCACGATGGAGGTCGAGCGCTTGACCAATCGCTCCCACAAGCACGCAGAGCCGCATCACTCTGAGCCTGAGGATTTCGTCGGCTTCGTCGCTGCTGAGACGGCCGAGTTCGATCTTCCCGCTCAGCGCACCTCGAGGTCGCTCTGGGGCCGCGTCGCCAACGTGTTCCGGCGCATCGCCGCGTCCAAGGGCATGATGGCGCAGCTCATCAACTTCGGTCTCGTCGGCGGGGTCGGCTTCATCGTCGACACGGGCCTCTTCAATGTCCTCATGCTGACCGTGCTCAATCCGAGCGAGGTCGCGCACGGGGCGCTCTGGGCGAAGGTCATCTCGACGTGCGCCGCGATCGTGACGAACTGGATCGGCAACCGCATCTGGACGTTCCGCCAGCACAGGCGGCAGGACAACTTCCGTGAGGCGATCGAGTTCTTCGGCGTCAGCCTCGTGGGGCTCGGCATCGGTCTTCTGCCGATCTGGTTCACGAACGCAGTGCTCGACAATCACTCGCTGGTGGCCTACAACATCGCGAACCTCGTGGGCATCGGCCTCGGTGCGATCTTCCGCTTCATCCTGTACCGCTTCTGGGTGTTCTCCCCGAAGCGCGTCGCCGAGATGCAGGAGAAGGACGGCTCAGACGTCGCGACCAGCTGACGCTGGCCCGCTGCCCAGCATCGACGCCCTCGTCCCTAGGGCCCGCTGAGCTCCCGGATGCACGCGGCGACCGAGTTCGCGCTGGGGACGTCGACGAGCCGCAGCCGTTGCCCCGACACCGAGGTGATGACGATCGTTCCCGAGCGGAACATCGCCTGCCACAGGTTGCGCCGGACGGTGACGTCGACGATGGCGTTCATGGGGATCTCGCGGTTCTCGCTCGTCAGCGTGCCGTGGGAGAGCACGATCCGGTGCGTGGTGATGCGGTTGCGGGCCTGGAGCCACATGACGACGGGCACGATCCCGAGTAGGACGATCGCGGCGAGCGAGACGAGCAGCCAGGCGTGGCGTGCCCCGATGGTGGCCTCTTGCAGGGCGCCCAGGTTGTAGCCGGCGGCGCCGAAACCGCAGATGAGGATCAACGAGGGCAGCAGGAGGCGGCGCCCGTGTCTGCGGACCCGCATGACCGTCCGCTCGGGCAGGCGCATGCCGAGCGGCTCGTAGTGCCGCTGCGGGCCGCTGTCTGGCTGGGGGTATCCGTCGTACTGCTGGTTGCCGTGCTGCTGGCTGGGGTCGCCGTGCTGCGGGTACTGCGTGTACGAGTGGGGTACCTGCTGCTGGGCGGGCTGGCTCGGGCGCTGGTTCGGGTACTGTCCGGGCGCAGGCTGCCCCTGGTACTGCTGGAAGCTCGGCTGCGCGCTGGCGGGGGCACCGAAGATCTGATCCCAGGACTGCTCGCTCGGGTGCGGTGGGCGGCCGCGCATCAGGCCCCGTTCTCGGGGCGCACCCGTTCGACGTCGCCCGCTGCGACGGCTCTCGTCTCGCCGTCGTCACCGCGGATCACGAGGTGCCCGTCTGGTGTGAGCTCGGTGGCGAATCCGTGCAGCACCTCGCCCGAGGGGAGGGTTGCGGCGACTCGCGCTCGGAGGGTGGAGCAGACGTCGCTCAGCTCGCCGTGCGCGCCGCTCGCGACGGCGTCTCCTCGTGCTGCACGAAGCGCGTCGAGGCGCGCCACGAACTCGGCGAGGTAGGCGGGGAGCAGTTCGGCGGGATGCGCGGGGAGCATGCCGCTGAGGGCGAGCGAGGTCGCCCGCGGGGTGGGGAGCTCGTCGGCCTGCAGCGTGATGTTGACGCCGGTCCCGACGACGCAGGAGAGCTCACCGTCACGAGTGCCGAGGACTCGGCCGAGGATTCCGGCGACCTTGCTGCCGTCGATCTGCACGTCGTTCGGCCATTTGATCTCGACGCGGGCCGCCTGCTCGTCGGGCCGGTAGCCCGGTGCGGGTGGTGAGAGCTCGAGGATCGCGCTGCGGAGGGCGAGGCCTGCGATGAGCGGCAGCCAGCCCAGGATGCGGGGAGCGTTCTCGTCGTCGGTGAGGCGCACGAGCGTCGACGCGGCGAGGCACTTGCCTCGTGGGGAGATCCATTCGCGCCCGTGCCGTCCGACGCCCGCGGTCTGCGCATAGGTGACCAGCGTGCTGAGGGCCGGGTTCTGGCTGGCTTCTCCTCCGGTGCGCTCCCAGATGTCGGCGAGCACGTCGTTGGTCGAGGTCGCCTCCGGCACGGAGATGAGGCGGAGCTCGGTGCCGGCCGCCCGCCCCCCGAGGAGGAGCTGGGTGATGGCGGGGGCGGTCACTGGGCACCCGCGATCGCCGAGCCGATGAAGGAGAGGTACACGAACGTCATCACGACGGAGGCGAGGACGGCGACGAACAGCGTGACGAGCGCGGTGATGGCGAGCGCCTTCGAGCGTCGCTTCTGCCAGAGGGCGACGATCGCGAGCACGAACGCGACCGCCGCGATGGAGAGCGCGAGCGCGATGTTGAGCACGGGAACGGGGATGAACGCGAGCACCAGAGCGAGGACGGCGACGCCGAGCGCCCACATCCCCCAGATGCTGCGCCGCGATTCCGGAACAGCCGCCGGCTTGTCGCCGCGCGCGTTCGCGTCGTACGGGGTGACGGGGGCGTTCGGCGGCAGCATGCACTGCTGAGCCTGCGCATCCGGTGCGAGCGGTACTACCTCGGCGCCCGGTCGAGGCGCGGCCTCGTTCGGTGCACCAGTGCCCTGAGTCATGCCGTCAACCTCTCGAATGTCGTACGTCGCGCGCGTCTTGTGCACGCCGCCGGGCACTCAGGCTAACCCGTACGGCCGCATGTGAGCCGTTGCCCGGTAAAGTAGCGCGGGTGAACTCCGCACCACTTGACTCCGCAGCGTCCGGCCCGACTCCCACGAGCACGGCCGACAAGATCGCCGACCTCAGGGCCCGCCACGCGGAAGCGGTGACGCAGGCGGAGGAGGTCTCCGCGTCGAAGCAGCACGCGAAGGGCAAGAAGACCGCCCGCGAGCGCATCCTCGAGCTCCTCGACCCGGGTTCGTTCGTCGAGCTGGACGAGTACGTGCGGCACCGGACGACGGCGTTCGGCATGGATGCGCGCCGCCCGTACGGCGACGCGGTCATCACCGGCACCGGCACGATCCACGGCCGCGGAGTCGCGGTGTACTCGCAGGACTTCACGACGTTCGGCGGCTCGCTCGGCGAAGTCGCGGGCGAGAAGATCATCAAGATCATGGACCACGCCATGAAGGTGGGGGTGCCGATCATCGGCATGCTCGACTCGGGCGGGGCTCGCATCCAGGAGGGTGTCGTCGCGCTCGGGAAGTACGGCGAGATCTTCCGCCGGAACACGCAGGCCTCCGGCGTCATCCCGCAGATCTCCATCGTCATGGGTCCAGCTGCGGGCGGGGCCGTCTACTCCCCCGCGCTCACGGACTTCGTCATCATGGTCGACAAGACGAGCCACATGTTCGTGACGGGGCCCGACGTCATCAAGACGGTGACGGGCGAGGAGGTCGGCTTCGAGGAGCTGGGCGGCGCGCTCGCGCACAACCGCACCTCGGGCGTCTCCCACTACCTGGCGGCGGATGAGGACGACGCGCTCGACTACGCGCGCCAGCTCCTCTCGTTCCTCCCTGACAACAACCAGGCGGAGCTGCCGAGCTACGACATCGAGACGGAGCTCGAGGTCACGGACCTCGACAAGAAGCTGAACACCGTCATCCCCGACTCCCCGAACCAGCCGTACGACGTGAAGCAGGTCATCGAGCTCATCGTCGACGACGGCGACTTCCTCGAGGTGCAGCCGCTGTTCGCGCCGAACATCATCATCGGGTTCGCTCGCGTCGACGGCACTTCGGTGGGCATCGTCGCGAACCAGCCGAACGCCATGGCGGGCACCCTCAACATCGAGGCCGGCGAGAAGGCCTCCAGGTTCGTCCGCTTCTGCGACGCGTTCTCCATCCCCATCCTCACGCTCGTGGATGTGCCCGGCTACCTGCCAGGCACCGACCAGGAGTGGTCTGGCGTCATCCGCCGCGGTGCGAAGCTGCTCTACGCGTATGCGGAGGCGACCGTGCCGCTGGTGACCGTCATCCTGCGCAAGGCCTATGGCGGCGCGTACATCGTCATGGGGTCGAAGCAGCTCGGCGCCGACCTGAACTTCGCGTGGCCGACGGCCGAGATCGCGGTCATGGGTGGCCAGGGGGCCGTGAACATCCTCTACCGCGGCGAGATCAAGCGTGCCGAGGAGGCCGGGGAGGACGTGGCCGCCGTGCGCACGCGTCTCGCGAACGAGTACACGTACAACGTGGCGTCTCCCTTCCTCGCCGCGGAGCGCGGTGAGCTCGACTCGGTCATCGAGCCCGCGTCGACCCGCGTGATCGTCGCGAAGGCGTTGCGCACGCTGCGCACGAAGCGCGCGTCGCTGCCGCCCAAGAAGCACGGGAACATCCCGCTGTGAGCCAGGAGCAGATCCCCTCGCACGTCGGCCTCGAGCACATCGTGCGCACGGTCAGCGGCAACCCGAGCGAGGACGAGCTCGCCGCGGCGACGCTCGTGCTCGCGTCGATGATCGAGTCCGCACAGGACCTCGACCGACCGCGTGACATCGTCAGGCGGCGCACGACGTGGGAGCTCTCCCAGCGCGGGATGCGGGGTGGCGGCTCCGCGAGCGACCCGTTCGGCGGCTCCTACCGGAGCTGATCCTGTCGCATGCGAACCGAGCGATCGTCTGGCGGGTTCCTGTTCGCCGTCGTCGCCGTGCTTGCCGTGGTGCTGGTCTTCGCGACCCCTGCCGGAGTGCCCTCCAACGATGGGGGCGGCGCGACGGCGGCGGAGCCGTGGAGCGCTGAGGACGTCCGCGAGTGGTTCGAGGTCAACGTCTTCGGGACGCAGAGCCGTTTCGAGCCGGTCGTCGTCGCACCGGAGGATGCGCAGAGCTCCTCGCTGAGCTACCCGCCGCTCGTGACGGCCCCGCTCGGCCCGTGGCCGGAGGGGGAGGCTGGCATCGACGCGTTCATCGCGGCATCCGGTGTTCCTGCGACCTGGGCCGCCGATGGCGAGACGGCCTGCCCCGAGGAGGCGCAGGCCTGCACGAAGCAGTCCTGGTGCGAGGGCAGCGGCTGCCCGGTCGAGCCTCCGACGGCCAGCATCCATCTGCGTGCGGATGATGCGACGCTGTTCCCGACGATCACCGATGTGGGCGCGTCGGTCCTGATCCATGAGCTGGGCCACGCCCAGCAGGCGTACGTCTTCCCGAATCCGGACGAGATGATCCGCGTGCTCGACGAGGAAGGCTACGGGCAGTTCTCCGGGCGCGACGGCAGCGCCGTCCCCGCGGTCGAGGGGCACGCCGAGTGCTACACGCAGGCGCTCATCGCGAGCTCAGCGTATTTCGCGGACTGCCCGGTCGATCGCAAGGAGCGCGCCGTTGCGCTGCTTCTCGAGAAGCGGTCCTGAGAAGCTCGCTTTGTCGCTACAGTGAGCGAAAACCACCGAACCTCCAGGGGAGATCATGGCGAAGACCAGCGTCACATCAGCACTCGCGATCGGGGCTCTCGCGCTCCTCGGATTCGGCCTCAGCGGGTGCTCCGCGGCCCAGGAGATCGCGGACTCGGTCGAGGGCGAGCTCTCGGGCGGGGAGAGCGAGGTCCGCGACGGCGAGACGCAGGAGGTCACCGAGTCGGGTGACCTCGACGTCTTCAAGCTCGCGATGGGTGACTGCTTCAACGACGCCGGCAGCACCATGGTCAGCGAGATCCCGGTCGTTCCGTGCTCGGAGCCTCACGACTACGAGGTGTACTTCGAGGTCGAGATGCCCGCGGGCGACTACCCGGGTGACGAAGCGATCAGCGCGCAGGCGGAAGGCGACTGCACGGCGCAGTTCGCGACCTTCGTCGGGCTTCCCTATGAGGAGAGCGCGCTGAACTTCAGCTACCTCACGCCCACGCAGCAGAGCTGGGATGATGCCGATGACCGCCTCATCCAGTGCATCGTCACCGACGAGGCCGCGCAGACGACGGGCAGCCTCGCTGGCGCCGCGCGCTGAGCCCCTGTGGTCTCGTCGTTCGACGGAGACCGTGCAACGAACGCCGGGTGCCTCGCTCATGCGAGTGCCCGGCGTTCTTCGCGCGTGGCGACGTCGTTCGGGTCAGGCTCGCACGAACCGCGCGATCGTCTCGAAGTGGTGCGTGTTCGGGAAGAGGTCGTAGGCGCGCATCCACTCGAGTGCGTAGCCGTGCGCGAGCAGGAGCCCCGTGTCGCGGGCGAGGGCGACTGGATCGCAGGCGACGTAGATGAGCTGGGCTGGCGTGAAGCCGGCGATGCGATCGACGACGTCTTTTCCTGCACCCGAGCGGGGTGGGTCGAGGATGACGGTGCCGCGGCTGATGCCTTCCCGGTCGAGGTGCGTGGCGTCACGTTCGAGGTGCTTGAGGTACTGGTCGACGCGTGCGGTCACGGCGCTCGCGCCGCGCCATTCGGCGAGGTTCGCGGCGGCGTGGCCAGTGGCCGCCGCGTTCGACTCGACGGTCTCGATGAACGCGCCTGGTCCGGCTTCCTGCGCGAAGGCCGCGGCGAGGAGGCCGACACCGCCGTAGAGGTCGAGGTTCACGGCCTCCGCGTCGACGAGTGCCGGGTCGAGCGCGTCCGCGACGGCGTTGGAGAGGGTCTCGGCGGCGAGTCGGTGCACCTGCCAGAACCCGTCTTCGTCGACCTGGTACTCGCGCCCGTTGACGACTTCTGTGACCACACCCGGCTTGCGGCCGTGGGCACCATCGAGGATGGTGCGCATGCGCGTGTCGAGCTCCGCCGGCGCGACGAGTTCGATGCGCCCGGTTCCAGCGAGGCGCTCGCCGAGGGGAGCCAGCTCCTCGATGTCGACGTGCGCGAGCGGCAGCGTCTCGGTCTCGATGACGCGGTGCGAACGAGCGGCGTACGGGCCGACGCGTCCGTCCTTGTCGACGTGCAGGGTCACGCGGGTGCGCCACCGGGTGCCACCATTCTCGTCGTCGCCGAGCAGCGGTTCGACGACGCCCTGCCATTCGTGCCCGGCGAAGCGCGCCATGGATTCGTTGAGCACCTGCGCCTTGAGCTCCCGCTGCCGGGAGAGACGGATGTGTCCGAGCTCGGCGCCGCCAGCCCGGTCCTCCGGAGCTCGCTCGATGCTCGCCTCCTGCCAGACGTGCGCCTGACGGTCAGCGGATGCGCGCAGCACGTCGGTCGCGACGGCCCGAGCGAACGACTTGCGCACCTCGGTGATTCGCGCCCGCACCCGCTCCCCCGGCACGGCGTCGGCGACGAACACGACGCGACCCTCATGGCGAGCCACGAAGATGCCACCGTGCGCGATGTCGCCGACTTCGAGTTCGACCTCGTCGCCTGGGGTGATCTCCGCCGAAAGGTGCTGGGTCGTGCCGTCCTGGGTCATGCGCTCGAGCCTAGCCGGGTGCGTGCATTCCGCCCTCCGGGTGAGGGTCAGAGGCGGGCGAAGAGGCCGGGGTAGCTGAGGACGAAGGCCTGCTCGTCGGTCGTGATCTCGCGCTCGAAGGTGCCGTCGACGGCTTGGAAGAGATAGCGGGTGCGGCCGAGACGACGGTAGCGCTGGCGGTCGAGGAAGACGGCGAACGTCTCGGTGTCGATGTAGGCGACCTCGATCTCGCGCTGCTCACCGACCTCGAGGCCGAGCCTGCGCATGGGAAGCGTGTTGGTGAGCGGCGTCGCACGGATATCCACATCCAGTGCACCGCTCAACTCCGGGGCGGGACGATCGCCGACGCGCCAGTCGCCGCGGCCGTTGGACGTGATGGTGAGGCTCTCCCCTGAGCGGGGACGGCGGAGGGAGACGAGTCGGGTGCGCAGCACCGGGTCCGTCTCGAGCAGATACACGAGCTCCGGATCCTGCGCCGGGTCGGGTGCGCCGGCGACGGGCGCTGAGATTCGGGAGTTTGCCGTGAGAGCTCCGACGGCGTTCTCGACGACGCTCGCCGACTCCACATGCCCAGTCGCCTCGGCAACCCAGGCGAGCGTGGCGGGGGCCGAGACCGCTTCGACACCTGGCGCATCCCACACCACCGACGAGCGGGAGAACCTGGTCTGCCTCGGCGCACGGTACCGCGATTCGAGACGGGTCACCCGACGCCCCTCCCCTCGGAATCTGGGCGCTGGGCCGAACTGCGGAGCCTGATGAGCATGCGACAGATCGTATGCAAGCGGCCTTGGCGCACTCTGGCAGGAGCTGGCGCGTTGGCTGACCGCGCCCTGACCAGCAGCCAGGCCCGGTCGTGCGTGCCCACCGCCGAGTCGTCCCACAGCCCCGGTACCCTCGCCTCATGCGCTTGTACCTCGCCTCGACGTCGCCCGCCCGTCTCATGCTGCTCCGCCAGGCGGGCATCGAGCCCGTCGTCATCCCGTCGAGCGTGGACGAGGACGCCGTGATCGAGGCCCGCCTCGCTGAGGGACCTCTCGAGCCGAGCGACTACGTGCGGCTGCTCGCCCGAGCCAAGGCGCTCGCGGTCGCGGATGCGCCAGACCCGTCGACGGGAGCACCCCTCGACGGGCTGGTGCTCGGCGGTGACTCGATGTTCGAGATCGGTGGCCGGATGCTCGGCAAGCCCTACGAGCCGCAGGTGGCCCGCGAGCGCTGGCTCGCGCAGCGTGGCCAGACGGGCACGCTGTGGTCCGGGCACTGGCTCGTCGACCGCCGTGGGGGTTCGAGCGCGTCCGGGGACGGGGCCGGGAGCACCGCGAGCGCGAGCGTGACGTTCGCCGGCGACCTCGACGACGCCGAGATCGACGCCTACGTCGCCTCGGGCGAGCCGTTGCACGTGGCCGGCGCGTTCACGATCGACTCGCTCGGGGCGCCCTTCATCGACCGCATCGAGGGTGACCCGTCGACGGTCGTTGGGCTCTCGCTGCCCGCGCTTCGGCGGCTCGTGCGCGGGTTCGGCGTCGGGTGGCCGCAGCTCTGGAACCGGGCCTGACCCTCCGCGAACCTTCTGCCCCGGGCAGCGTCCGGATGAGCGGTTTCGCGCATTCGGACACAAAATGAGCACAGACGCTCCTCGCGTCTAGCGGATGTCGGAGGCCGGGCGTAACGTCGCGCTCGAGTCGTCAACGGTGACGTCTCACAGGGGAGGGGTCCTGCCATGTCCGCATCATCATCAGGAGCTTCTGGGCCAGCCCAGGAGATCGTCGACCAGCTCGGTGGGGCTGGGAACATCGACAACCTCACGCATTGCGCCACCCGGCTGCGATTCCAGTTGCGCGACGCCTCCGGCATCGACCAGGCGGCCGTCGAAGCGATTCCCGGCGTCATGGGGGTCGTGCCCCAGTCTGGTGACCGGTACCAGGTCGTCATCGGTGGCGGCGTGCAGAACGTCTACAACGACATCCAGGCGCTGCCCTCCATGTCGGGAGGCGGCGCGCCCGCCGATCCGGAGGACGCGGCCTCCATCAAGGCGGCGGCGAGAGCGAAGGGTCCCCGCGGCAGGTTCGCCTGGCTCGACAGCGTCTTCGAGTTCCTGTCCGACTCGTTCCGGCCCATCCTCGGGGCGCTGCTCGGCGCATCCCTGTTCATCACGTTCATGGCCCTCATGAGCACGCTCGGCGTCATTCCCAACTGGGCCGACCCTCGCACGGATCTGCCGCCGTCCTGGCGCTTCCTCAACCTGTGCTGGCAGGCGGTGTTCGTCTTCCTCCCCCTCTACATCGCCTACAACGCGTCGAAGCGAGTCGGGGCCGACCCGTGGATCGGGTTCGCCATCATGGGCGTCGTCATGCTGCCCGGCTTCACGGGGCTCGCCGATGGCATCGACCCGATCGAGGTGTTCGGCTCCGAGGTGTCGGTCGTGCCGATCTTCGGACTGCCGCTGACCGTCTTCGACTACAGCTCGCAGGTGTTCCCGCCGCTGCTCATGGCCGCGCTGCTCGGCCCCCTGTACAAGGGACTGAAGAAGCTCATCCCCGAAGACCTGCACCTCATCTTCGTGCCGTTCCTGAGCATGCTGATCATGATCCCGCTCACTGCATTCCTCATCGGGCCCATCGGCGTCTACACGGGTGCCGGCCTCGCGAACCTGCTGCGGGCGATCAACGACTTCTCGCCGCTCATCTTCGCCATCGTCATCCCGCTCGCCTACCCGTTCATGGTGCCGCTCGGCCTGCACTGGCCGATCAACGCGATCATGCTCCTCAACATCCAGACGCTCGGCTACGACTACATCCAAGGCCCCATGGGTGCATGGAACTTCGCCTGCTTCGGCGCCACCGCGGGTGTGCTGTACCTGTCGATCCGCGAGAAGGATGCGCAGATGCGGCAGACCTCCACGGGCGCCCTCGCGGCTGGCCTCCTCGGCGGCATCTCGGAGCCCTCGCTGTACGGCATCCATCTGCGCTTCAAGCGCATCTACGGGCGGATGCTCGTCGGCTGCCTCGTGGGCGGCGTCATCATCGGCATCGGAGGCGGTGTGAAGACGAGCGCGTTCGTCTTCACCTCGCTCCTCACGATCCCGGCCTTCGACAACATCCCGCTGTACGCCACCGCGGTCGGCGCGGCGTTCTTCGTGGCGATGTTCCTGGTCATCTTCTCCGGCTACCGCAGCCCCGAGCAGCAGGCCGCCTTTGAGGCGGCCCGCGTGCCCGTGGCCGATCTGGAGACCGCGAAGAGGCGCGAGAGCACGGACGATGTCATCGCGGCGGCCGGTTCCCGCGAGGCCGAGGCGCAGCCGCGCACCGTCGAGGTGCTCTCTCCGCTGGACGGCGAGATCGTGGCACTCTCCGAGGTGCCAGACGCCGTCTTCAGCCAGGGCATCATGGGCCCGGGCGCCGCCATCAAACCGAGTGGGAACGTCGTCTACGCACCCGGAACCGGCACGGTCGCCGTCGCGCAGCCGACCGGCCACGCCTTCGGCCTGCAGCTCGACAACGGCCTGGAGGTGCTCATCCACGTCGGCATCGACACGGTCGAACTCGATGGCAAGGGCTTCGACGTCAAGGTCAAGGCGGGTGACGAGGTGACGCCGCAGACCGTGCTCGTCGAGTTCGACCGCGGCATCGTGGAGGCGGCCGGCTTCTCGCTCATCACGCCGATCATCGTGCTGAACGCGGCCGCGTTCGCGTCGGTCGAGGCGGTTGGCCTCGGGGACGGGAAGGTCGGCACCCCGATCCTCGAGGCGGTGACGAGAGTGACCGAGCCGAGTGAGGCGTAGCCGGAACCGCTCGTCTCGACCACGGAACGGCGCGCGTCACCCCCGGGCGGCCAGGATCTCCCTCGCTGAGATGAGCAGCGTCAGCGCCCGCGCGTCGAACGAGTGGAACTCGGCGACCGTCCGCGCGGTCGCCAGTCGCTCCGCGGGAGTCGGCCATCCTGTCGCTTCTTCCGCGAGGAGACCACGGAGCTCGTCGACGGAGGAGTAGGTGCGCACGGAGCCGCCGAACGCGACGGGGAACCCACCGGTGATCTCGTCGGAGACGACGGCGGCGCCGGCAGCGACCGCGTCGAACAGGCGGTTGGAGACGAAGCCGTGCTGCGCCATATCGTCCCAGTGATCGTTGAGCACGACGCGCGCGCCGCGGTACGCACCGGGAGCCGCGGCGTTGTCGAGGTAGTCGGATCTGATGTGGCGTGCGTCGATGAACTGCTCCCACAGGTCGCCGTACACCTCGAGGTCGGCGCCAGCGGCGATGGAGTCTCGCACGATGGGCCGAAAGACGTTGCGCGAGCGCCCGACGAACAGCACTCCAGACTCGAGGTCGCCCGGCTGAGGCTCTGGCGTGAACCGCTCAGCGTTGGTTGCCTGGAGCAGCGGCCGGATCTCGCGGTCCGGGCGCGACATGACGGCGGCCCACGGCACGCTCGCGGCGAGGCGCAGGTCGAAGGGCAGGTCGAGCTCCTCCTCGCTCACCCAGTCCGGGTGGCTGATGATCCAGAGGATATTGACGGCTCCGTCGACGAGTTCGGGGCGGTGGAACCCGCGGAGGTGCAGAGCAACATCGTCCTGCACGCTCGGGTCAGGCCGGTTGCGCGTCTCCCAGCGGTCGACGTACACGGTCTGCCCGAGGCGGCGCAGGGCGGCCGCGAGGTCGTCCGCGTAGAACACGTCACCCCAGACGTCACCCTCCGGGGAGTCTGGAGCCGGCACCTTGATGGCCCACGTCAGCGGGGGTTCATCCACGGTCGCTCCGACGGCACGCTTGGCGCGGGACAGCAGAGTACGAAGGAGATTCTCGGCGCGTGAGGACACCGGGTCAGCTTAACCGTCGGAGACGCTGTCGGCCCGATCCTCGGTCATCGCGGCGCGACGACCGATGCGCCTCGGATGAGCCCCTCGAGGTCGCGGACGTGGACAGCCGGAACGGGGAGGTTCGACCGTTCCGCGGCGAGGCGGATGCGCTGCTCGATATCGGCGTTCTCCGCGAGCTGGTCGGAGGCCCCCGACTCGGCTGCGGCCTCGCGGACGAGGATGAGCTGCGCATCGGCCGGCCAGCGGTCGGCGCGTTCGTCGACGCCCGCTGCGCCGCTGGCGCCAGCCACCTTGAGCTTGCCGAGAAGGCGCTCCGCCACCTGCTCGGCGGTCCCTTGACCGAGCTCGCCGAGCAGCACCCCGAAGTGCGTGACCTCCCCGATGTTCAACTCGATGCTCTCGCGCAGCTCCGCGAGCGCCTGCGGGGTGGTCGCGGTGAGCTCGACGGGCATGATCGCGTCGGCGTAGTCGTCGACGAGCAGCGCGAAGGGCGCGACGTCGCGGCCCACGATGGCGACCGTGCTGCCCCCGCGCAGGAGGGCATCGGCGAGGCGTCGGTCGGCCCCGTTCTCGCCGCCGGCGATGCACCAGGTCTCATTGCTCATGATCGACTCCGTTCTCTGCGGCGCGCTCGCTTGGCACCTGCACCCCGAACTATACTTAGCTAAATCCTCACTATTAGAGTGATGCTCGGCAATCTCAGGAGGTTCCCATGGAGGCAGATGCTGCACGCGACGAGCTGCTCGCGCAGCTGAACGACGTCCGAGCCGAGCTCACCCGTGGCCTTTCTGCCCGACACATGGCCCCCTTCCTCGAGCTCGACATCACGGCTCAGCAGCTGAAGACCGTCTTCCTCGTCACAACCGGCACCGTCACGACGATCTCCCAGGCCGCCGAGCACCTGGGCGTCGCCGTCCCCACCGCCTCCGCGAGCATCGACAAGCTCGTCGAGCACGGACTCCTGACCCGGACCGAGGGCAAACCCGACCGGCGTATCAGGCACCTCGCCCCGACGCGGAAGGCCATTCGGCTGCACGAGCGCTTCCTCGGACTCCGGACCGACACCGACGAGTTCGCCGCGCACTTGAGCGACGACGAGCTGCGTGGACTGGTGCTCGGCTTCCAGGGCATCCGCCGCGTGCTCCGCCAGCTGTCAGACGGAGCAGCCGCGGCAGACGGAGCCGACGCGACCGGCGCCTGACCTCGCTCAGGGCGCGAACGACCGCCAGAACAGCTCGAGGGACCGGCGAGCCACGGCCTCGCGCTCCCCGCGGGGCGTGCGAGGCAGCACCCCGGCGAGCATCGAGAGCAGCAGGAGCACGTCCTCCGCACTGATGTCGCTCCCGACTCGGCCAGCCGAGCGCTCCCGGGGGAGGGCGATGTCGAGGACCGCGAGCATGCGTTCGCGCACCGTCGAGCCGTGTGCATCGCCGACGTCTGTCAGCGTGAGCTGGATGAGCCCGACCGACACGAGCATCTGCTGGACGATGAGGTCGAGGAGGTCCGCCAGGCCGGAGCTCGGCGACTGCATGAGCTCCTCCAGCTCGACGATGGCGTCGCCGAAGACCGCGAGCGCCAGTGCGCCCCGCGTGGGAAAGTGCCGGTAGAGGCTGCCCTGGCCGACGCCGGCCAGCTTGGCGACGGCACTGAGCGGCGCCTCGACGCCCCCCTCGGCGAAGACGACGCGCGCGGCCTCGATGAGGGCGCGGCGATTCTCGGGCCCCGCGCTTGGTCCTCGATTGGCTTTCGTTGGAGTCGACACCGGGATAGCATAATCCGGACAGTGTTGTCCGGTTCGTTCGATCCGGCGCTGTCGCCGCCTGTCTCGAGGCTCCAGCGAGCGGCGAGGGGCGGCCCGAGCAGAAAGCTGGCATCCAGATGACCTCGAGCGCAAACCCCCTGACCGCCGACAACACCATCGGCGAATGGCTCACCGACCCGACAGGCGGCGTGGTGATCCGCGAGATCCTCGCCCAGGGCGGGCAGGATGCCTCCTCCCTCGCCCCCGTCGCTGGCGTACCGCTCTCGCAGCTCGTCGAGCTCAGCCAGGGCAAGTTCCCGCAGGAGATGGTGGATGCGATGATCGCGCGCGTCAACAGCGGCGAGGTCACCCCCGCCTCCCCCGGCGACTTCGGCCCCGTCGCCGACCTCGACGTACCGCCCACTCCCCGCGCCGCCGCCTGGGTCGAGGCGGTGACCGGCGGACGCTTCGCCGGCAAGACCATCATCGTCACGGGCGCAGGCTCCGGGATCGGCAAGGCCACGGCGTCGCGCATCGCCCGCGAGGGCGGTCGGGTCATCGCGGTCGACGTCTCGTCCGAGCGCCTCGCCGCTCTCGTCACCGAGCACGAGGGTGCCGACATCGTCACCCTCACGACCGACATCACCGACGACGCGGGTGTCGCCCAGATCGTCGAGGCAGCAGGGGCACAGGTCGACGGCCTCGCGAACATCGCCGGCATCATGGACAACATGACCCCCGTCGGCGAGGTCAGCGACGAGATCTGGAACCGCGTCTTCGCTGTCAACGTGACCGGCACGATGAAGCTCATGCGCGCCGTGATCCCGGCGATGCTCGCCGTCGGCAAGGGCGCGATCGTCAACGTCGCCTCCGAGGCGGCCCTCCGCGGGTCGGCAGCTGGTGCCGCCTACACCGCGTCGAAGCACGCCGTCGCCGGCCTCACGAAGTCGAGCGCGTTCATGTACGGCCCGAGCGGACTCCGCATCAACGCCGTCGCCCCGGGCGGCGTCGCCACCAACATCGAGGCGCGCTTCGACTCCGAGCTCGGCGCGAAGCGCGTGCAGCAGGGCATGGCGATCATGCCGACGCCGACGAACGGGACGGCGCTCGCCGCATCCATCACCTTCCTGCTGAGCGACGACGGCGTCAACGTCAACGGCGTCATCCTCCCCTCGGACGGCGGCTGGTCTGCCGCGTAGGCCCCGGCGCCACCCGGAGTGCCCGCCGCACGCACGGTGGGCACTCCTCCGCACGTAGGCTTCCCACATGAGCAAACCCGTCACGCGCACGCGCAAGTTCTTCTGGATCGGCCTCGTCGTGATCGCACTGGTCTTCATCGGCTCAGGCGTCTACGAGATGCTCGCCTGAGCGCATCCGTCGCCCAAACACCCCTGAACGCAGTTTCGGGATGGGCTTCTCGCTTCGGGATGGGAAAGAACCCATCCGGAAGCGCGGAACCCATCCCGAAACGGTGGAGGACTACGAGGTGAGCTGGCTCTGCTCCGCGTCCAGGTCGCTGACGGCCTGCTCGAACTGCGAGTTGTAGAGCCTCGCGTACGCGCCCCCCTGCTTCACGAGCTCATCGTGCGTCCCCTGCTCGACGATGGAGCCGTGCTCCATGACGAGGATCAGGTCGGCGTCGCGGATCGTCGACAGACGGTGCGCGATGACAAAGCTCGTGCGCCCCTGGCGGAGCGCCGCCATCGCCTGCTGCAGGAGCAGCTCCGTGCGGGTGTCGACCGAGCTCGTCGCCTCATCGAGGATGAGGACCTGCGGGTCGGAGACGAACGCACGCGCGATCGTGATGAGCTGGCGCTCACCGGCGGAGACGTTCGACGCGTCCTCGTCGAGCACGGTGTCATACCCCTCCGGGAGGGAGTGCACGAAGCGGTCGACGTAGCAGGCGGTCGCGGCTGCGAGGACTTCCTCGTCGGTCGCGTCCTGACGTCCGTAGCGGATGTTCTCCCGGATCGACCCGGCGAACAGCCACGGGTCCTGCAGCACCATGCCGGTGCGGCTTCGGACATCTTCTCGCCGCAGCTCGGCGATGTCCTGCCCATCGAGCAGGATGCGCCCACCGTCGAGCTCGTAGAACCGCATGATGAGGTTCACGAGCGTCGACTTGCCAGCACCCGTCGGTCCGACGATCGCGACTGTCTGCCCCGGCTCGACCGAGAAGTTGAGGTTCTCGATGAGCTTCTGCTCGGGAGTGTACGAGAAGGTGACGTCGTCGAAGACGATCTCCCCCGCGCCGTTCGCCGGCTTGGGGGCGTCCTTCGAATCGGGCTCCTGCTCCTCCTCGTCGAGCAGCTCGAACACGCGCTCGGCCGAGGCCGTTCCCGACTGCAGCACGGCGGCCATGCCACCGAGCTCCGCGAGGGGCTGCGTGAACTGCTGCGAGTACTGGATGAACGCCTGCACGTCGCCGAGGCGGAGGTTGCCGCTCGCGACCATGAGGCCACCCAGCACCGCGATGCCGACGTAGGAGAGGTTGCCGATGAACATCATCGCGGGCATCATGACGCCAGCCCAGAACTGCGCCTTGAAGGCGGCCTGGAAGAGCTGCTCGTTGTCGACCTGGAACTGCTCCTGCGCATCCTTTTCTCGCCCGAAGACGCGGACGAGCGCGTGGCCGGAGAAGGACTCCTCGACGCGTGCGTTGAGGCGCCCCGTCTTCTTCCACTGCTCGGCGAAGTTCTTCTGCGACTTCGGCCCGATGACGCCGAAGATGACCCCCATGAGGGGCAGCGTGACCAGCGCGACGAGCGCGAGCTGCCAGGAGATGGAGAACATCATGACGAGCACGCCCACGACCGTCAGCACGCTCGTGACGACCTGCGACAGCGACTGCTGCATGGTCTGCGTGATGTTGTCGATGTCGTTCGTGACGCGGCTCAGCAGCTCACCGCGCTGCACGCGGTCGAAGTAGCTCAGCGGCAGCGAGTTGATCTTGCGCTCGACGTCTTCGCGCAGCTTGTACATCGCCTTCATCATGATGATGTTGATGACGTAGCCCTGCAGCCACATGAGCAGCGCCGAGAAGACGTAGAGCGCGAGCACGGAGAGCAGCACCATGCCGAGTCGCTCGAAGTTCACACCCTCGCCAGGGGTGATGTCCATGGCCGCGACCATGTCGGCGAACTGCGTCTGGCCGGAGTCGCGGAGACCCGCGACGACCTGCTCCTTGGACGCTCCCGAAGGCAGCTGGCTGGAGACGACGCCCTCGAAGATGAGGTTCGTCCCCTCACCCAGCACGCGGGGGGCGATGACCGAGAGCACGACGCCGACCGCCCCGAGGAACGACACGATGATGAGCGCGGCCCGGTACGGGCGGAGCCTGCCGAGCAGCCTGCCGAAGCTCTGCCCGAAGTTCATCGCCTTGCCGGGAGCCACGCTGTCCCAGTCTCCGGACGACTGGCGGGCCTGTTCGGCGAGCTCGAGTTCGAGCTGCTCCTCCTCCGTCAGCACCTTCTCGACGACCTCCTTGGGCTTGCGTCCGCGTCCGCGCGATGCCTTCGCATCCTGCTTCTGGTTCTCTGCGTCACGGCTCATGCCTGTGCCTCCACTGCAAGCTGGGAATCCACGATCTCCTTGTACGTCGTGCAGCTCTCGAGCAGCTCGTCGTGTGTTCCGAGACCGACCATGTGACCGTCATCGAGGACGACGATGCGGTCGGCCTCGACGATGGTCGAGATGCGCTGGGCGACCACGATCTTGGTGACGCCCGGCAGCTGCTCCCAGAGGGCGCGGCGCAGCCTGGCGTCGGTTGTGAGATCGAGCGCCGAGAAGGAGTCGTCGAAGACGAACACCTTCGGCTCATGCACGATGGCTCGCGCGATGGCGAGTCGCTGCCGCTGCCCACCCGAGACGTTCGTGCCGCCCTGGGCGATGCGCGATTCGAGCTGCTTGTCCTTCTCCTGCACGAACGCGGTCGCCTGCGCGATGTCGAGCGCTTTCCAGAGCTCGTCGTCCGTTGCAGCCTCGCGACCGTAGCGGAGGTTGGACGCGATCGTGCCGGTGAAGAGGAACGGACGCTGCGGAACGAGGCCGATGCCGTCCCAGAGGAGCTCCGCATCCGCCTGGCGCACGTCGACCCCGTTGACCCTGACGGTGCCACCCGTCGCATCGAATAGGCGCGGGATGAGCGACACGAGGGTCGTCTTGCCCGCACCCGTCGAGCCGACGACGGCGACGGTCTCCCCGGGGGCGGCGCGGAACGAGATGCCTGTGAGGACAGGCTCGTCGGCGCCCGGGTACGTGAACTCGACGTCGTCGAACTCGATGACTCCTGGCTCTGGGAAGTCGGTGACCGGGTTGGCCGGCATGATGAGCGTCGACTCGGTGGCGAGCACCTCGGAGATGCGGTCGGCGCTCACCGCGGCGCGCGGGATCATGATCGTCATGAAGCTGGCCATGAGCACGCCCATGAGGATCTGCATGACGTAGGCCATGAACGCGAAGAGCGTGCCGATCTCGACCGTGCCCTGGTCGACCTGGATGCCGCCGAACCAGATGACGCCGACCACGGTGATGTTCAGGACGAGCATGGCGAGCGGGAAGAGCGTGACGAAGAGGTCGCCGACGCGCTTGCCGAGCAGGAAGAGGTCGTTGTTCGCGACCTCG
The DNA here is from genome assembly GCF_002931575.1 of Pseudoclavibacter sp. RFBA6. Lineage (NCBI taxonomy): Bacteria > Bacillati > Actinomycetota > Actinomycetes > Micrococcales > Microbacteriaceae > Pseudoclavibacter > Pseudoclavibacter sp. RFBA6. The sequence continues at coordinate 415,248 of NZ_PSUA01000005.1, read as the reverse complement.
AAGCGCTGCTCCTCGATGGGCTCGCGCACGAATGCGCGCACGACGCGCACGCCGGTGAGCTGCTCGCGCAGGATGCGGTTGATGTTGTCGAGCTTCACCTGGAACTGGCGGAACAGCGGCACCATGCGGCTGATGATGATGCCGACCAGCAGGAGCAGCACGGGTGCCGCGACGCCGATGATCCAGGACAGGCCCACGTCCTGCTGCAGGGCCATGATGATGCCGCCGATCGCGAGCATCGGGGCCGAGACCAGCATGGTGGAGGCCATCATGGCGAGCATCTGCACCTGCTGCACGTCGTTCGTGTTGCGCGTGATGAGCGAGCCCGCGCCGAAGCGCGAGACCTCGCGCTCGGAGAAGCTGCTGACTCGGGCGAACACGTCGGCGCGGATGTCGCGGCCGAGCGCCATCGCCGCGCGGGCGGCGAAGACCGTCGCGATGATCGAGCAGGTGATCTGGCCGAGCGAGATCGCCAGCATGACCGCGCCGGTCGACCAGATGTAGTCGGTGTCGGCGTTGGCGACGCCCTTGTCGATGATGTCGGCGTTGAGTCGCGGAAGATACAGCGACGCGAGCGCTTGAAGGAACTGGAAGACCAGCACGCCCGCGAGGAGCGGCCAGTACTTCCGTAGGTAACGGGCGAGGAGCTTACCGAGCATCGATTCTCCGGAACGACGAGGCCTCTTCGGCAGCGCATCCGCTAACGTGGTGGATGCGCGTCACCGAAGACGCGGAGTGGACGGCAGTGTGGGCGGGTCCGGATCGGACCTGACACGAATGACCATTGCTGGCTAGGTGCCTGGCTGGGCAAAAAACCGCAGCCCTGTAGCTAAGCACGGGGCACCGCTCCCTGCAATTGCCTTCCCACCAGGCGGGAATGCGCGGCGACGCCAATGTCGCCCACCTGACAGCACCTCGGCGTGGTGAGAACCTCCAACCGCGCGCATCTGACAACCTTCTCCGGATAAGTTTGTCGAATCGAGCCAAATCCGGCCGCCCCGACCTCAATAGGCTTAGGAACCATGTCGCGAATCTCGAAGCTCCTCATCGCCAACCGTGGCGAAATCGCCGTACGCATCGCACGGGCTGCTCGAGACGCGGGTATCACCTCCGTCGCCGTGTACGCAGACCAGGACCGCGACGCACCGCACGTTCGCCTCGCCGACGAGGCCTACGCGCTGCGCGGCGCCACCAGCGCCGAGACGTACCTCGTGATCGACAAGCTCCTCTCCATCGCCCGTCGCTCCGGTGCAGACGCCGTACACCCCGGCTACGGCTTCCTCGCAGAGAACGCCGACTTCGCCCGCGCCGTCATCGGCCAGGGCCTGACCTGGATCGGCCCCTCCCCGGAAGCCATCGAGGCGCTCGGCGACAAGGTCACCGCCCGCCACGTGGCCGAGAAGGTCGGCGCACCGCTCGCACCAGGCACGCTCAACCCCGTCGAGGGTCCGGACGAGGTGCTCGCCTTCATCGACACGCACGGCCTCCCGGTCGCCATCAAGGCCGCATTCGGCGGTGGCGGACGAGGGCTGAAGGTCGCCCGCGAGCGCGAGGAGGTCACCGAGCTCTTCGAGTCGGCGACGCGCGAGGCGATCACGGCGTTCGGCCGCGGCGAGTGCTTCGTCGAGAAGTACCTCGACAAGCCACGCCACGTCGAGACGCAGTGCCTCGCCGACGCCCACGGCAACGTGGTCGTCGTCTCGACCCGCGACTGCTCGCTGCAGCGCAGGCACCAGAAGCTCGTCGAAGAGGCACCGGCGCCCTTCATCACCGCCGAGCAGGAGGCCGAGATGCGTCGCGCGTCGAAGGCCATCCTCAAGGAGGTCGGCTACGTGGGCGCAGGCACCTGCGAGTTCCTGCTGGCCGCAGACGGCACCGTCGCGTTCCTCGAGGTCAACACGCGACTCCAGGTCGAGCACCCCGTCTCCGAAGAGGTCACCGGCATCGACCTCGTGCGCGAGCAGTTCCGCATCGCGCAGGGCGAGGCCCTTGGCTACGACGACCCCCAGGTGAGCGGTCACTCCTTCGAGTTCCGCATCAACGGCGAGGACCCGGGCCGCGGCTTCTTCCCCGCCCCTGGAACGATCACGACCTTCCGGGTGCCCGGCGGCCCCGGCGTCCGCGTCGACTCGGGTGTCCGAGAGGGCGACATCGTCTCCGGCGCCTTCGACTCGCTGCTCGCGAAGCTCATCGTCACGGGCGCCACGCGCGAGGAGGCGCTCGAGCGCTCCCGTCGTGCCCTCGAGGACTTCGAGCTCAACGGCATGCCGACTGTGCTCCCCTTCCACCGCTCCGTGGTGCGCGACCCCGCGTTCACGGCCGAGAACGGCGAGTTCGGCGTGTACACGAGCTGGATCGAGAGCGAGTACAACAACACCATCGAGCCGTGGGGCGGCGAAGCCGGTGACGTCAACGAGCCCATCGCTCGGCGCAACGTCGTCGTCGAGGTCAACGACAAGCGCCTCGAGGTGTCCCTGCCCGAGCGCCTGCTTGCGGTGACCGGCGCGGGCCACGGCGGAGCGGGCCGCACCATGGCGGGCCACGCCCCGAAGCGTCGCACGCACACCAACGTCGAGACGCATTCGAGCGGAGACATCACCGCCCCCATGCAGGCGACGATCGTGAAGTTCGCCGTCGAGGAGGGCCAGAAGGTCGTCAAAGGCGACCTGCTCGTCGTCCTCGAGGCCATGAAGATGGAGCAGCCCATCCAGGCTCCGCGTGACGGCGTCGTCGCGGCCATCACCGGCGCTGCGGGCGAGACGGTCTCGAGCGGCACGAAGCTGCTCGAGCTCGCCGACGCCGAGTAGCCTCGACTGGTGCTCGACGCTCCTCTCCTGACCTCCGCGCTGCTCTCGTCACCCCTCGACGCATCTGTCGTCGCGTCCGACCCGAACTGGCTCGAGTCGTTCACCGGCCTCGAGGGCTTCAACGGCTGGCTGCTGGCGCTCGTCATCGCCGGCGGCTTCGCCGCCGGCTGGGTGGATGCGGTCGTCGGGGGCGGCGGACTCATCCAGCTCACGATGCTCCTCACCCTGCCCGGCGTCACGCCCGTGCAGGCGCTCGCGACCAACAAGCTCGGCAGCATCGCCGGCACCACGACCAGCTCGATCACGTACTTCCGGCGCGTGAAGCCCGACCTGCGCACCGCGCTGCCCATGGCGGCGATCGCGCTCTTCGGCGCCTACGGCGGCGCGATCCTCGCCTCCAGCATCCCCGCCGCCGCCTTCAAGCCCATCATCGCCGTCGCGATCCTCGGCATCGGCATCTTCACGGCATTCAAGCCGAGCGTCGGGCAACTCGACAAGCTCAAGTACGAGGGCCGCAAGCACCACGTCGTCGCGGGACTCATCGGCTTCGCGATCGGCGTCTACGACGGCGTGCTCGGACCAGGCACCGGGTCGTTCCTCGTCATCGCCCTCGTGTCGCTGCTCGGCTACTCGTTCCTGCAGGCCAGCGCGAAGGCGAAGATCGTGAACCTCGGCACGAACCTCGGCGCGCTGCTCTTCTTCGCACCCCAGGGGTACGTGCTGTGGGGTCTCGGCGCCATCCTGGCGGTCTCGAACGTCGCCGGCGGCTACCTCGGCGCGCGCACCGCCATCCGCGGCGGCAGCAAGCTCATCCGCTGGGTGTTCCTCATCGTCGTGGCCGTGCTGTTCGTCAAGCTCGCGTTCGACATCTGGAACGAGTACTTCGGCGCGTAGCTCGAGCAGAGCGGCGCAGACGGCAGATGCTCAGGGCCGGCACGCGTGCCAGGCCCCGAGCATCCGGTCAGCTGCTGTCAGCCGCTAGCTCTTCGTCTGCTCCGAGTACGGAACGTGCATGGCGTGCGCCGCATCCGAGATGCTGCTCGCGAGCGACGGGTAGACGGCCCACGCGCGCGCGACCTGATCGACCGTGAGGCGCTGCTCGATCGCGATCGACAATGGCAGCACGAGCTCCGAGGCGCGCGGCGCGACGATGACCCCGCCGATGACGGTACCGAGGTCGTTGCCCGCGATGAGCTTCACGAAGCCGTCGCGCACACCCTGCATCTTGGCGCGCGGGTTCTCACTCAGCGGCAGCTTGTAGACGCGCCCCTCGCGGGTTCCGTCCTCGATCGAGCGCTGCTGCCACCCGACCGTGGCGATCTCCGGGTAGGTGAAGATGTTCGATGCCACGTTGCGGAGGTTGATGGGACGAACCTCATCGCCGAGTGCGTGGAACACCGCCGTGCGCCCCTGTGTGGAGGCGACCGATGCGAGCGGGAAGAACTCCGTGCAGTCACCCGCCGCGTAGATGTTCGGCACGGAAGTGCGGGCGACGCGGTTGACGCGGATGTGGCCGGAGGGCGTGACCTCGACGCCGGCGCCCTCCAGGCCGATGCCAGAAGTATTCGGGATGGATCCGACCGCGATGAGGCAGTGCGAGCCACGCACCTCGCGCCCGTCGTCGAGCGTCGCCACGACTTCGTCGCCGTCACGGACGACGGTCGCCGCGCGGGACTTCGACAGGACCGTCATGCCGCCCCGCTTGAAGACGTCCTCGATCACGTCAGCCGCATCCGCGTCCTCATTGGGAAGCACGCGGTCGCGGCTGGAGACGAGCGTGACCTTCGCGCCCAGCGCCGAGTACGCGGAGGCGAACTCCGCGCCCGTGACACCCGATCCGACGACGATGAGATGGCTCGGCATCTCCTTGAGGTTGTAGAGCTGCGTCCACGTGAGGATGCGCTCACCGTCCGGCTTGCACGAGTCGAGCGTGCGCGGGCGAGCACCGACCGAGATGACGGCGGAGTCGAACTCGATGCGATCGAAGTCCTGCCCGCCGGAGCCCGTACCCACCGTGACCGCCGAGTTGCCGTCGAGCTTGCCCTCCCCCTGGATGACGTTGACGCCCGCCGCCTCGAGGGTGCGCTGCATGTCATCCGACTGGTTCTGCGCAAGACGCAGCAGACGCTTGTTGAGCTTCGAGAGGTTCACCGCCACCTCGGGCTTCAGCGGCTTGCCGCTGTCGCCCTTCGCGAAGAACTGCACGCCCAGCTCCCCGGACTCGCGGATCGCCGTCGCGGCCTCCGCACTCGCGATGAGGGTCTTCGACGGAACGACGTCGGTGAGGACTGCGGAGCCGCCGACGCCGACGCGCTCGACGAGAGTGACTTCCGCGCCGAGGCGGGCTGCCGACAGTGCGGCTTCGTACCCGCCTGGCCCCCCGCCGACGACGACGATGCGGTGCTTGCGATCAAAAGGCGTGGCCATGAGCCCATTCTGCTCCTCCCGCATGAACCCGCCAAACCGGGCCGGTATCCGGGCCGTTTCCGGTCGCCCCCGGAGTTCATCAGCCCACGCTCCCCGTTCGCCGCGCCACGGTCGCTACGCTGGTGAGCATGTCAACGCACGAAGCAACCTCGATCGACGACCCAGCCACCTCACCCTTCGAGTTCGCGCAGGCAGCTGCCGCGGTCATCGCCGAGAAGACGGGTGTCGAACGCCACGACATCGCGCTCACCCTCGGCAGCGGGTGGGGCCAGACCGCCGATCTGCTCGGCGAGACGATCGCGACCATCCCGGCCGACGAGGTGCCCGGCTTCGCGAAGTCGGACATCCCCGGTCACTCTGGGACCCTCCGCTCCATCCGCCTCGCGAACGGCAAGCACGCGCTGGTCATCGCCGCGCGCACCCACTACTACGAAGGCAAGGGCGTGCGCCGGGTCGTGCACTCCGTGCGCACCGCCGCCGCCGCCGGTGCCTCCGTCATGATCCTCACGAACGGCGCAGGCGGCGTGCGGCCCGAGTGGGGCCCCGGCACGCCGGTGCTGATCTCGGACCACATCAACCTCACGGCCGACTCGCCCCTCGAGGGCGCGACGTTCATCGACCTCACCGACCTGTACTCGGCACGCCTCCGCGAACTGGCGCTCACGGTGCGCGAGCTCGACGAGGGCGTCTACGTGCAGTTCCGCGGTCCGCACTATGAGACGCCCGCCGAGGTCAAGATGGCGCGCACCATCGGCGGTGACATCGTCGGCATGTCGACCGCGCTCGAGGCGATCGCCGCACGCGAGGCAGGCATGGAGGTCCTCGGCATGTCGCTCATCACGAACCCAGCAGCCGGCGTCTCGCCGAACCCGCTCAGCCACACCGAGGTGCTCGAGGCGGGCAAGGCGGCAGAAGCCGACCTCGCCGAGCTGCTCTCGCAGATCGTGGTGAAGCTCTGATGAGCGGCCTCGCCCGCCAGCTCCAGGTCGCCCTGCGACACAACGCCGTCGCCTGGCTCGCCCAGGACCCAGACGAGCTCACGCGCGCCGAACTGCAGGAGCTCATCCACGCCGCGGGCGACGTCTCGCCCGAGCTCACCGTCATCGAAGACACCGACACGAGCGAGCGAGCACGCGCCTGGCGCGAACTGCAAGACCGGTTCTCGGCACGTCTCGCCTTCGGGACCGCGGGCCTCCGCGGCAGGCTCGGAGCCGGACCCAACCGCATGAACCGCGTGCTCGTTGCCCAGGCCGCGCGTGGCTTCGCCGACTTCCTGCTCTCGCGCGAGGAGTCGCCGTCGATCGTGGTCGGCTACGACGCCAGAAACAACTCGAAGCGCTTCGCCGAGGACACCGCCGAGATCATGCAGGCCGCAGGCGTGGCCGCGACGATCCTGCCGCGGCAGCTGCCGACCCCCGTGCTGGCCTTCGCGGTCCGCCGCCTCGGCGCATCCGCCGGCGTCATGGTCACCGCGTCGCACAACCCGAAATGGGACAACGGCTACAAGGTCTACCTCGGCGGCGCCGATGACGGCTCGCAGATCGTCGCGCCCGTCGACGCCGAGATCGCGGCGGCCATCGGGGCCGTCGCGGCCGGCACGACCGTGCCCGAGATCCCACGCTCCACCGACTACGCGACGGCCGACGAGTCGATCGTCAGCGAGTACGTGTCGGCGACGGCTTCGCTGCTGCGGGGAACACCGAACGACGTCCGCTTCGTCTACACGCCCCTGCACGGCGTCGGATGGGAGACCTTCCGCGCCGTCATCACCGAGCTCGGCGTCGCCGAGCCCGTGGTCGTCGCGCAGCAGGTCGAGCCGGACGGGGCCTTCCCCACGCTCGACTTCCCGAACCCCGAAGAGCCCGGCGCCCTCGACCTCGCCTACGAGACGGCGGATGCGGCCGGCATCGACCTCGTCATCGCCCACGACCCCGACGCCGACCGACTTGCGGTCGCCGTGAAGGACGCAGCCGGATGGCGCAGATTCGGCGGCAACGACATCGGCAAGATCCTCGGCTGGCGCGCCGCCGAGCAGGCGAAAGCAGACGGCCTGCACGGCACGCTCGCGACCTCCGTCGTCTCCGCACCGGCGCTCGGACGCATCGCGCACGAATACGGGCTCGACTACGCCGAGACGCCGACGGGATTCAAGTGGATCTCGCGCGCCCCGAACATCCTCTACGGCTACGAGGAGGCCCTCGGCTACCTCGTCAACCCCGAGACGGTGCACGACAAGGACGGCATCTCCGCGTCCGTGGCGATCCTCGAGCTCATCATGGGGCTGCAGGCCGAGGGGCGCACGCTCATCGACCACGACGACGCGTTCGCCGAGCGGTTCGGCACGTTCGTGTCGACGCAGGTGTCGGTGCGCTTCGACGACATCACCGAGATCCCGCGCGTCATGGCCGTGCTACGCGGCAACACCCCCGCCGAGGTCGGCGGTGTCGAGGTGCTCGAGACCGGCGACCTCTCGGGCGACGAGGTGCCCATCGACCTGCTCCGGTACCAGCTCGCCGACGGCACCCGCGTCATGGTGCGCCCGTCCGGCACCGAGCCCAAGATCAAGGTCTACGTCGACGCGTCGAGCGAAGACGGCTCGCCCGCAGAACGAGCGGCCGACGCCGAAGCGAAGGCAGCGCGCGCCGGTGAAGCCCTGCGCGTCACCCTCACCACCGCGTAGGCACCGCGCCGCGCGTCTTCGGAGCCCCTCGGGTTGGAGTTCTCTCCATCCCGAGGGGCTCTTGTCGTTCTCGCGCTGCGTCGTCTCTTGCCCGAGCCCTCTGTCGTTCACGTCTTGACGCCCCGCATCCGCCTCGCGATGGGAACCTCGCAGTCTTGAGGGAAACTTCCCACAACGAAGCGAGGTTCCCATCCCGAAACCGCGAGCGTGGCCCGAGGCGACGTTCCCGCCCGACGCGCCCTTCCCGGCCCGACGCGACTTGTCCGCCCGACCGCGTCGCATCGGGATGGCTTCCACGCTTCAAGATGGGTTGCAACCCATCCGCGTGCGTGAAACCCATCCCGAAGCTGGCGAGGTGAGCTACAGGTCGGCCAGAGCTCCGTGGCGAACCGTGGCGAGCACGGGCGAACACGGGCGAGCACGGGCGAACACGGGCGAGCACGGGCGAACACGGGCCAGCACGGGCCAGCACGGGCGAACACGGGCGAGCACGGGCGAACACGGGCGAACCCTGCCGCGCGTGGATGCGGCGCGTCAGGCTGCGTGGGCGAGTTCGCGCTGCAGGAGCGAGCGCTTCACGTCGACGCCCCACGCGAAGCCGCCGAGGGTGCCGTCCGAGCGCAGGACCCGGTGGCACGGCACGAACAGCGCCGGGGCGTTGCTCGCGCAGATGCTCGCGGCGGCCCGCACGGCCGTCGGACGGCCGAGGGCTGTCGCGAACTCCGTGTAGGTGAGCGGATGTCCGGCTGCGATGTCGCGCAGGCCCCGCCACCCCTGCATCCTGAACTCCGCGCCGAACTGGGCGACGGGAACGTCGTCGATGGCATCGAGCTCGCCGTCGTAGTAGGTCCGGACGGCGTCGGATGCTGCCAGGCGTCGGCGGGTGAGGATCATCGGCCTGGCTCTGGGCGTGATGCGGGCGACGACGAGCTGCTCGTCGTCGCTCCACCCGGATGAGAGGACCGCGCCGTCGCTCTCGCGGGCGACGATCGTGAACGGGCCGTCCGGGGTGCCGAACGTCTCGATGACGGCCCGCTGCTCGACCGCTGCTACCGGCGTGCCTGGGGTCTGGTGTGTGCTCATGCTGGGTTCTCCGTGCTGTGAGGTGCGGACCGGCGTGCCACGGCCGCAGACGGCTGCGTGGCGGACCCTGTCCTGGTGGTCTTGTCGGCAACCGCCCGCGCCCTGGGTGGCGTCGCTCCCCAGAGGTGCAGCGAGAGGTAGCTTCGCCATGGCCTGAACTGGTCCGCGAACGCGACGAGGGCCTTCGGCTCTGATGGCAGACCGAGGGCCTTGGCCCCGCTGCGCAGGGCCACGTCACCGGTGAGCAGAACGTCCGGGTTGCCGAGCACGCGCATGCTCACGTAGCCGGCGGTCCAGTCTCCGATGCCTCGGAACGCGGTCAGCGCCGAGTGCTGCTCCGCGACATCATCGCCGTGTGAAAGACGCAGCTGACCGCTGGCGATCGCCTCCGCGACGCTCGTGATCGTCGCCGAGCGAGCGCGAGGTCCAGCAAACGACTCGTCGCCGAGCTCTGCGATGGCTGAGGCGCTCGGGAAGAGCCGAGTGACGCGGCGGCCCGGGCCCGGCTCAAGAGCGGCGTCGACGCCAGCGACGTCGACGCCAGCCGTGTCCACCTCGTCCGGTCGGGGAGGGTCGCCATGTGCCGCGAGCCCGACACCAGCGCGCGCCGTTAGTCGGCCGAGGGCCGTGCGGGCCGCTGAGACGGTGATCTGCTGTCCGATGATCGCGCGGATCAGCATCTCGTCTGGGTCCACCGCCCCGGGGAGGCGCCTGCCGGGGCGAAGACGCACGCGCTCGGCGATCTCCGGATGCGCGGAGAGGGCCGCGTCGATCGCCGTCGGGTCAGCGTCCAGGTCGAAGAGTCGGCGGACGCGGGTGACGAGCGTCTGCAGGTCGCTGAGATCGGTGAGCTGGGCCCGGAGGCGCAGGGACGAGGGTTGTGCGCCACCCGCGTCCACGCTGAACCAGGCTGGGCCGCCCGGCAGCAGGAGGCTGCGCTCGTAGCTGTTCCCTGTCGCGACCTCGACGCCGTGGATGGCGCGCTCCCCCAGCCAGGTGAAGACACCGGCGGCGTCGTACGGCTCGCGGTAGGCGAGAGCGAGCGTCACCGGGACACCACCGGCCCCGAGGACCGGACGCTCTTCGTCGACGCCGGGGCTCGCAGCTCGCGCTCTGGCCGATCGGCCACGCGACGCGTCGCGCACCTGCGTGGGCGTCAGCTGGAAGACCTCCTGGACGGTCTCGTTGAACTGCCGGACGCTGGAGAACCCCGCCGCGAACGCCACATCGGCGAAGGGCAGGTCCGTGGCTCCCAGGAGGGTCGCGGCCGTGCGGGCGCGTTGCGCACGGGCGAGCGCCAGCGGGCCCGCGCCGAGCTCCGCCGCGAGCACGCGTCCGAGGTGCCGAGAGGAGTAGCCGAGCCTCGCGGCCAGACCCGGGACGCCCTCGCGTTCGACCACTCCGTCGGCGATCAGTCGCATGGCGCGGCCGGCGACGTCGCCTCGGAGGTTCCAGGCGGGGTCGCCAGGCGCCGCATCCGGCAGGCAGCGCTTGCAGGCCCGGTAGCCCGCCTCGTGCGCCGCGGCACTGGTCGTGTAGAACGTGACGTTCTCGCGGTTCGGTGTGCGCGCGGGGCAGCTCGGTCGGCAGTAGATCCCGGTCGAGCCGACGGCCGTGATGAACTGGCCGTCGAAGCGGCCGTCCTTGGCGAGGATCGCTCGGTACCGGTCGTCTCCGGTCAGCTCGGTGCTTGCCATGCGACGAGTCTGGCAGGTTCGAAGCGCATCCACTCGCGGAAATCGGACACGACGGTTGAGGATCGCTGGCGACCGATCACGGTCGCGTCGGGGGGCTCGCAGCACCCCGCGGCATACGGAGCGCCGGCGTCAGGCGATGACGAGTCCCGCAGCCGCGAGGCGCGGATTGAGCAGCTCGACAAGCGACGCGGGCGACTCCGCTGCGATGAGCTCGCTGAGCACTGCGTCGTTGTCGAAGGTCTTCGCGAGGGCCGCGATGAGCTTCAGGTGCTCGGATGCGCTGGTCGCCGTCATGCCGACGACGACCCGTACCGGGTCGTAGCGGGCGTGACCGAAGCCAACTCCCTCCGGGTACGTGATGACGGCGAGACCGTTCTCGATGGTCTCCTCGCCGGGTCGAGCGTGCACGAGCGCGACCCCTGGGCCGACGACGACGTAAGGGCCGAAGCGCTCGATGACGCGGACCATGTTGCTCGTGTACCCGCGCTTCGCGAACCCGCGCTCGGCAAGCAGCTCGCCCATCTGGCCGACGGCCTGCCGCCAGTCGAGGGCGTGCTCCGCGAGGCGCACGCTGGTGGGGTCGAACTGCAGCTCAGGTGTGGCCTGCGCGTTCATGCTCCCGCCTCGTCGAACCCTTCGCTCACGATCTCCGCCAGCTCTTCGCGATCCTCGATCGGCAGGAAGGCGCCTTCCGCGGCGTTGAGCTGGAATGTCTCGAGGTCGGCGAGGTCGTAGTCGAAGGTGTCCGCGAGCAACGTCAATTCGCGGGAGATGCTCGTGGCGCTCATGAGGCGATTGTCGGTGTTGACGGTCACGGTGAACCCGAGCTGGTAGAGCAGGTCGAAGGGGTGATCCTCGATGTTCTCACCCCAGGCGGCGATGGCGCCGGTCTGCAGGTTCGAGGACGGGCTGAGCTCGAGCGGGATGCGGCGATCGCGCACCCACTGCGCGAGTCGCCCGAGCGACACGTAGGTGCCGTCGTCGTCTTCACCCTCGAGGTCGATGTCTTCCGCGATGCGCACGCCGTGGCCGAGACGCAGCGCGTGTGCGTCGAAGATGGCGCTCTCGATGGAGTCGAGCCCGGCCGCCTCGCCCGCGTGCACCGTCGTCGGGAAGCGCTCAGACATGAGGTAGTCGAAGGCCTCCTGCAGATTCGTGGGCGGGAAGCCGTCCTCCGGGCCGGCGATGTCGAAGCCGACGACACCCTGCTCGCGGTGGCGGACGGCGAGCTTGGCGATCTCGAGGCCGTTGCCCGCGTGGCGCATCGCGCTGACCAGCTGGCCGATGCGGATGCGCAAGCCGCGCGAGCGCACGTCGTCGATGCCCTCGTTGATGCCTGCCTGCACGGCGTTGACCGCGTCGTCCAAGCTCAGGCCGCGCTTGAGGTGCTGTTCGGGAGCCCAGCGGACTTCGCCGTAGACGACGCCGTCGGCGCCGAGGTCGTTGACGAAGTCGCGGGCGACGCGGCGAAGGCCGTGTGCGGTCTGCATGACGGCCGTGGTGACGTCGAAGGTCTTCAGGTACTCGACGAGCGAGCCGGAGTCGGACTGGTCGGCGAACCAGTTCGAGAGCTCGGGCGCGTTCGCTGCGGGGAGCTCGAGGCCGATCTCGTCGGCCAGCTCGATGATCGTCTGGGCGCGGAGGCCGCCGTCGAGGTGGTCATGTAGCGACACCTTGGGCAGCGCGCGGATGTTGGTGCCGTCTCGCAGCGTGAAATCGTCCTCGTCGTATGGCGCGGAGCTCTGCACAGACACGGTGTTCCCCTTCGAATGTGGCCGCGATCCAGAAAATGCGGCCGTCCAGAGCCATGATTCTATCTGGCGGAGGCAACCAGCGCGCGAACTGGCGTGGCGGTGTGGAGAAGGTCTCCCTTCTCCACACCGCCAGCCCGATTACTCGGCGCCGACGCGGCCAGCGATGAGCGGACCGCCGGTGAGGGTCTCCGAGCCGGCGTCGCCAATCTCGTACGCCCCCTCGAGCGCCTCGAGGGCACGTGGGAAGCGGGCCGCATCCTCGGCGGAGAGCGTGAAGAGCACGTCCCCCTTCTTCACCGCGTCGCCCGGCTTGGCCGCGAGGTCGATGCCTGCCGAGTGGATGACCGGGTCCTGCTTGCGCGCGCGTCCGGCCCCGAGGCGCCACGCCGCGATGCCGAACGGCAGCGCTTCCTGGCGGACGAGCACACCGTCGCGGTCGGCGCGCACCTCGTGCGTCTCGCGCGCGACGGGCAGCGCCCCATCCGGGTCGCCGTCCTGCGCCGAGACCCACCGGCGCCACACGTCCATCGCCGCGCCGTTCTTCAGCGCGCCCTCGACGTCGGCGTCCGGCTGCCCCGCGAGGCGGAGCATCTCGCGAGCCAGTTCGACGGTGAGCTCGACGACATCGGCGGGGCCACCACCGGCGAGCACCTCGACTGACTCTCGCACCTCGTTGGCGTTGCCGATCGCGAGCCCGAGCGGCACGTTCATGTTCGTGAGCAGCGCCGAGGTGCGGACGCCGGCATCCTCGCCGAGCGCGACCATCGTCTCGGCGAGCGCACGCGAACGCTCGATGTCGCCCATGAACGAGCCGGAGCCGAATTTCACGTCGAGCACCAGCGAGTCGGTGCCCTCGGCGATCTTCTTCGACATGATGCTCGATGCGATGAGCGGGATGCACTCGACGGTTCCCGTGATGTCGCGGAGCGCGTAGAGCTTCTTGTCTGCGGGAGCCAGGCCGGCGCCGGCCGCGCAGATGACGCCGCCGATCTCCTGCAGGAGGGTGAACATCTCCTCGTTCGAGAGCTCGGCCCTCCAGCCGGGGATGGCCTCGAGCTTGTCGAGGGTGCCGCCCGTGTGGCCCAGTCCGCGGCCCGAGAGCTGCGGCACGGCCACGCCGAATGAGGCGACGAGCGGCATCAGCGGGAGCGTGATCTTGTCGCCGACGCCACCCGTGGAGTGCTTGTCGACCGTGACCTTGCCGAGCCCGTCGAAGTTCATCCGCTCACCCGACGCGATCATCGCGAGCGTCATGTCGCGGATCTCGGTGCGCTCCATGCCGTTGAGGAAGATGGCCATCGCCATCGCGGCCATCTGCTCGTCGCCCACGTAGCCGTTCGCGTAGCGCGAGATGAGCCAGTCGATCTCGGGCGTCGACAGCACGCGGCCGTCGCGCTTCGCCTTGATGAGGTCGACGGCGTCGAACGCCTCGATTGCGGACTGGGCGGGGGTGGAGCTCATTTGATCCCTTCGAGATCTCTGGGGCCGAACGCGTCCGGCAGAACCTGGTCGATGGTGCGGATGCCCGAGACGGTCTCGAGGAGCATCCCCGGTGCCGAGAACTCGTACAGCAGCTGGCGGCAGCGGCCGCACGGCATGATGACGTCGCCGTCGCCGTTGCAGCAGGTGAAGGCGACGAGCTTGCCGCCTCCGCTCGCCTGGAGTGCCGATACGAGTCCGCACTCGGCGCAGAGGCCGACCCCGTAGCTCGCGTTCTCGACGTTGCAGCCGACGACGATGCGACCGTCGTCGACGAGCGCGGCCGCGCCGACGGAGTAGTTCGAGTAGGGCGCGTACGCCTTCGTCATGATGTCGCGCGCAGCCTCGCGGAGGGTCGCCCAGTCGGGCTCGAGCGCTTCGGTTCCTGTTGCCGTCATGACTGCACCTATGCCTTCACGTAGGGTTTGCCCGCCGCGGCGGGGCCTCTGGACTGGCCGACGAAACCGGCCACGGCGAGGATCGTCACGATGTACGGGATCATCGCCATGAACTCGGGCGGGATGTTTGCCCCGACCTGGCTCACGAGGGTCTTCAGGTTCGAGGCGAACCCGAAGAGCAGCGCGGCGAGGGTCGCGTAGACCGGGTGCCAGCGGCCGAAGATGAGGGCGGCGAGGGCGATGTATCCCTGGCCGCTCGTCATCTCCTGGCTGAACGACCCGACGCTGCCGAGTGTGAAGAAGCTGCCGCCCGCGCCGGCGATGGCACCGGAGAGCAGGACGTTCCAGAAGCGGGTCTTGTTCACCTTGATGCCAACCGTGTCGGCCGCCTTGGGGTGCTCGCCGACGGCGCGGAGGCGCAGGCCCCAGCGGGTCTTGAACAGGGCGAAGGTGAGGACGGGCACCGTGATGAACATCAGGTACACGATGAACGTGTTGTCGAAGAGCAGCGGCCCGATGACCGGGATGTCGCTGAGCAGGGGGATCGCGAAGCGCGGGTACTTCTCGTCCTGGGCGATCGTGTTGAGGAATCCGCTGTCGCGCGTCATGACGCCCGAGTAGAGGAAGTTCGTGAGTCCGATCACGAGCATGTTGATGACGACACCGACGACGACCTGCTCGACCAGGTAGCGGATCGAGAAGACGGCGAGGATGAGCGACACGAGCATGCCGGCGAGGATCGCGCCGAGGAGGCCGAGGAACGGGTTGCCCGTCATCGATCCGATGAGCGCGGAGGTGAAGGCGCCGGCGAGGAGCTGGCCCTCGATGGCGATGTTCACGACGCCGACGCGCTCGGAGACGAGGCCGGCCATCGAGCCGAAGATGAGCGGGGTCGAGATCGCGAGCGTTCCCGTGAGCAGCCAGGTCAGCGGCACGTTGGCGTTCGCGCCGATGAAGACGATGAGCGCCCACACCCAGAGGATGCCGAAGACGACCATGACCCACATGGGCAGCTTCGCGCCTGCCGCGGTGCGGAGGAAGGCGACGACCGTGATGCCGGCGAGGACCACGCCGATGACGAGGTTCGTGACCATGGTCGGGAGGACCAGCGGGTCGAACTTGATCGGCACGCCGTCCGAGTTGAGGTCGATCGTGCTCGAGGCGCCCGCGGGTGCGAGGAGCCCGAAGACGACGAGGACGAGCGCGCTGAAGAAGGCGTACGCGATGGGGGCCTTCCAGCTGCGCGTCGTGCGGACCTCAGCCTTGGTGCTCGCGCCTACCGGGATCTGCTCCTCGGTGCTCGGCGTCACTGCGGTCATGCGTTCACCTCGTTCTTCTTGCCGTTGCTGCCTGTGCCTGTGCCGTCCTTCGTGCTCGACGGCCCGTCATCCTGCCCTTGCCTCGCTGCGCGGATGCGGTCGAGCAGGCGGATGCCGGAGGGCTTCGGCAGGCGGAAGATCGCCCGGATGAGCGGAGGCGCCGCGATGAAGAGCACGATGAGGCCCTGGATGACGGCGACGATGTCGATCGGGATTCCCTCGACGACCTGCATCGGGAAGGATCCGGCCTTGAGCGCGCCGAAGAGGAGGCCGGCCAGGATGATGCCGACGGGGTGTCCCGCGCCGAGGAGCGCGACCGTGATGGCATCGAAGCCGATGCCGGCGTGGACGCCGGGGTCGTAGCCCGCGGTGGCGCGTCCGAGCACCTGGGTGGCTCCGGCGAGGCCGATGAAGGCACCGGCGATGGCCATGGTGAGGAACGTGATGAAGGCGACGTTGATGCCCGCGGTGCGAGCGGCGCTCGGGTTGAGGCCGACGGCTCGCACCTTGAAGCCGATCGTCGTTCGTTCCATGATCCACCAGTAGACGAAGGCGGCGATGATCGCGAGGATGAAGCCCCAGTCGGCGGCACCCACGAGGTCGGGCAGCTGCGCCGACTCGACGATGGGCTTGGCCTTGGCGTTTCCGCCGGCGCCTTCCGCCTGGAAGACCGGGGTCTTGAGCAGGTACGTGAGACCCCAGAACGCGATCCAGTTGAGCATGATCGTGACGATCACCTCGTGCGCACCGGTCTGTGCCTTCAGCCACCCTGCGATGCCGGCCCAGACCGAGCCGCCGACGATGCCGGCGAAGGCTGCGACGAGCACGTGCACGACGAAGGGAAGCTGCAGGCTCGCGCCCACGAAGCCGGTGAAGAGCGCGGCGATGAGGATCTGTCCCTGACCACCGATGTTGAACAGGCCAGCGCGGAATGCGAACGCGACCCCGAGGCCGGCCGTGATGAGCGGCGTCGCCCACATGAGCGTGTTCGTCAGCGGGACGAAGCCGTTGCGGGGCGAGTAGATCGCGCCCTCCCACAGCGCGCGGAACGCACCGCCGATGACACCGCCCGCGGCGGTGAAGAGGTCCATCGGCCGAGAGAAGAAGTACCCGGTCGTCTCGAGCACGTCGTCGCTGGTGAAGACGACGAGGAGCGAGCCGATGAGCAGCGCGAGCACGATCGCCAGGATGGAGCGCAGCGGCCCGCCCCCGAGGATGTCGCGCCAGAGGCCGTGCCACGGCGACTGCTCGCTCGCGGTGACCGGCACCTGCGTGCCGGGTGGTGGCGGCGTCTCGGCCGTCACGTTCTGGAGCTGGCTCATACTTCGACCCCCGCCATCATCTGGCCGAGCACGTCGCGCGACGTCTCCGGTCCAACGATTCCCATGCTCTTGCCCTGGTACATGACCATGATCCGATCCGCCAATTGCACAACCTCGTCGAGCTCGGTCGACACGATGATGACCGGGATGCCCGAGTCGCGGACGCGCACGATCTGCTCGTGCACGAACTCGATCGATCCGACGTCGAGACCGCGCGTCGGCTGCGAGGCGATGAACATCCGCAGGTCCCGGCCGAGCTCGCGCGCGAGGACGACCTTCTGCTGGTTGCCACCGGAGAGGCGGCCGACGGCCGTCTCGATGGAGGGCGCCCTGACGTCGAAGTCCTTGACGTTCTTCTCGGCGAAGGCCGTGATCTCGCGCAGGTTCAGCGCGATCCCGTTCGAGAACGGTGCACGGTCGGCGCGGTCGAGCACGAGGTTCTCGGCGATCGTGAAGTCGCCGACGATGCCGTCTTCCGTCCGGTCTTCCGGCACGAAGCCGAGCCCGGCGTCCAATGTCTTCTTGACGGTCTGCCCGATGAGCTCGTTGCCGTCGAGGCTGATCGAGCCGAGAGCCTTCTTGTGGAGGCCGAGGATTGCCTCCGTCAGCTCGGTCTGGCCGTTGCCCTGCACACCGGCGATGACGAGGATCTCTCCCTCGCGAACCTCGAAGCTGAGGTCGTCGACCTGCTTGGCGCCGACCTCGTCGAAGACCGTCAGCTCGGAGACGACGAACGTCGTCTCCCCCAGCTTCGGGGCCTCCTTGTCGACGTCGAGGTCGACCGCACGGCCGACCATCTTCGCGGCGAGCTCCTCGTTGGACTCGCTCGGGAGTGCTGTGCCGACGACCTTGCCGCGGCGGATGACGGTGATGCGGTCCGCGACCTTGCGGACCTCGCGCAGCTTGTGCGTGATGAAGACGATGGATGTGCCCGCCTTGCGCAGCTGGTCCATGATGACGATCAGCTCATCGGTCTCCTGCGGCGTGAGCACGGCGGTGGGCTCATCCAGGACGAGGATCTTCGCGTCTCGCGAGAGCGCCTTGATGATCTCGACGCGCTGCTGCGCGCCGACGGGCAGGTGCTCGACCAGCGCATCCGGATCGATGTTGAAGCCGAACTGCGCCGAGAGGTCGCGAACCTTCTGGCGAGCGCTGTCGATGTCGAGGACACCCGCACCGTTCGCTGGCTCGTGGCCGAGCATGAGGTTCTCCGCCACCGTGAAGACGGGGATGAGCATGAAGTGCTGGTGGACCATGCCGATGCCGGAGGCCATGGCGTCTCCCGGCCCGGAGAAGTGCTGGACGGCGTCGTCCAGCAGGATCTCGCCCTCGTCGGCCTGGTACAGGCCGTAGAGCACGTTCATCAGGGTCGACTTGCCAGCACCGTTCTCGCCGAGGAGCGCATGGATCTCGCCCTCCTCGATCGTGAGGTTGATGTTGTCGTTGGCCGTGAAGGCACCAAATCGCTTGGTGATGCCTCGAAGCTCGAGTTTCATAGCGGTCCACTTCGCTGTGCGGTAGTGCGGGATACGGCCTGGTGGGCCGGTCGTGCTGGAGCCGGAGCGGCGGGTGGCCACCACCGGCTCGGATTCCATGCGTAGGCATGCTACGGGGCCGCCGCGAGTTGCGCGACGGCCCCGCATCCATGTTGTGCCCGGACGTCAGTCCAGACGCCGGAGGGTCAGACCTTTGGTGAGGAAGGCGACAGTTCCGGGTACTTGCCGTCGATGACTTCCTGCTTCAGAGCGTCGATCTCGTCGAGCGTGCCTTCCGGCAGCTCCGACTCGAAGGCACCGAAGCCGGAGAGGCTGACGCCCTCGTTCTCGAGGACGCCCGTGTAGGTCGTGCCACCTTCGAAGGTGCCGTCGACGCTCTGGGAGATGGCGTCGAGAACGGTGACGTCGAGTCCCTTCATGATCGAGACGAGGATGATGTCCGCGTACTGCTCGTCAGCGATGGCGAGGTCGGAGTCGACGCCGAGGATGACGGCGTCCTGGCCGCCTTCGCGGATCGCTTCTGCTGCGCCCTGGTAGAGGGGCCCGCCGACGGGGAGGATGACGTCCGCACCCTGGCTCAGGAAGCCGGTGGAGATCTCCTTGGCACGGGAGACGTTCGTGAAGTCATCGACGAACGAGCCCTGCTGCGAGTCGACGTCCCAGCCGATGACCTTGACGTCCTTGCCCTTGACCTCGTTGAAGTGCTTGACGCCGTTGGCGAAGCCGTCCATGAAGATCGTGACGGTCGGGATGGCCGCGCCGCCGTAGGTGGCGACGGTGCCCGTCTTCGAGTACGCGGCTGCTGCGTAGCCGGCGAGGAACGCGGCCTGCGCCGTGTCGTAGTTGAGCTCGAGCACGTTCGGGATGCCGAGGCCCTCGACGTCGACGATCGCGAAGTCGACCTCTGGGTTCGCCTCGGCGGCCGCAGCCGTCGCGTCGGCCAGCTTGAAGCCGACGGGGACGATGATGTTGCAGCCCTGGTCGACCATGGTCGTCAGGTTGGCCGCGTAGTCGTCCGGCGTCGCTGACTCTGCTTCGAGCACGCTGACTCCGAGCTCGGACTCCGCGTTCTCCAGACCGGTGTGCGCGAGCTGGTTGAAGGAGCGGTCGTCGAACCCGCCCTCGTCAGACACCATGCACGCGGTGAAGTCGGATGCACCTTCAGCTGGCGCGTCGCCCGCATCCGGAGCTGGGGCACAACCGGCGAGCACGAGGGCTGCGACGCCCATGGTGCCAATTGCAGCGAAGCGCTGCTTCGAAGAGATAGCCACTCTCGATCCTCCTGAGTTGGATGTCCGTCGCACCGCAGAACGCGGATGCCGACGAAGCTGGTGATTGCCCGAGCATAGCCGTAGCCCGGCGTCACAATACGGCCGAGATCGGAATCGAAACCCGACCGTTGCACAGTTACGAGTGTGTTTCTCGGCGCGTCGAGCGTCGATTCTCACGGGGCCGGAATTCTCCGAGCCGATCGGTCGGTGCGGGATGCTGGATCGGGTCGCGAATCCGCTCAGTTCGCGCCCGTCGGTGACGACGGTGACTCGACGACGATCTCCCCAGCCACGATCTTGGCCAACAGGTCCTCGACCTCGGCTTTCAGCTCGGCGGGGATCTTCGAGTCCCAGTCGTGGAAGGAGGAAAGCCCGACTCCGTCGTTCCCGAGCGTGCCGACGTTGTTGCCCGGTTCGAAGGTGCCGTCGATGTCGGAGCCGATGACGCCCAGGATGGCCGGCTCCATCCGCTTCTCGACCGTCGTCACGAGCAGGGGGCGGTACTCCTCGCCGAGCAGCTCGTAGCCGTCGGAGTCGACCCAGATGATGCCGACGTCGCCGGCCGCGAGCGCTGCCGCGGCGGCGCCTTCACCGGCTTGGGCCGCGACAGGCATGATGATGTCCGCACCCTGCGAGATGAGCCCCTGCGCTGTCGTCTGCGCGGCGTTCGTGTTGGTGAAGTCGTCCGTGAACGAGCCCTGCTGCGTCTTCGGATCCCACCCGACGACACGCACCGACGCGCCCTTGGCGGTGTTGTACTGCTCGACGCCCGCCGCGAAGCCATCCATGAACACGGTCACGGGTGGCTGGTTGCCGCCGCCGAAGGTCCCGACGACGCCCGTCTGGCTGACGCCGGCCGCGAGGTACCCGGCGAGGAACGCGGCCTGCGCGGTGTCGTGCACGATCGAGGCCACGTTCGGCCCTTCGACCACTTCGTCGACGATCGAGTACGTGATGTCGGGATTCGCCTCGGCGGACGCCCTGGTCGCGTCGGCGAGCTCCCACCCGACCGTCACGATGTAGTCGCAGCCCTCACCGACCATGGTCTCGAGGTTGGTCTCGTAGTCGGCCTGTGACTGCGAGACGGTCTCGCGCATGTCCACGCCGTACTCCTCCTGCGCAGCCTCGAGCGACTCGAAGACGGCCTGGTTGAAGGAGCGGTCCTGGATGTTGCCGCTGTTCGCGACCATGCACGCGAGGTAGTCGCTGCCAGCGCCCGCCGCATCCGTCGAGCCCGGGGCCTCCGGCGGAGCCTGGCAGGCGGTCAGAGCGAGGGTGGCGACGGCGAGGGCACCGAAGGCGCCTGGGATGCGAGAGCGTGACATGCCGGAAGAGTAGTGGGCGCCGAGCCCAGACCGCTACGCGCGTGCACGGATCGTTGTGACCGTGCACGCGCGCGCAGAGAAGGAGGAGGCGGACTACAGGACTTCCGGGCGCCTCGACGCCTTAATCTCTGCGACCAGCTGCTTCACCTTCTGCGCGTTGGCCGCGGTCGTGACGAGCAGCGCATCCGGCGTATCGACCACGACGATGTCCTTGATGCCGGCGATGGCGACGACCCGGTCGGTGTGGTTGACGATGAGACCCGAGCCATCCACGACGACGACGTTGCTCTCGTCTCCGTGCACCGTCACCCCATTGCCGTTGGTGCTCTTGCGGAGTCGGCTCACTGCTGCGAAGTCACCCACGTCGTCCCACTGGAAGTAGCCGGGGATGACGGCGAGCTCACCACGCGCGGCGGCCGGCTCGGCCACCGTGTAGTCGATGGCGATCTTCTCGAGGCCAGGCCAGACGCGCGCCGTGACCTCGGCCTGCTGCTCGGTGCCCCAGGCATCCGCGATCTCGTTGATGCCAGCGGCCAGGGCTGGGTTCGACTCGGCGAGCGCCTCCATGAGGCGGTCGACGCGCGCGAAGAACATGCCGGCGTTCCACAGGTACTCGCCTGAGGCCAGGTAGCGACGCGCGGTCGCCTCCTTGGGCTTCTCGACGAATGCGTCGACCTTGCGGGCGCTCGGTGCGGCCGGGATCTTGAGGGGCTTGCCGGCGCGGATGTAGCCGAACGCGGTGGACGGCTCGATGGGCTGGATGCCGATCGTCACGATGACGCCGGCGTCGGCAGCCTCGACGGCCTCGCGGACTGCCGCGGCAAAGCGATCGGTCGCGCCGATGAGGTGGTCAGCGGCGAACGAGCCGATGATGGCGTCCGGCACACGACGCTGCAGGATCGCGGCGGCGAGTCCGATCGCCGCCGTCGATTCCCGACCCTCGCTCTCGAGCACGATGTTCTCCTCGATGAGCTCGGGAAGCTGCGCGCGCACCTCCTTCGCGTGCGCCTCACCCGTCACCACGAGCAGCCGGTCTTCAGCGCACAGCGGCGCGAGCCGGTCCCAGGTCGCCCTGAGCAGGGTCGAGCCGTTTCCGACGACGTCGTGGAGGAACTTCGGGGCTTCGGCCCGCGAGAGGGGCCAGAGTCGGGAACCGACGCCTCCCGCTGGGATCACGCCATAGAACCGATCGATCGCATCTGCCATGCGCAACACCATAGGGGAACACTGTCTCCTGCTGGTTTCGGCGTGACGAAGCTGTGGATATGTCGTCGGGAACACGTCGCCGGGAGTTCACCTCGATGCCACGCCGACCGCCTACCTTCGCATCATGCGCATCGCGGTCGTCACCGAGAGCTTCCTCCCCACTGTCAACGGCGTGACGAACAGCGTGTGCAAGGTGCTCGACCACCTCGCACTGCGCGGCCATGAGGCGATGATCATCACCCCGGCCGCCGGCTCGCCGAGCGAGTATCGCGGGTTTCGTGTCGTCGAGGTGCCGGCGCTCGACTACCGCCAGTTCCCCGTGGGCCTCCCCTCCCCCAGGGTGGACCGACTCCTCGCCGAGTTCGCGCCCGACATCGTGCACGCGGCGAGCCCCCTCTTTCTGGGATCGCAGGCGATCGCCGCCGCGAAGCGACGCGGCATCCCGAGCGTCGCCGTCTTCCAGACCGACGTCGCCGGGTACACGAAGCGCAACCGCCTGAGCGCCATGGAGGGCTTCGCCTGGTGGTTCATCCGCTGGCTGCACAACAACGCGGATCTGACCCTCGCGCCGTCGAGCGCGGCGCTCGGTGATCTGCGTCGCGCGAAGATCACCAACGCCACCCGCTGGGGTCGAGGCGTCGACCTCGAGACCTATCACCCGCGGAACAAGCACGAACAGGCCGTGCAGAACAGCCGCCGGCGGCTGGGCGCCGACTCCCGCACGATCATCGGCTACGTCGGTCGCCTCGCACCGGAGAAGCAGGTCGAGCGCCTCGCCTCGCTGCGCGGCCTCGATGGGGTGCAGCTCGTCGTCGTGGGCGATGGGCCTTCTGAACCGAGCATCCGCAAGGCACTCAAGGGCGTGCCCGTGCACTTCGCCGGCAGGCTCGGTGGCCGCGACCTGGCTCTGGCCTACGCGAGCTTCGACGTCTTCGTGCACACGGGAACAGAGGAGACGTTCGGTCAGACCATCCAGGAGGCGCACGCGAGCGGCATCCCCGTCGTGGCGCCGTACGCCGGTGGCCCGATCGACCTCGTCGAGCACGGCGTCGACGGCTTCCATTTCGATCCTGACCGAGCGGGCGACCTCGACCTCAGGGGCATGCTCGAGCACCTCGTCGATTCCCCGGGTCTTCGAGCGCGCATGGGCGAGGCCGGCCGACGGCGCGTGCTCTCCCGCTCGTGGACGAGCGTCTGCGACGAGCTCCTCGCGCACTACGCTTCCGTCATGACGGATGCGCGGCAGCCGAGCGTTCTGCCCCACGCCTGAGCGTTCGGGCCCAGGCGCGGACGTCACCGCCGAAACACCACAAAGGAAGGTAAACCTTCCCAGCTGAGGAGCGCGGGAGGCGTAGTCTAGGCGGGTATCAACATGCCCAACGCAGTGTGGTTGGGGCCTGCCGCTCATCTTCACCTCCTCGGCGCAAGAGTCCTGAGCGGAAGAACGCAACGCGACAGAAGGGCAATCCCGTGTCAGCCGTACAGACACCAGCTCCGGCGGGCTCGACAGCCCCGAAGAAGTCAGCGAAGAAGCCGCATCGCGGCGGCACGCTGTACCGGGGGAACGAGGGCATGTGGTCCTGGGTTCTCCACCGCATCACCGGCGTCTCCATCTTCTTCTTCCTGATCGTGCACGTGCTCGACACGTCGCTCGTGCGCGTCAGCCCCGAGGCCTACAACGCGGCCATCCACACCTACCAGACGCCCATCATGGGCATCGGCGAGGTCGGACTCGTGGCAGCCATCTGCTACCACGCGTTCAATGGCATCCGCATCATCCTCATCGACTTCCTGCCGGGCGGCGCGAAGTACCAGAAGCTCATGTTCTGGATCGTCATCGGCCTGTGCGTCGTCACGATGATCGGCTTCACGCCCCGCCACCTCATCAACGTGTTCAGCCACTAGGAGGGAGCTGCCATGACTATCGAAACCATCGAGTACCCGCGCTCGGCAGCTGCCGCCAAGAACAGCACCAACTGGGAGCGCATTGGATGGGCATTCATGCGCGTCTCCGGCGTGCTGCTCGTCATCCTGATCTTCGGCCACCTGTTCACGAACCTCATGGTCGGGCAGGGAGTCGCGGCGATCGACTTCGCCTTCGTCGCCGGCAAGATGGCCGACCCGTTCTGGGTCGTCTGGGACACGCTCATGCTCGTCCTCGCGTTCATCCACGGCGCCAACGGCATGCGCACGATCATCAACGACTACGTGTCGAAGGCCAGCACGCGCCGCGCCCTGCAGGTGACGCTGTTCATCGTCACGACGGTGCTCATCGTCCTGGGCCTCCTCGTGATCTACACGTTCGACCCGTGCCCCGCCAACGGCGCCGCCGAGAACCTGCCGAGCTTCTGCCCGGCCTAGCCGCGGCGTTCGGCCACACGACTTCCACCACCTGAGAAAGAAGAGCCACAGACATATGGCAGAGAAGCTCGCTCCGACGCGCACCGTCGACGGCGTCCACTACCACCAGCACGAGATCGTCATCGTCGGCGCTGGTGGTGCAGGGATGCGCGCGGCCATCGAGGCCGCCCAGGGCGCAGACACCGCTGTCGTCACGAAGCTCTACCCGACTCGCTCGCACACCGGTGCGGCCCAGGGCGGCATGGCCGCGGCCCTCGCGAACGTCGAGGACGACAACTGGGAGTGGCACACCTACGACACCGTCAAGGGCGGCGACTACATCGTCGACCAGGACTCTGCCGAGATCCTCGCGAAGGAAGCCATCGAGGCGGTCATCGACCTCGAGAACATGGGCCTCCCCTTCAACCGCACGCCAGAGGGCAAGATCGACCAGCGCCGCTTCGGTGGCCACACGCGCGACCACGGCAAGGCACCGGTTCGCCGCGCCTGCTACGCGGCCGACCGCACCGGCCACATGATCCTCCAGACGCTGTACCAGAACTGCGTCAAGCACAACGTGAAGTTCTTCAACGAGTTCTACGCGCTCGACATCGTCATGACCGAGGTCGACGGCCAGGAGGTCCCCGCGGCCATCGTGGCGCTCGAGCTCAAGACAGGCGAGCTGCACGTCTTCCAGGGGAAGGCCTTCATCTTCGCGACGGGCGGCTTCGGCAAGGTCTTCAAGACGACGTCGAACGCGCACACGCTCACGGGCGACGGCATGGGGATCGTGTGGCGCCGTGGCCTCCCGCTCGAGGACATGGAGTTCTACCAGTTCCACCCCACCGGTCTTGCCGGCCTCGGCATCCTCCTCACCGAGGGCGCACGCGGCGAGGGCGCGATCCTCCGCAACGCATCCGGTGAGCGCTTCATGGAGCGCTACGCGCCCACCATCAAGGACCTCGCCCCCCGCGACATCGTCGCCCGCTCCATGGTGCAGGAAGTCCTCGACGGTCGCGGCGCCGGCCCACACAAGGACTACGTCTACCTCGACTGCACCCACCTCGGCGCCGAGGTACTCGAGACGAAGCTGCCCGACATCACCGAGTTCGCGCGCACCTACCTCGGCGTCGACCCGGTCACCGAGCCCGTGCCCGTCTACCCGACCGCGCACTACGCGATGGGCGGCATCCCCACGAACAACGCAGGTGAGGTGCTCTCCGACAACGAGACCGTCATCCCGGGCCTGTACGCAGCCGGCGAATGCGCCTGCGTCTCGGTGCACGGCTCGAACCGACTCGGCACCAACTCGCTGCTCGACATCAACGTCTTCGGCAAGCGAAGCGGCCGCAACGCCGTCGAGTACGTCAAGACCGCCGAGTTCGCTCCCCTGCCCGACGACGCCGCCGCGTTCGTGAAGAGCATGGTCGACGACCTCCAGGCCTCCACCGGCACCGAGTCCGTCGCCGGCCTCCGCCGCGAGCTGCAGGAGACGATGGACAAGAACGCCCAGGTCTTCCGCACGTCGGAGACACTGACCGAGGCGACCAAGGTCATCCACTCGCTGCGCGAGCGGTACACGCAGATCGCCGTCTTCGACAAGGGCAAGCGCTACAACACGGAGCTCCTCGAAGGCATCGAGCTCGGCTTCCTGCTCGACCTCGCCGAGGTGCTCGTCTACTGCGCGCTCAACCGTGAGGAAAGCCGTGGCGGCCACATGCGCGACGACTTCCCCAAGCGCGACGACGTCAACTGGATGCACCACACCATGGCGTACCTGACCGGCGACCGGAAGTCCCCCGACCCCGCCGACCACATCCGACTCGACAAGAAGCCCGTGCGCGTGACGCGCTACGAGCCGACCGAGCGCAAGTACTAGGAAGGGCGGAACGAATGACTGCTGCAACAACTGAAGCCCCCGAGGCGGCCATCGAGGCTCCCAAGCCGTTCACGGTGACGCTCAACGTCCGCCGCTACAGCCCCGAGACGGACACCGAGCCGTACTGGGAGGCGTTCGACGTCGAGATGTACCCGACCGACCGCATCCTCGACGCGCTGCACCGCATCAAGTGGGACCAGGACGGCTCGCTCGCGTTCCGCCGCTCCTGCGCGCACGGCATCTGCGGTTCCGATGCCATGCGCATCAACGGCCGCAACCGCCTCGCCTGCAAGACGCTGGTCAAGGACCTCGACATCTCGAAGCCCATCTACGTCGAGGCCATCAAGGGACTCCCCCTCGAGAAGGACCTCATCGTCGACATGGAGCCGTTCTTCGAGGCGTACCGCGAGGTCCAGCCCTTCCTGAAGGCACAGGCTGAGCCCGAGAAGGGCAAGGAGCGCTTCCAGTCGATCGCCGACCGCGAGCGCTTCGACGACACCACCAAGTGCATCCTGTGCGCCGCGTGCACCACGTCGTGCCCCGTCTTCTGGACCGACGGCCAGTACTTCGGACCGGCGGCGATCGTGAACGCGCACCGCTTCATCTTCGACTCCCGTGACGAAGACGCGAAGGTCCGCCTCGACATCCTCAACGACCGTGAGGGCGTGTGGCGCTGCCGCACCACCTTCAACTGCACCGAAGCCTGCCCCCGTGGCATCCAGGTGACCAAGGCCATCGCCGAGGTCAAGCAGGCGATGCTCAAGGGCCGCGTCTAGCAGTCCAGCGACCGGACGCGAGGAGGGGCAGCCGAGATCGGCTGCCCTTCTTCGCGTCTCCACTCGTCACGCCTCACCGCGTCCCCCGAAGGCGACTCCGGTTCCGGAGCGCGCGCCCTCCGCCTCGGCTCGCCGCCCCCGCCTAGCCTGCTCCTATGACCACTCCCGGCTCACCCCACGAGACCAGCGTCGTCAAGGCGCAGACGGCCCCGGATGCGAGGGATCCGCGCAAGCCGGAAGGGCTCAAACCGGTTCTCGGTCCGGCTTGGCGCTACATCCTGGCGCGCGCCGTCCGCGAGTTCCTGCGCGACAAGAGCACGGTGCTCGCCGCCGCGCTCACGTTCTACATGCTGCTCGGGGTCTTCCCCGCACTACTGGCGCTCATGTCGGTCATCGGCCTCTTCGGCCTGACGGAGGAGGCGGTGTCGTTCATCGACGAGATGTCGACCTACCTGGCCGATCCGACCTTCGCCGAGACGCTGCGGAACACGGTCGAGCAGCTCGGCGAGTCCAGCGGCGCCGGAACTGCGTTCGTGGTCGGTCTGCTCGGTGCCCTCTGGTCGGCGTCCGGGTACGTGAACTGCTTCTCGCACGCCATGAACACGGTCTACGAGATCGACGAGGGTCGCCCGTTCTGGAAGCTCCGCCCGATCATGATGATCTGGACGATCGTCCTCCTCGTGCTCATGCTGCTGATCTTCGGAATCCTGGCGCTCTCCGGGCCTGTGGCCGCGGCGGTCGGCGGTCTCATCGGCCTCGGCGACGCATCGCTCACGGTCTGGAGCTTCGCCCGCTGGCCCATCGTCCTCGTCGTCGTGATCGTGATGATCGCGGTGCTCTTCTACGGAACGCCCAACGTGAGGCTGCCGAAGTTCAAGTGGATGACGCTCGGCGCGTTCATCGCACTGGTCGTGACGGTCGTCGCGAGTGGCGGCTTCTTCTTCTACGTCGCGAACTTCAGCAGCTACGAGCGGCTGTACGGCGGCGTCGCCGGTGTCATCATCGCCCTGCTCTGGCTGTGGATCGTCAACCTCGCGCTCCTCTTCGGCGCGCAGTGCGACGCGGAGATCGAGCGGGTGCGGGAGCTGCGCGGGGGCATCGAGGCTGAGCAGAGCATTCAGCTGCCGCCCCGCGACACGAAGGCGAGCTCGAAGCGGCTCGAGCAGATCGACAGGGACATCGCGAAGGGTCGCGAGCTGCGGAACGGCGTCGGGCTCGACTGAGGTTCCCGCTCCGGGATGCCCGCTCGCCTCGGTCGTGCTGAGGTTCACGACTTAGACTCGTCCGGTGCCCATCACTCGCACGCTCATCGACACCGCCGACCGCTGGCCCACCCGCACCGCGCTGGCCGGTGACGGCGAGCGCTTCACCTACGGCGAGCTGTCGAGCTCCTGCGCCCAGGTGCGGGCAGGTGTCGAGACGCTGCTCGACTCGTCGGAGCCGGCCGCGAGCGGTGCGTCCGCCGCCGAGACCGGGGGCGTCCCGATCGTGGCGCTCTCCTTGTCACGCGCCATCGACGCTGCACGCCTCCTGACCGGTGTCATCAGCTTCCGCGGAGTCGCCGCCGTGCTCGACCCGCTCTGGCCGCTCGAGCACCGCCTCGAGATCCTGCGCCGAGTCGAACCGGCGCTCGTCATCACCGACGACCCGGAGTTCGCCGAGCAGCTGGACGCCGCAGCCTGGGGTGGGACGGTGATGTCGCTGGCTTCGTTCGACCTAGCCGCCGCGGAGGCGCTCGCCAGGCGAGGCGAGGCGGCACCTGGTCCCGAGGTCAGGCCGCGTGACGAGCCCTTCCTGCTGCTGTTCACCTCGGGCACCACCGACCTCCCCAAGGGGTTCCTCCGCACGCGCGGCAGCTGGGACCACAACGTCGGCATCAGCCGCCGCTACCTCGGCACCGCCGACGGCCGCTCGACGATCGCGCCCGGCCCACTCTCCTACAGCCTCACGCTGTACGCGCTCGTCGAGGTGCTCGGGACTGGTGGTTCGCTCCACCTGCAGAGCACGTTCGATGCGCGAGCGGTTTCCCGCACCATCGCGGAAGAGCGCGTCGAGCGGTTCGTCGGTGTGCCCGCCATGCTGCCTGCCCTCCTCCAGGCGGCACGCCGGAACGAGCTGTCGCTCGACTCGCTCCTCGAGGTCATCACTGGTGGGGCCAACCAGCCCGCGCACATCCGCAGCGGCTTCGAGGAGGCCGTCCCAACGGCTCACCTGCGCAGCTACTACGGGGCCTCCGAGATCGGGTTCATCGGGTACAGCGACGAGGGCGACGGCACGAACCTCGCCCCATTCGCCGGCGTCGAGGTGAGTGTGCGCGACGACGCTGGGGCGGACGTGCCAGCTGGCGAGACCGGCACGCTGCACATTCGCGTGGCTTCCGCCGTCGAGCGATACCTCGCTGCAACGAGCGCAGACCGCATCACCGATACCGAAGGGTGGGCGAGCGTCAACGACCTCGCGTCGTTCGCGGACGGGCGCATCCAGCTGCTCGGCCGCGCCGGTGACGTCGCCGTCTCCGGCGGGCACAAGGTGTCGCTCCCCCAGGTCGAGCGCGCCCTGGCCTCGCTGCCGGGCTGCGAGCAGTGCTGCGCCGTCGCGCTGCCGGACGACACGCTCGGCTCGCTCGTGGCGGTCGTGATCGAGGGAGACGCGGATGCGCTCCCCAGCAAGGCGCGGATGCTCGGCCACCTGCGGGCGCGCCTCGCCCCACAGTTCGTGCCCCACCGCCTCTATCGCGCATCCCTGCTGCCACGAACGGCAGGTGGCAAGATCCGCCGCTCGGCCGTCCTCGACCTCGTCACCGCAGGCGACGCGGAGCGGCTGTGAGACGCGCCGTCGTGACCGGCGTCGGTGCGGTCGCCCCGAACGGGCTCGATGTTCCGAGCATCTGGTCGTCGCTGCTCGCGGGCCGCAGCGGCATCCGACGCATCGAGAGCGTTGATGTCGCCGACCTCGCTGTGCGCGTCGCGGGCGAGGTGCGCGGCTTCGTCGCAGCAGACCACCTCCCCAAGCGGGACGTCGCCCGCCTCGATCGGCACGCGCACTACGCGGTGGCCGCCGCCGACGAAGCCATGCGCTCGACGGGCATCACGCCAGGGTCGCTGCCATTCGACTCGACCAGGTTCGCGGTGACCATCGCGACCGGCTCCGGTCCCGTCTCGCTCACCCAGGATGCCTCGCGCATCCTCGACAGCTCCGGGCCTCGCCGCGTGCCGCCAGGCGTCGTCGTGTACGGCGGCCCAGACGCAGCCGCTGCGTACCTGAGTGAACGGTATGGCGCGCGCGGCGCCACCGCCGGCCTCTCCGCGACCTGCGCGAGCGGCACCGTCGCCCTCGGCGAGGCGATGCGCACCATCAGGCACGGGTACGCCGACGCCGTGCTCGTCGTCGCGGCGGACGACTGCCTCAACCGCGTCAACCTCGCCGTCAACGCCACCCTCGGCGCCGTCGCGCTCGGGCACGACGATGCCCCGGAAGCTGCCAGCCGACCCTTCGACCGCGGCAGGCACGGATTCGTGATGTCGGCGGGTGCGGCCGCGCTGCTCGTCGAGTCAGAAGACAGCGCGCTCGCGCGCGGTGCCGACATCCTCGGGGAGATCGCCGGATACGGCGCGACATCGGATGCGTACCATCCGACGGCTCCGCGACCCGACGGCAGCGGAGCACTCGCCGCCATGCGCGCCGCGCTGGACGACGCAAGCCTCGACGCGAGCGGGCTCGACCACGTCAACGCGCACGGCACGAGCACGCCGCTCAACGACGCCATGGAGACGGCCGCGCTTCGCGAGCTCCTCAGCTCACGCCTGGGCGAGGTTCCCGTGACCGCGAACAAGTCCGCCACAGGCCACCTGCTGGGCGCCGCCGGGGCCCTCGAGGCGGTCATCTCGCTGCTCACGATGCGCGACTCCGTGATCCCGCCAACCCTCAACCTCGACGACCCGGAGTTCCCGGACCTGGACATCGTCGCGCACGAGGCGCGCCCCGCCCGCATCCGCACCGTGCTGTCGAACTCGTTCGGCTTCGGCGGGCACAACGCGTCGCTGCTGCTGCGCGAGTTCAGCGCCTGACCACCGCGCCGAGCCCACGGCTCCACTCCCCACCGACCGCGCCCCGCCCGCTCGCCACCCTCGAACGCTGCCAGTCCACCCTCGAACGCTGCCAGCCAAGTGGCCCGAATGACGCTCCGAGAAGGGCACATCGACTGGCGGTGATCGCCTCAGCGAAGGCCGTCTGGGCCATTCGCCTGGCAGCGATCCGCGGCGGTGACCCTGCTCGCTAGAAGGCCGGCGGGACGTCCAGCGACTCGAGCATCTCCCGAACCTCGTCGCTCGTGAACGCCTTCTCGAGCGCGGCGATCTCCGGGGTGCCGAGCTTGTCCTCGCGTGTCACGAGCGTCACCGCGAACTGCTCATCCTGCTCCACGGCGAGCCCGTTGTCGACGGGCGTCAACCCGAGCTGCCGCGCGAACGACGGCAGATTGAAGACCGCGTCCGCCTCCTCGTAGGCCGTGTTGAGCTGCAGCAGGTCGACCTGCGTGATGGCAAGCTCGCGCGGGTTGTCGGTGATGTCCGTCACCTTGGCCGTGAAGCGGTCGACGCCCTCGTCGAGGGTGATGATGCCGCCATCGGCAAGCAGCTGCAGCGCGCGTCCAGCGTTCGCGCTGTCGTTGGGGATGACGACGCTGCCACCCTGCGGCAGCTCGTCAAGGGAAGACAGGGTCTTCGAGTAGAACGCGACGACCGTCGAGTAGATCGGCGTGACGCCCGCGAGCGACGCATCGTTCTTGGTGTTGAACTCCTCCATGAACGGCACGAACTGCACGAAGTTCGCGTCGATCTCCCCGTTCTCGACGAGGACGTTCGGCTGCACGTAGTCGGAGACCGGGACGAGCTCGATCTCGTAGCCGTCCTCGATGGCCTCGGCCGCCGCCTCCACGACATCCGTCATCGGGGTGACCGTCGCCGCCACCTTGATGGTGACGACGTCGCCACCGCTCGCCCCGCCGGCGGCTGGCGCGCATCCTGCGGTGAGGAGGGCGAGGGATCCGACGGCAAGCGCGGCCCCGATCGTGCGGAGTCGAAGTGTCATAGCTGGTGGTTCCTTTTCGGTGCGTTCGAGGGATGGATGCAGGGGGCGGGATGCGGTCAGCGCCGGTCGAGCGCCACCGAGAGCCGGTGGCCGCCGGTCTGCAGCAGCTGGACGCACACGATGACGATCACGATGGTCGTGTACATGAGCGGGTAGTCGTACTCCTGGTATCCGAACCGGAGGGCGAAGTCGCCGAGGCCGCCGCCGCCGACGACGCCGAGCACCGTCGAGTAGGAGAGCAGGCTGATCGCGGCGGAGGTGAGCGCGTAGACGAGTCCGCTGCGCGCTTCGACGAAGAGGAACCGGGTGACGATCTGCCCGGTGTCAGCCCCCATCGACCTCGCCGCGTGCAGCACGCCGGACGGAACCTCGAGCAGGATCTGCTCGACGAGCCTCGCGTAGATCGCGACGCCGACGAAGCACAGCGGGAACGTCGCGGCCTGCGTGCCGAACGTCGTGCCGAACACGAGGCGGGTGACTGGGATGAGAAAGACCACGAAGAGCAAGAACGGGAACGAGCGCACGACGGTCACGTAGAGGTTCGCGACCCGCCAGATGACGCGGTTCTCGCGCACCCCGCCGGGGCGGGTCAGGAAGATGACCACGCCGAGCGGCAGACCGAGCACGATCGCAGCCGCGAGGGAGAAGACGAGCATGTAGCCCGTCTCGCCGAGCGCCTGCCAGATGGCGTCGGCGTTGGCGGTGAGAGAGGTCACGATGCTGTCGAGGAGCTCCATCACGACCCGAGCACCCGCTTGGCGTGCTCGACGTACGAGCCGCGGTCGTCCCGAGCGCTGTGCTCCACCGTCACGATGCCCTGCAGCCACCCCTTGTCGAGAATGGCGGCGCGGTCGCAGATCGCCTTGACGGCGGCGAGCTCGTGCGTGACGAGCGCGATGGTCGTGCCGAAGTCGTCCCTGGTGGAGGCGAGCAGCCGCAGGATGTCGCTGGTCGTGCGCTCGTCGAGCGCGGACGTGGGCTCATCACAGAGCAGAAGCGGGGGCCTCGTCACGAGGGCCCGAGCGATGGCGACCCGCTGCTTCTGCCCGCCGGAGAGCTGGGCTGGGTAGGCGCTGCCGCGATCGCTGAGACCCACGTAGTCGAGGAGCTCGTCGACGAACGCGGGGTCGCGGCGCCGTTGGAGCCGAAGCGGGAGCTCCACGTTCTGCCGAGCCGTGCGGTTCGCGAGCAGGTTGAAGCTCTGGAACACCATGCCGATGCGGCGGCGCAGAGCCCGGCGCTCTCGTTCGCGCATCCCGGACGGGTCGGCGCCCTCGATGAGCACCCGACCCGCACTCGGCGTCTCGTCGGCGTCGAGCAGCCGCAGCAGCGTCGACTTGCCGGCACCCGACTCCCCCACGATGCCGATGATCTCACCGCGGCGCAACTCGAGGTCGATGCCGTCGAGCGCGGGCGCGCCGGCTCCGTACCGCACCGTGACGCGTTGGAGAGCGGCCACGGGGCCGAGTTCAGGCATGCGCATCCCGTCGTTTTTTGGATTGTGTGCAACTATACGCGACCCGCGCTGGCCGTGCCGATCAAGCGGGGACACACTCACGATCGAGCGTCCGCCCTCGACGCGGGATGGCTTCCTCGCTTCCGGATGGGTTGCAACCCATCCCGACGCGCGTACCCCATCCCGAGACCACGGTTAGTGAGCCCGCCCGCAGCTGGCGCAGAGAACGAGCGCACAGCAGAGCGGGGTGCCTCCGGAAGGTTCCGGATGCACCCCGCTGGGGATCTGCTCAGCCGGGCGGAGATCCGCTCGGCTTCAGAACGAGTGGCTAGACCTCGACGACGGGCACGGCCGTCGTGATGACGCCGCGCGTCGCGAGCGCGTCGACGACGCGGCCCTTCGCGCCCTCCGCGGACTTCGCGAAGATCGCGAGGTGCGCGATCTCCTTCGCCTGCTCGAGCGTGACGCGCTTGAGCGCCGCGCGGACCTCGACGAACGCGGGAGGCGCCATCGAGAGCGAGCGCACGCCGAGCCCCACGAGCACGATCGCGAGGTTCGGGTCGGCCGCAGCCTCGCCGCACACGCCGACATTCTTCTGGTGGTGCTCGCCCGCGTCACCGATGCGCTCGATGAGTCGAAGCACAGCCGGGTGCCACGGGTCCTGGAACGCGGCGACGCTGCCAAGCAGGCGGTCCGCGGCCAGCGTGTACTGCGTCAGGTCGTTGGTGCCGACAGAGACGAAGTCGCTCGTCTCGAGGATCTGCTCGGCCAGGAGCGCCGCGGAGGGAACCTCGATCATGCTTCCGGCCGTCATGAGGCCGTACTCGCGGGCGAGCGACGTGAAGTGCTCGCTCTCGTGCGCGTCGGAGACCATCGGCGCCATGACCCAGACCTTCGCCTCGGTCGCGGCCTGAGCGTTGGCGAGCGCCTGGAGCTGATCGCGGAGGATCTGCTCCTTCTTCATGAGCACGCGGATGCCGCGGAGCCCGAGAGCCGGGTTCGGCTCGTCGGCCTCGGTGAGGAACGCGAGGGGCTTGTCGGCTCCGGCGTCGAGGACGCGCACGACGACCTTCTTGCCAGGGAAGTGGGCGAGCGCGGCCGTGTAGTCAGCCGTCTGCTTCTCCACCGTCGGGGCGGTGTCGCTGTCGAGGAAGAGGAACTCGGTCCGGAAGAGGCCGACGCCCTCGGCACCGAGGGCGGCTGCGCGCTCCGCATCCGCCGGCTTGCCGATGTTGGCGAGGATCTGCACGGGTGTGCCGTCTGCGAGCTCACCCGGCTCGACCGGGGCGGCCTTCATCGCCGCGACGCGGTCGATCTCGGCCTGCGCCTCAGCGATGCGCTCCGCACTGGGCTCGGTGATGACCTGCCCCTTGGCCGCATCGACGACGATCGTCGTGCCGTCGAGCAGGCTGTCGGCTTCCTTGACGGCGACGACGGCGGGGAGGCCCTTCTCGGCCGCGAGGATGCCCGTGTGCGCCTTCGGGCTGCCGTCGCGAGTGACGAGCGCGAGCACCTTCGACAGGTCGAGCTTCGCCGTGTCGGCAGGCGCGAGGTCGTGCGCGACGAGGATGAACGGGGTGTCGCTCGAGGGCACCTCGGGGGCTGGGACGCCGCGGAGCAGCGCGATGACGCGCTGCGAGACATCACCGAGGTCGGTGGCCCGCTCAGCGAGGTAGCCGCCGAGGCTCTTCAGCATCTCGGCGAAGGAGGAGAAGGATTCGAAGACGGCGCGCTCGGCGGTCTTGCCGGCTTCGGTGGCCGACTTGATGCTGTCTGCAAGCGACGGGTCCGCAGCCATCATGGCCTGCGACTCGAGCACGTTCTTCGCGGCGCCGTCGACCGTCGCCGCACGAGCGGTGAGGGCCTCGCCGGTTTCACGGAGTGCCTCGATCGCTCGCTCGTACTCGGTCGCGGCGTCGCCAGTGGCGCGCTCGTCGGCCGGCTCGGGGAGCGGATCAGGCATGCGCAGGACTTCACCGAAAGCGACGCCGGTCCCGACGCCAAACCCCGTGTATTTCATAGCAACTCCTTCGTGCTGGTAACTCAGACAGCGTATCGGCACAGCAACGTAGGCTTCGACCGTGACCGAGCAAAACTCAGGCAAGAGTTCGCGCAGTTCCACGTTCGCGCCGCCGTTTCCGAAGTTCCCCCCGGAGGCGCCGTTCGGCGAGCGCATGAAAGCGCTGATCGCCTGGGCTCAAGCTACTCGCCCTGCCCGAGTCTTCGCTCATTTCGGGGCGAGAAGCGCCTCGGTACTCGCTGGCGGCATGGCCTATTCCGCTATCTTCTCCATCTTCGCGGGTATCTGGCTCCTCTTCTCTGTCGCGGGCATCTTCCTCGCGACCAGTCCGGAGCTGCGCGACGGGCTCATCGGAGTGCTCAATTCCTCGCTTCCGGGCCTGATCGGGGAAGACGGCGCCATCGACCCGAGCCTGCTCGAGAACACCGGCGCATTCGGCTGGGCGAGCGCCATCGCGCTGGTCGGCACCCTCGGCACCGCGCTCGGCTGGCTCGCCCAGGCGCGCACGGGCATCCGCACGATCTTCGACGTGCCCGTCGCCACGAAGCGCAACTTCGTCGTGCAGAAGCTCATCGATCTGGGCTTCCTCCTGGCGTTCGCGATCGCGCTCGCTATCTCGGCGGCGCTCACCGTGCTCTCCTCCTCGTTCCTGTCGTCGCTGCTCGAGACCGTGGGCATCGACGAGTCGAGCGGCTTCGCGCTGGTCGTCATCCGCATCGTGACGGTGCTGATCCTCCTCGCATTCGACACCGCCGTCCTCGCCGGCATCCTGCGCATCCTCGCCGGCCTGCGCATCCCGACCCGTTCCCTGTTCTTCGCCGCGTTCCTCGGGGCGATCATCATCGGCGTCCTGAAGCAGATCTCGACCGCGCTCATCGGCGGCGCGACGAGCAACCCGCTCGTCGCCTCCTTCGCCGTCCTCCTGGGCCTCATGATCTTCCTCAACCTGCTCTGCACGGTGCTGCTGCTCACCGCCTCGTGGGTCAAGGTGACGATGGATGACATCGGAGCGTCTCCGAGGCTCCTCACCGCGAAGGAAGCCAGGGAGGAGTCGACCGACACCATCCTGCGCGCCGAGCGTCAGAAGATCGCGACCGAGGTCATCGAGGCGAGGGAGCGCCTGAACGCGGCGCCGCGCTTCTTCCGCTGGAAGGCGATGGCCGAGTACCGCTCCCTGCTGCGCGAGCAGCGTCGCGTCGAGGCCGAGGCCCAGCGTCGGCGCTTCGAGGGCGGACGCGTCTAGCGTCGGTCGCAGCGACAGCACCCGGGACCCCGTGTCGGTGGTCGCGTCTAGACTCGAACCCATGCCAAAGACCATTCGCATCGCGTCAGTGAACGTCAACGGAGTCCGTGCCGCCTACAAGAAGGGCATGGGCGAGTGGCTCGCTGAGCGCGACGTCGACATCCTCGCGCTGCAGGAGGTGCGTGCACCCACCGAGGAGCTGCGGAAGCTCATCGACACGGCCGACTGGGAGCTGCACGACCACCTGGCCACCGCGAAGGGGCGAGCTGGTGTCGCGATCGCGTCGCGCATCCCGATCCGCGAGGTCCGCACCGACCTCGGGGCAGACGACTTCGACTCGGCCGGCCGCTGGCTCGAGGCCTACTTCGACATCGACGGCACTCCGCTGACCGTCGTGAGCTGCTATGTGAACTCGGGCGAGGCAGACACGCCGAAGCAGGACGAGAAGTGGAAGTTCCTCGACGCCATGACCGCGAGACTCCCTGAGCTACAGGCGCACAGTTCGCACTCGCTCGTCGTCGGCGACCTCAATGTCGGGCACACGAAGCTCGACATCAAGAACTGGAAGGGCAACGTGAAGCGCGCGGGCTTCCTGCCGCGCGAGCGCGCCTACTTCGACCGCATCTTCGGGGAGAGCGGTGCCAGCGTCGAGGGTGCGGACGGCTCCACCGGCACCGGGCTCGGCTTCGTGGATGTGGGCCGCCGCCTCTCCGGCGAGGTCGAGGGCCCGTACACGTGGTGGTCACAGCGCGGCCAGGCCTTCGACAACGACACGGGCTGGCGCATCGACTACCACGTCGCCACCCCTGACCTCGCGCAGCGGGCCGCCACCTACGCCGTCGACCGTGCGGCGAGCTACGACACTCGCTGGTCGGACCACGCGCCTGTCGTCGTCGACTACACGTTCTGAAGCACCTTCACACTCGCGTCACCAACCGCACGACCCCGAGGAACAACAGATGACCAAGCCCGTGCTCTTCTCCGGCATGCAGCCCTCAGCCGACTCGCTCCACCTCGGCAACTTCGTGGGCGCGCTCAGCAACTGGGTGCCCATGCAGGAGGACTACACGGCCATCTACTGCGTCGTCGACCAGCACGCCATCACGGTGCCGTTCGAGCCGGCATCTCTACTCGAGCGCACCCGGGTGACGGCAGCCCAGTACATCGCGGCCGGGATCGACCCCGAGCGCTCCATCCTCTTCGTGCAGTCTGCCGTTCCCGCGCACGCGCAGCTGCAGTGGGTGCTCTCCACGATCACCGGCTTCGGCGAGGCAAGCCGCATGACCCAGTTCAAGGACAAGTCGCAGCGGTACGGCACCGACACGACCACCGTCGGCCTCTTCACCTACCCCGTCCTCATGGCTGCCGACATCCTCCTGTACCAGGCCGCCTCGGTGCCGGTCGGAGAAGACCAGCGCCAGCACATCGAGCTGACTCGCAACCTGGCGGAGCGATTCAACAGCCGCTTCGGGACCACCTTCGTGGTTCCGGAACCGCACATCATGAAAGAGACCGCGAAGGTCTATGACCTGCAGAACCCAACGGCGAAGATGTCCAAGTCGGCCGAGTCCGACGCCGGACTCCTGCGGCTCCTCGACGATGAGAAGGTCACGCGCAAGAAGATCATGCGCGCCGTGACCGACGCCGACGGCGAGATCCGCTTCGACCGCGAGGCCAAGCCCGGCGTCTCCAACCTCCTCACGATCGCCTCGGTCCTCTCCGGATCGACGATCGAGGACGTCGCCGCCCAATACGCCGGTGGTGGGTACGGTGACCTGAAGAAGGGGCTCGCAGAGCTGGTCGAGTCGACATTCGCGCCCATCCGCGAGCGCACCAACGAGCTCCTCGCCGACCCGGCCGAACTCGACCGCATCCTCGCCCGAGGCGCTGAGCGCGCCAACGAACTCGCAGTCAGCACGCTCGATCAGGTCTACGAGCGGGTCGGGTTCCCCAAGCCGATCCGCTGAGTCTCCGCCACCGCCAGGTCGCTGCATCAGGGCGCTGTGCACAGCCCACGAGGTCGCATCATTTCCGGCTCCTCCCCGCGCTAGGATGACGCAATGCCCGAAACGCTCGTCATCATCCCCACCTACAACGAACGCGAGAACGTCCGCTCCATCGTGGACCGCGTTCTTGGTGCCGACTCGCGCATCCATGTCCTGGTCGTCGACGACAACAGCCCGGACGGCACCGGCGAGATGGCCGACGAGATGGCCGCGGCGGATGAACGCGTCAGCGTGCTGCATCGCGCAGGCAAGCTCGGGCTGGGCACCGCCTACCTCGAGGGCTTCGCCATCGCAGCCGAGCGCGGGTACACCTACGTGTTCGAGTTCGACGCCGACGGATCGCACCCGCCGGAGCGGCTGCCCGAGATGATCGACGCCCTCGACGCCGGCGCTGGCCTCGTCATCGGCACACGCTGGATGCCGGGTGGACGCACCGAGAACTGGCCACTGCAGCGCCAGATCCTCTCCCGAGGAGCGTCGATCTACGCGCGCGTGCTCCTGCAGAGCAAGATCCGCGACATCACGGCCGGCTACCGCGGCTACCGCGTCGCCCTCCTCCAGGGCTTCGACCTCACCCGCATCAAGAGCGCGGGCTACTGCTTCCAGATCGAGATGGCCTGGCTCTTCGAACGATCCGGCATCCGCGTGAGCGAGGTGCCGATCACGTTCGTCGAACGCCAGGAAGGCGCCTCCAAGATGTCGAGCGACATCATCGTCGAGGCAGTCTGGCGCGTGTTCGCGTGGGGCCTCGGCTACCGACTCGGCGCATTCTCGCGTCTAGCCGCTCGGTAGAACGAAAGCGACCCCATGAGCGATTCCCCAGCGTCCATCACCTTCGAGGCGGAGACCTCGATCCCCACCAGGCACGGCGTGCTCCGCTTCCGCGCCTACACCGACGACTCCAACGGACAGCTGCACCTCGCCATCATCTCCGGCGAGCCGGAGAACGGCGCCATCGTCCGAGTGCATTCCGAGTGCCTCACCGGGGAAGCCTTCGGCTCGCTGAAGTGCGAGTGCGGACCACAGCTCGACGCCTCCCTCGAGGCCATCGGCCGAGACGGCGGCATCGTCCTGTACCTGCGCGGCCACGAGGGTCGAGGCATCGGCCTCCTCAACAAGCTCCGCGCCTACGCCCTCCAGGAGCAGGGGCTCGACACGGTGGATGCGAACCTCGCGCTTGGACTGCCCGCCGACAGTCGCGCCTACACGGCCGCCGCGCAGATGCTCGACGACCTCGAGATCTCCCGCATCCGCCTGCTCACGAACAACCCGGCGAAGGCTGAGGCGCTCGAGGCTCACGGCATCACCGTCGAGGAGCGCGTGCCCCTCGAGGTCGGTCGTGAGGATGCGAACCTGGCGTACCTCACGACCAAGGTCCAGCGCATGGGGCACATCATGAGCGAGCTCCCGCAGCTTCCGGGTGACGACGCAGCGAGCTGAGCTGCGCCACGCCGTCGCGGCCAGGCCGCCGCGCGCTGGGTAGGGGGCCAGCGAAAGCGACGAATGCGGTGTAACCTCTTCTCGGCCGGAAGCCACAAGCATCCGGTCGAACTCGCGTCAGCAGACCTGCAATCAACCGGGCCGGGCGCGTTCCATCCACCGCTGCTCTGAGTTCCTGCACCGCGCAACCCGCACCGAAACCGCGTCTCACCAGCGAGCCAGCTGTCTCAGGAGCAACGTGTCATCCCCCAGCAAGACCACGCCAGGTGCATCGGCCGAGGAGTTCGAGGTCAAGAACTCCCGCGGGAAGGTCCTCACCGCGAGCCTCGTCGGAACTTCCATCGAGTTCTACGACTTCTACATCTACGCGACCGCGGCGAGCCTCGTCTTCCCCGCCCTGTTCTTCCCGAACGACAACGAGACGACGGCACTGCTCGCCTCGTTCGCCGTCTTCGGCGTCGCGTTCATCGCACGCCCCATCGGCTCCATCCTCTTCGGCCACTTCGGCGACCGAATCGGCCGCAAGGGCACCCTCGTCGCGACGCTCCTCACCATGGGTATCGCGACCTTCGCGATCGGCCTCCTCCCCACTGCGCTCACGCCCGGCTGGGAGATCCTCGCGCCGACACTGCTCGTCATCATGCGGTTCTGCCAGGGCCTCGGGCTCGGCGGCGAGTGGAGCGGCGCTGCCCTCCTCGCCACCGAGAACGCACCAGCGGGCAAGCGCGCCATCTACGG
The DNA here is from genome assembly GCF_002931575.1 of Pseudoclavibacter sp. RFBA6. Taxonomy (NCBI): domain Bacteria; kingdom Bacillati; phylum Actinomycetota; class Actinomycetes; order Micrococcales; family Microbacteriaceae; genus Pseudoclavibacter; species Pseudoclavibacter sp. RFBA6. Next base: position 373,998 of record NZ_PSUA01000005.1, on the reverse strand, counting down.
CACCTTCCCGCAGCTCGGCGCCCCCATCGGCTTCATCCTCGGCAACCTGCTGTTCGTGCTGCTCTCCCACTTCATGAGCGACGAGACGTTCTTCGCCTGGGGCTGGCGAGTGCCGTTCCTCCTCAGCGCGATCCTCGTCATCGTCGGCCTCTGGGTGCGAATCAGCCTCATGGAGACACCCGCGTTCGAGAAGGTCGTCCAGGCCGGTGAGGTCTCCAAGGTCCCGCTCTTCGCGGCATTCAAGACCAGCTGGCGCCAGATCATCCTCGGCACGTTCATCATGCTCGCCACCTACGTGCTCTTCTACATGATGACCGCGTTCACGCTGTCCTTCGGCACCAAGGCAACCCGAGAGCAGGCTGCCGCGAAGGCTGCAGAAGCCGGCGAGCCCTTCGACCCCAGCACCTGGGTGCCTGGGCTCGGGTACCAGCGCGAGACGTTCCTCATCATGCTCATCGTGTCCGTCGTGTTCTTCGGCATCTTCACGCTCGTCTCCGGCCCGCTGGCCGAGAAGTACGGGCGCCGCAAGATGCTGCTCTGGACCACCGGCGCGATCTTCGTCTTCGGCTTCGCGATGACGCCGCTCATCGGCCTCCACGAGTTCTTCGGCCCGCAGGCGATGCTCATCATCGGCATGACCCTCATGGGCCTCACCTTCGGACCCATGAGCGCCGTTCTGCCCGAGCTGTTCCCCGCCAACGTGCGCTACACGGGCAGCGCGATCGCCTACAACCTGTCGAGCGTGTTCGGCGCCGGCTTCGCGCCGACCGTCTTCATCGCCCTCTGGGCGTTCGGCGACGGCAGCCCCTTCTGGGTCGGCGTGTACCTCGCCGGTGCGGCCGTGCTGACGTTCGGTGCGCTCCTGCTCTCCAAGGAGACTCGCGACATCGCCTACGTGACCAACACGAAGTAGCTCTCGCACCTCGTCGACGGGGCCGTGCATCCACCGCGGATGCTCGGCCCCGTCGTCGTTGCTGGCCCGCGCCCAGCCAGCCAAGTCGATTCAGGTCGCGCCGGGTACCCTTGGCGGGTGCGCGCACACGACTGCGCGACATCGGCGTGCGCGCACTCCAGCGCGCTGCGGGCGAAAGGCCAGGAGTTTGGGCGACAAGCCAGTAGGTTCAGCATCCGTCGGCGGCGAGGACACGTCGCAGAAGAAGCGGGGTGGCTTCCTCCGGCGCCCGCCTCGCAAGGAGTCTGGGGCGCCGAGGGCCACGTTCAAGCAGCTCCTCCCCCACCTGCTCGTAAACAAGCCGCTCCTCGCCGGCATCATCGCGATCAGCATCTTCAGCTCGGCGTTGAGCCTCGCGCAGCCGCTGCTCGTCAACGTGCTCATCGGGCAGGTCGAAGTCGGCACGATCGCCGCCTGGGTCGTCTGGGTACTCGTCGGCGCTGTTGTCCTCGGCGCGATCGCGAACGGCGTCCAGCACTTCCTCCTCCAGCGCACTGGCGAGTCGATCGTCCTCAACACCCGCCGCCGCCTCGTCGCGAAGCTGCTGCGGCTGCCCGTCGCGGAATTCGACGCACGCCGAACGGGCGACCTCGTATCGCGCGTCGGCAGCGACACCACGATGCTCCGTGCCGTGCTCACGCAGGGTCTCGTCGAGGCCATCGGCGGCGCGCTCACCTTCATCGGCGCCGTGATCGCCATGATCGTGCTCGACGGCGTGCTCTTCCTCATCACCTTCGCCGTCGTCGTCGTCGCGCTCCTGCTCGTCGTCGGCATGTCGATGCGCATCCGCGAGGCCAGCGCCGCAGCACAGCAGAAGGTCGGCGACCTGACCGCATCCGTCGAGCGGGCCATCTCCTCGGTCCGCACCGTTCGGGCGTTCGGGGCGACCGAACGCGAAGAGCGCCTCGTCGACGCCGACGCGGTCGGGGCGTACGAGCGCGGCCTCGACGTCGCCCGCATCTCGGCGTTCATCGTGCCCGTCGCGGGCTTCGCCATGCAGGGCGCGCTCATCGCAGTGCTCGGCGTCGGCGGGCTCCGCGTCGCAGCGGGAGACCTCAGCATCGCCAACCTCATCGCCTTCATCATGTTCCTGTTCATGATGATCATGCCCCTCGGCCTCTTCTTCGGCGCCCTCACCGCCGTCAACACGGCACTCGGCGCCCTGGGACGCATCGAGGAGATCATCGCCATCCCCGAAGAGGGGTCCAGCGACCGCACCGAGGCGCCGCTTGCTGTCCTCGAGGGACCGGCCAACGAGCACGCGGCTCCGGATGCGCCCGCCGTCGAGTTCGACGCGGTCTCCTTCCACTACCCGGAGGACGTCGTGCGCGCACGCGCCGCCCGCGAGCGCGCTGCCGCGAGACTCGAGACGATCCGCCGCGAGTCCTCGCGCGGCGGCATGGCAGCGGCCATGACGGGTGCCGCCTCCGATCCCGACGCCCGCCTCTTCGCCGAGGACGGCGCACAGGCACGAGTCGAGGCACCCCTCGTGCTCGACGGCGTCAGCTTCGCGCTGCGACGCGGTGAGCGTCTCGCCCTCGTCGGCCCCTCAGGCTCCGGCAAGTCCACGGCCCTCGCCCTGCTGGAGCGCTTCTACGACCCCACCGGCGGAAGCATCCGCCTCGGCGGCGTCGACCTTCGGTCCATCGACCGGCAGCAGCTGCGCGCGCAGCTCGGCTACGTGCAGCAGGATGCGCCCGTCCTCGCCGGCTCCCTGCGCGAGAACCTGCTCCTCGGGCGGCCGGACGCCGACGACGTCGCCTGCGAGCAGGTGCTGCGCGAGGTGAACCTCGGCGACGTGCTCGACCGCAGCGACGACCGCCTCGACACCCAGGTCGGCGAATCCGGCGTCATGCTCTCCGGCGGCGAGCGGCAGCGCCTCGCCATCGCGCGCGCCCTGCTCTCGGCCCCGCCCATCCTGCTGCTCGACGAGTCGACATCCGCCCTCGACGGCGCCAACGAACGACTCATGCGCGACGCGCTCGACAAGGTGTCCGAGGGCCGAAGCGTCATCGTCATCGCGCACCGCCTCTCGACTGTCGTCGACAGCGACGAGATCGTCGTCCTCGAGCACGGCCAGGTGCTCGGCCGCGGCAAGCACCTTGAGCTCGTCGACACCGTGCCGCTCTACCGGGAGCTCGCGCAGCACCAGCTGCTGCTCCCGCGCTGACTCCGCGGCGGCCCGCACCTTCGCCGACGCCCACGCCCGCGCCCGGCTCCGCCCACGCCCCCGAGTTCGGGATGGGAAAGTGACTTCGTTCAGGGAGACTATCCAGCACGAAGCGACTTTTCGATCCCGAAGCGCGGCGGTCGGGATCCGATCAGCGCCCTCGGGGCACAGAGCATGCCAGTTTCGGGATGGGTTGCACGCTTCGGGATGGCTTGTACCCCATCCCGAAGCGTGCAGGCCATCCCGAATCTAAGGGCCGGTCGACGCAGCAGCAGCCGGCACGCCCATGACCACGCCAACGCGCAGCAGCTCGGCGTGAACACGGACACGGACGCAGACACGGACACGGACGCAGACACACAGACGCGCCGCCATCCGTTCCGCCCGCCAAACGTTGCTTTCGGGATGGGAAAGTCGCTTCGTGCTTGGAAACCTTCCAGCACGAAGCGACTCTCCCATCCTGAAACCCGGAAGTCGGACCCGGTCAGCGTTCTGGGATGGGAAGATCGCCGCGTTCGGGGAAGTTTCCCCGAACGAAGCGACTCTCCCATCCCGAAACGCGGAAGACGGGACCCGGTCAGCGCCGAGGCGACGGCGGACCGCCGTCGCGCGGGGGAGCCGGGGCTACTCGACCGTGATGCCGGCGGCGCGGAGCTCCTCGAGAGCAGCGGCTCGCGTCTGGGGGCTGACAGCGGAGGTGAGTCCGTCGATGACGCGCACCGTGAACCCGGCCCGTTGTCCGTCGAGGGCGGATGCACGCACGCAGTGGTCGGTCGCGATGCCGACCACGTCGAGCTCGTCGACGCCTCGTGCGCGCAGCGCGTCGGCGAGCGTCTCGCCCTCTGCCGTCGAACCGTCGAACGCCGAGTACGACGGTGACCCCTGGCCCTTGAAGATGTGCAGGTCGACGAGCTTCGTGTCGAGGGCTGGGTGATAGTCAGCGCCAGCGGTCCCGGCGACGCAGTGCTCCGGCCAGCTGTCGACGAAGTCGGGCTGCGCGTGGAAGTGTCCGCCGTTGTCGCTGTCCGCGTCGTGCCAGTCTCGGGACGCGGCGACGACGTCGTACTGCTCGCGGCTGCTGGCGAGGTGCTCGGTGATGCCGGCGGCGACGGCCGCACCGCCGTCGGTCTCGAGGGCGCCGCCCTCGGTGAAGTCGTTCTGGACGTCGACGATCAGCAGTGCACGGCTCATGTCCCCAGTCTGCCGCAGGCCGCCTGGATGGGCCAGGCGCACCCGGATCGCGCCCGGCGGACGTCACCAGTTGGCGAGGGACGCTCCGCACGAGTAGGTGCGCGCGGCGATGGTGTCGAGCGCGTCGCGGTTCGCGGGCGTGACGGCACCGACGACGAAGAACGCGAACGTGAGCCTGCTGCCGTCGGCGGCGGTCAGGTATCCGGCCAGGCCGTAGACCTCGTTGATCCAGCCGGTCTTCGCGGTGATCGCCCCCTGGGGCACCCCGAGCGGTGTGAGGCGCGACTGCAGGGTGCCCGTCTGGCCTGACGCGGGGAGGTCGTCGAGCAGCTGGGAGGCGGCGACGTCGGGCTGCGAGATGGTCTGGAGGAGCTCTGCGACCAGCTCGGGAGGCACCCGGTTATCGGCGGAGAGGCCGGACCCGTCAGCGAGCACGAGCCCGCTCGTGTCGAGGCCCAGCGTCGAGAGCGCCTTGCTCGTCGAGTCCTGGATGGCGCCGAAGTCCGTTCCGACGCCCTGTTCGATCGCCACGAGACGCGCGAGCATCTCGGCGACGTTGTTGTCGCTGTCGATGAGCGCGTAGTGCACGAGTTCGGAGACGGGTTGGGACCAGACCTCGCCGAGCAGCTTGGCGCCGTCCGGCGCAGACCCGTTCGCGCCCGTGGTCGAGGCGCCGAGCCTCGTGGCGAACGCGGCGGCCGCGGCCCCGCTCGGATCCTCCGTGCGGGGCGAGACGAGGTTCGCCGGGTCCTGGCGTCCGCCGTCGACCATGAGCGCGGAGATGGGGCTGATGTAGCCGTCCGTGCGGTCGGCCTGCGACCAGGACGGCTGCCATTCGGCGCCGCTGAACGCCGACTCGTCGACGAGCACCTGCGTGAGCGCGGTGCCGGAGAGGCTCGGGTCGTTCGCCCATGCCGTCCGGGTCTGCGCGGCGAGGTCGGCGAGCGTCGCCGTGGCACCGGAGTAGTAGCTGGCCGCGCCGGTATCGGTCGAGGCGAGCGTCACGTCTCCCCCGCCGACGATGACGACGCTTCCGGGCTCGCTGCCTGCGTAGGCGCGGGTCGGGATGCGGAAGTCGGGGCCGAGCACCTCGATCGCGGCAGTCGTGGTGAGGAGCTTCATGACGGAGGCCGTCGGCACCGCATCCGTCGCCTTCCGCTCGTAGACCGTCTCGCCGCTCTGGGTGTCGACGACGACACCGTGGAAGTCGAGTGCGGCGCCGGCACTGGCGACGTCTTCGATGGAGCATGTGCGGACGGGCTCTGCCGCGGGCGCCTCGACGGGGGTCTCCCGGACGGCACCGAGTGTCTTCGGGGCGAGCTCCTGGGCCTCGCCCGCGAAGGCAGGGGCCACGACGGCGAAGCCCCCTCCGCCCGCGGCGAACCCTGCGCCGAGCGCGAGGACGCCCGCGAGGGCGAAGCCGATCAGGCGGCCAGCACCTGGGCGCCGCGTGCGCGCGCTGCCTGAGCTGGCCATGTCACCTCCGAATGGAACCTGGGCGACCCGCGTCTCGTGACGCCGCGCCAAGCTGCCAGTCTAGCCAGCGCTCGGGTGCGTGCCGCCTGACGTCCTGCACGCGACCCGGGCCACCGGCCGCGCAGTGCGATTTCGAGATCGGGTCAGCTGAGCCCGGCCGAGCGCCGGTAGTGGAGCAGCAGCGTGTGATCGCATTCGAGGACCCCAGCGAGAGCCAGCGGATGCTGCGCGAGGGTCTCCGAGTGCGCGATGCGCCCTTCCGTCCCGCCCACGAGCACGGGCGACACGGTGAGGCAGAGCTCGTCGAACGCACCCTGCGCGTTGATCTCGCCGAAGAGCGAGGGCCCACCCTCGCAGAGCACCTCGGTGTGGTCGAGCTCTCGCAGCATGGCGCGCAGCTCGGTGACGTCGAGGGTTCCTGGGCGGTCCGGATGCTCTGGCACGGTCAGCACGGTCGCGACCTCCCGGAAGGGTGCGAGCCGTTCCGGGTCGGAGACCGGGGTGACGACGATCGGCGGGACGGGTGCGTCCGCGAACATCTCATGCTTGGGGTCGAGGGCCAGGCGGCTCGAGACGATGCCGAGCGTCGGGTGCGCTGGCCGTCCCCGCGCCTCTCGCCACGCGACGGAGGCCTCGGAGACGCGAAGGCCGACGTATCCCTCGTCCCGGAGCGTGCCTGCGCCGACGAGCACGAGGTCGGCGAGGCGACGCAGCAGCTCGAAGACCCGATGGTCGGCTGCCGTGCCGAGGCTCCCCGACCGGCCGTCGCCGCCCATCGCGGCGCCGTCGACGCTCGCGACGAAGTTCAAGCGGAACGCGCCGTTCGCGGGGTAGGCGTAGTGGGCGAGCAGCTGCTCGTCGTCGAGCCACCCGTGCTCGCCTGCTGGGCCGAGCAGCGAGCGGATCGCCGCGGATGGAGCGTTCATGGTGAGAGCATGCCACGCCGATGTGCGCGGCAGTGGTGAGTTGGATGCGAGCGGGGTGGGCGCTACAGGTTGTGGCGGGTGTAGGCGGGAGCGCGGAGCCCGAGAATCGCTTCGGTCATCCTCGTCGCATCCACAGCTTCTGGCACGTTGTGCATGCGGACGATGCGAGCGCCGAGCAGGATGCACGCGACGGCGGATGCAAGGGAGCCCGCGACCCGGTCCCGCTTCTCCCGATCGAGGCTCTCCCCGATGAAGTCCTTGTTGGAGACGGCGGCGAGCGCGGGGAAGCCGATCGATGAGATCTCGTCGAAGCGCCTGGTCAGCTCGAGCGTGTGCATGGTGTTCTTGTTGAGGTCATGACCCGGGTCGATGATGAGCTGCTCTTCCCCGACGCCGAGTTCGAGGGCACGTTCGGCGCGTGCTTCGAGGAACGCCCGCACCTCGCCGACGACATCGTCGTAGTGCGGGCGGGTGAGCTCCGCCCTCGGCGCCGCGACGCTGTGCGTGATGACGAGCTGCACGCCGGAGGCCGCCACGACTCTCGCGAGGTCCTCATCGCGGAGGCCGCTCGTGTCGTTGATGATGCCCGCGCCCGCCTCGATGCAGGCCTCCGCGACGCGCGCACGGTACGTCTCCGCGGAGATCGGCACGCCCGTGCGCTCGCGGACAGCGCGGATCACCGGCACGACCCTGGCGATCTCATCCGCCTCCGAGAGCTCTTCCCCTGGAGCGAACGGCTGCCCGCCGATGTCGACGATGTCGGCGCCAGCGCGCTCAGCGGCGAGCACCGCATCCACCGCGCTCTGGAGACCGAACGTCGCCCCGTCGTCGTAGAAGGAGTCGGGGGTGCGGTTGACGATCGCCATGACGGCGACCCGTCGCGAGAAGTCGAACGGCTCGCCAGGTCCCAGCTGGTGCGCCGGGCTCCGCAGCGCCGGGAACGCGAGTGGCGGATGCTGATCGGGGAGGTGGTGCCTGCGCTCGAGCATCTGTTCAGCGTACGGGAGGCGGGGTGACCGGGAAGACAAGAGCCCCTCCGCACCGAAGTGCGGAGGGGCGATGGGGCCGCCTGCGAGAATCGAACTCGCGACCTATTCATTACGAGTGAATCGCTCTGCCGACTGAGCTAAGGCGGCCTGCCTGCAGCTCAGCTCCCTGGGGTGCTGAACTCGACACCAAAGCATAACGCACACTTTGCTCAAGTGCACATCGGGGTGTCGCGGTCAGCAGACCAGCCCTTCGGCGGGCATGGTGCCGTCGATGAAGTAGGCGTCGACAGCTCCGGTGATGCAGCTGTCGCCCTGCGTGTAGGCGAGGTGTCCTTCGCCTTCGAAGGTGAGCAGCGTGGCCGACTCGAGCTGCTCGGTCACGGCCTCCGCCCACGCATACGGCGTGGCTGGGTCTCCGGTCGTGCCGATGACGAGGACGGGGTCGGCTCCTGCGCCCGTGACGGGTGCGAGCTCGTTCGTGGAGGGGAATGCCCACTGCTGGCAGGTCGTGTCCCCGAGCGCTTCGGGTCCCGGAATGCCGATCGGCGTCGATTCTGCGATCTGTCGGTTGAAGTCGGCGATCTTGGCCGGATCGGTCTCCACCGGGTAGTCGAGGCAGTTGATGGCGGTGAAGGCCTCGAACATGTTGTCGGCGTAGGTGCCGTCGGGGCCGCGTCCGTAGTAGGAGTCGCTGAGCGCGAAAAAGCCTGCGGGGTCGCCGGCTGTCTCGAAGGTGGCGAATGCGTCGCTCAGGTACGGCCAGCTCTGGTTGTTGTAGAGGGCCGAGCTGATGGCCGTGTCGATGACCCCGCTTGTGAGCTTGCGGCCGTCTGCGTTCACGGGGAGGGTGTCGTCGGCCTCTGCCATGAGGGTGTTGATCTTCGCGATCGCCTCGTCGACGGTGCCGGTGAACGGGCAGCTCGTCGTGGTCAGGCAGTCTTCGAGGTAGGTGCGGGTGGCCTCGCCGAAGGCCCCCTGCTGGGCGAGCACCACCTCGAACGTCGACAGGGTCGGGTCCGTGGCGCCGTCGAGCACGACGCGGCCGACGGTTTCCGGGAACATGTCGATGTACTGCGCGCCGATGTCGGTGCCGTAGGAGAACCCGAAGTAGTTGACCTTGGGGTCGCCGACGAGCGCGCGCAGCAGGTCGAGGTCCTGCACGGTGCTCTTCGTGTCGACGAACTCGAGGAGCGCTCCGGTGTTCTCGAGGCAGTCGTCGGCGAACTCCTTCGAGTTCGCGGTGACCTCGGCGATGATCTGCTCGTCGGTCGCGGTGTCCGGATCGAGGTTCTCGTCGACGCCGTAGAACCACTCGTCCATGCCGGCATCGTCCCGGCACTCGACCGCGCTCGACTCACCGACACCGCGCGGGTCCCAGCCCACGATGTCGAAGTCCTCCATGAGCTCCGGCGTGAAGACATACTGGGCGCTGTCGCGCACGAACGAGACTCCGGATGCGCCGGGGCCGCCGGGGTTGGTGAAGATCGTCCCGATCGGGTTGCCGCTCGATGCGGGTACCTTCACCATGGCGAGCTCGATCTGCTCCGAGGTCCCGTCTGCCCAGTCCATGGGAGCTTCCGCGGTTGCGCATTCGAGACCGCTGCCGCACTCGTCCCAGCCGAGGTCCTGCTCGTAGAAGGTCTGGATGCTGGGGTCGAGGCCGGTCGGGATGACGTCGACGTCCTCCGTCTGCCCGCCGCCCCCGCCGGAGCCTCCGCCTGCAAGCGTCGTGACGAGCGTGCATCCGCTGAGCAGGAAGACGGCTGCGCCGGTGAGGAGCGAGGCGCGGATGCTGCGCGTCGTCGCGCGACGAGTGGTGGGTCTGGTCATGATGCTCCCTGCTGCTTCGTCGTCCAGCTGATCAAGAATGCCTCGAGGACAAGCGCCACGGGAACGTTTGCGGCGAGTCGTGCTCTGGCTTTGCTCGCCGCGTCGATGCTCGTGAGCACGTCGTCGGAGCTGCGGGAGCTGGTTGCGGATTCCAGTTCGCGCCGTCGGTGCTCGTTGACGAGCTCGACCGGGAGTGCGAGCTGCAGCATGAGCAGGTCTCGCAGCAGGGAGACCGAGTCGGTCAGGATGCGATCGATCGCGTCGACCTGACCGCGCTTGGCTCTGCGCTTCTGATGCTCTTCGAGTTCGCGGATCTGTCCGCGCAGCTGCCTCGGCACTGCCTGGCCCGGGGTGAGTCCGAGGGACCGGAATGCGGCTGCCCGCTCCTTGTCGTCGCGGTCTGCCGCGTTGGCGGTGGCGTCCTCGTCGGCGATGGCGACGAGTTGCGCGGCCTTCCGGACGGCGTCACCGGTGGTGCGGATGTCGAGCAGGCCGTCGAGGGACGCGTCGCGGCGGCCCCACGCCTCTTCGCTCGTGGCGAGTCGCTTGGCCATGCCGACGTGGCTCTGCGCCTCGCGTGCGGCCCGCAGGGCGATCTCCGGTTCGATGCCGTCGCGACGCACGAGCAGTCCGGCGACGTCTCGGACTTCCGGCACCCGAAGCCGCACGCTGCGGACGCGTGAGCGGATCGTGGGCAGCAGGTCGGCCTCGCTGGGCGCGCAGAGCACCCACACGGTCGACTCCGGGGGCTCTTCGATGGCCTTGAGCAGCGTGTTCGAGGTGCGTGCGACCATGCGGTCGGCGTCTTCGACGAGGATGACCCGGTAACGCCCGGTCATCGGCGACATGGATGCGCGCTCGACGAGTTCGCGTGCCGTCTTGATGTCGAGCTGCACGGTTTCCGTGACGACGGCCGTGAGGTCGGGGTGCGAGCGGGCGCGCACCTGCACGCAGGACGGGCAGACGCCGCATCCGTCGTTCGGGCACAGCAGTGCCGCCGCGAAGGCGTAGCCCATGTTGCTTCGACCGGAACCGGGTGGGCCGGTGATGAGCCACGAGTTCGTCATGCCGCTCGTGTCCACTGCACCGCGCTTGGAGGCCTTCGCCGCGTTCGAGAACAGGGCGATCGCGTCGTCCTGACCGGAGAGGTCGTCCCAGACGGTCATGGCTACGCGCCGACCGGGCGCCGCTCGAGGAGCTCGGCGACGCGGGTGCGGATGCGCTCGGCCACACGCTCTCGGGGTTGGGTCGCGTCGATCACGAGGAATCTGTCCGGCTCGGCGGCGGCGAGGCCGAGGAAGGCGGCGCGGACGGCGTCGTGGAAGTCCTTCGATTCGGCTTCGAGCCGATCGTAGGTGCCGCGGGTCGCGCCGATGCGTCTGCGCCCCTCTTCCGGATCGAGGTCGAAGAGCACGGTGAGGTCGGGGAGCAGGCCGCGCGAGGCCCACAGCGAGAGGTCCCTGACCTCGTCGGCACCGAGCTCGCGGCCCGTGCCCTGGTAGGCGATGGAGGAGTCGAGGTAGCGGTCCTGCACGACGATGTCGCCGCGCTCGAGCGCTGGCCGGACGACGGTTGCGATGTGGTGTGCACGGTCGGCGGCGTACAGGAGCGCCTCGGCTCTGGCGTCCATGTGTCCCTTGCGGTGCAGCACGAGCTCGCGGATGTCGGCGCCGAGATCGGTGCCGCCCGGTTCGCGCGTGCGCACGACCGTCTGCCCGAGGCCCGCCAGCCAGTCCTCGAGCAGGGCCGAGTGCGTTGATTTGCCCGCGCCGTCGCCGCCCTCGAGCGTGATGAAGAGGCCCGTCATTCGCTGCTTGCTGCCCCGCTGGCCTTGGCCGCAGGCTTCTTGGCTGGCGCGCGCTTCGCGGCAGGCTTCTTCGCTGCCGTCGTCTTCGTCGCTGCTGCCTTGGAGGCGGCGGGCTTCTTGGCGGCGGGCTTCTTCGCTGCAGGCTTCTTCGCTGCCGTGGTCTTGCGTTTCACCGGACCCTTGGCGCGCTTGTCGGCGAGCATCTGCACGGCTTCCTCGAACGTGACGTCCTCCGGGTTGGCGCCGCGTGACACGGTCACGTTGGTCTCGCCGTCGGTGACGTACGGGCCGAAGCGACCGTCCTTGATCTTGATCGGCTTGCCGCTCACGGGGTCGGCTTCGAACTCCTTGATGGCCGCCTTCGTCGTGCGTGCCCCGTACTTGGGCTGGGCGAAGAGCTCGTTGGCGGCCTCGAGCGTGACGGTGAAGATCTCGTCCTCGCTCGTGAGGGACCGCGTGTCGGTGCCCTTCTTCAGGTACGGCCCGTACCGGCCGTTCTGGGCCGTGATCTCGGCACCCGTCTCGGCGTCGACGCCGACCACCCTGGGCAGCTCGAGCAGCCCGATCGCCTGCTCGTAGGTGACCTGCTCTGGGATCATCGACTTGAAGAGGGACGCCGTGCGTGGCTTCTCGGCGGCTGCGGCCTTTTTGGCGCGCGGCTTCTTGACGGGACGACCCTCGGCAGCGGCTGCCTTCGCTTCGGCTTCCTCCGCGAGTGCCTTCGCCTTGGCCTCAGCCTCAGCGGCGGCTTCCTCGGCCTCAGACGGAGCCTCGGTCACGTACGGGCCGAACCGGCCGTCCTTCACGACGATGCGCTTGCCGGTTTCGGGGACGACGCCGAGCACGCGATCCGTCTGGATGGGCGCTTCGACGAGCTCGACGGCCTTCTCCGCCGTCAGCTCGTCTGGAGCCAGGTCCTCGGGGACGTTGACGCGCCGCGGGGTCTCGCCCTCGGTCTCGGGAGCGACCTCGAGGTAGGGGCCGTAGCGTCCGATGCGCAGGACGATGCCGTCGGCGAGCGGGGTCGAGTTGATCTCGCGCGCATCGATCTCGCCGAGGTTGTCGATGACGCCGCGGAGCCCCTTGTGGTCGTCGGTTCCGAAGTAGAACCCGCGCAGCCAGTCGTTGCGCTGCTCGGTGCCTGCGGCGATGCGGTCGAGGTCGCCTTCCATCTGCGCCGTGAAGTTGTACTCGACGAGGTCGTGGAAGTGCTCTTCGAGGAGGCGCACGACGGAGAATGCCGTCCAGCTGGGAACGAGCGCGCTGCCGCGCGGGGCGACGTATCCGCGGTCGATGATGGTGGAGATGATGGACGCATACGTCGACGGGCGGCCGATGCCGAGCTCGTCGAGGGTCTTGACGAGGCTCGCCTCCGTGTAGCGCGGGGGCGGGCTGGTCTCGTGGCTCTTCGCGTCTGCCGTCTCCGGGTCGAGCTTCTGCCCCTTGGTGAGCGGCGGCAGCTTCGCTTCTGCTGTGGTCGAGTCGTCGCGCGCCTCGTCTTTCCCTTCCTCGTAGGCGGCGAGGAAGCCGCGGAAGGTGATGACGGTGCCGGACGCCTGGAACTCGGCGACGCGGCTGGTGACGGTGCCCTGCGCATCGGAGACGTCGATGGGCGAGGCGTCGATCGTGACGGTCGCTGTCTGGCCCTTTGCGTCAGCCATCTGCGAGGCGATGGTGCGCTTCCAGATGAGGTCGTACAGCTTGAAGTCGTTGGGGCTCAGCTTGGGTCGAAGCTCGCTCGGCAGCGCGAACGTGGACCCGGCGGGCCTGACGGCCTCGTGCGCTTCCTGCGCGTTCTTCGACTTCGAGCCGTAGAGGCGAGGCGCCGATGGAACCGTCTCGGCTCCGTAGAGCTTGGCGGCCTGCGTGCGCGCAGCGTTGAGCGCCTGCGACGACAGCGACGAGGAGTCGGTACGCATGTACGTGATGTAGCCGTTCTCGTACAGCGACTGGGCGACGCTCATCGTCTGTCGTGCAGTGAAGCGCAGCTTGCGGGCGGCCTCCTGCTGCAGGGTCGAGGTCGTGAACGGCGCGGCGGGGCGTCGAGTGTACGGCTTGGACTCGACGGAGGACACCGTGACGGGGACCGTGCCGGCCGTGAGCTGCACGGTCATGGTGGTCGCCTCGGCTTCGCCGAGGATCACGGAGGAGTTCTTGAGCACACCGTGGTCGTCGAAGTCGCGTCCGGTGGCGACGCGCTCGCCGTCGAGCTTCGTCAGACGGGCGACGAACGCCGAGCCGTCCTTGCCCTGCTCTGGCGCGAAGCGGGCTTCGACACCCCAGTAGCTGGCCTTCACGAATGCGAGACGTTCGCGCTCGCGGTCGACGATGAGGCGTGTCGCGGCTGACTGCACGCGGCCGGCGGAGAGCCCGGGGCCGACCTTGCGCCACAGCACGGGCGACACCTCGTAGCCGTAGAGGCGGTCGAGGATGCGCCTGGTCTCCTGCGCGTCGACGAGGTGCACGTCGATGTCGCGTGTGCGGTCCTTCGCGGCTTCGATCGCCTCGCGGGTGATCTCGTGGAACACCATGCGCTTGACGGGGACCTTCGGCTGGAGCACCTGCAGGAGGTGCCAGGCGATGGCCTCCCCTTCGCGGTCCTCATCAGTTGCGAGGATGAGCTCGTCGGCGTCCTTGAGCGCCCGCTTGAGCTCGGCGACGGTCTTCTTCTTCTGGTCGGAGACCACGTAGTACGGCTCGAAGCCGTTGTCGACGTCGACGCTGAACTTCCCGAGGGAGCCCTTCTTGAGTTCGGGCGGGAGGTTCTTGGGCTCGATGAGGTCGCGGATGTGTCCGACGCTGGCGAGCACGGTGTAGTCATCACCGAGATACTGCGAGATGCTCTTCACTTTGGTCGGCGACTCGACGATGACCAGTGTGTTGCTGCCTGACACAAGCGTTCCTTGGATGGGTCTGCGTGCTTTCGCACGACGATTCCGGCTGGCCGGAGTTATGTGGGGGCTGTTGCCACCCGTGGGCGTCATTATATGGACGGGGTGGCTGGGCGGAAGGCCTCCGACTGCCGGCGGCTCCGCTTCACGGCTTCTCAGCGAGGTGGCGGTCCTGCCCTCGATGGTTCCGAAAAGACGAACGGGCCGGACTCTACACGAACTCGCACAACGGCCTCACGGCCGCTGACCGTGCAGGCCTCGAGCGAGGCGCCGTTCGCGGTGACGACACGGGCTGCTTCCTCGCACGGATCGCCCGGCTTCAGCCCTGACGCGACGTCGGCGGCGGCGAGGGCGCCGGCGTCGGCCGCGGCGTGTGCTGTCTGCTTGGCGGGGAATGCCGACAGCACGTTGACGGCTCCGACGGTGAGCGCAAGGAGAAGGAGCGAGACCGCCAGCATCACGACTCCGCCGGCGCCCCGTTCTCCGCCCAGGTTTCGGGGAGGTGCCGACGCCTCGGCGCTCATCGTCCGCCGCCGAGGGCGCAGGCGCGGGCGCCGATGTCCACGGGGAGTACGCGCTCGCCGAGGACGAGTGGCGTGGATGCGCGCGCGCAGACGAGGCCGTCTGGCCGGCTGATCTCGAGTTCCGCGTCGGGTACGAGCGAATGCACGTACTCGCGAGCGATGGCCTCGTCGTCACCACGTGCCACGAGCCTGACAGCGTCGGCGACGGCATCCTGCAACCGGATCTGCACGACGACGCCCTGCAGTCCCGTCAGGCAGAAGGCGAGCAGGAGGACGACCACGGGTGCCGCGATGGCGAACTCCGCCGTCGCCGACCCACGTTGCGAGCTCGCGGGCGGGAGCCATCGGGGCACCCGGCGCATCATTCGTCCAGCGTGAGTGCGGTGCGGATGATGTTCTCGAGCAGGCCCTTGACCTCATCGCTCTGCATGATGACGACGAGGAGCCCCGCGAACGCGACGGCTGCCATCGTCGCGATCGCGTACTCGGCTGTCGCCGCCCC
Organism: Pseudoclavibacter sp. RFBA6; assembly: GCF_002931575.1. Lineage (NCBI taxonomy): Bacteria > Bacillati > Actinomycetota > Actinomycetes > Micrococcales > Microbacteriaceae > Pseudoclavibacter > Pseudoclavibacter sp. RFBA6. The sequence goes on along the minus strand of NZ_PSUA01000005.1, from coordinate 358,740 downwards.
CTCGTCATCGCGCATCCGCTGCCGGAGTCTGCTCAGCAGGCCGCGGGATGCGTCGCCGAAGGTCGTGATCTGGAACATGGGTGTACCTCTCTTATTACGTATCGACGGTTCGAATGCGGCACGGGCGTTTCGGGCGGCTCAGAGCCGCGAGATGGTCTGGGTCACGACGGCGAGGATGAGCGGGGCGACGCCGAGCAGGAGGAAGGCCGGGAGCACGCACAGGCCGAGCGGCAGCATGAGTCGCACGCCGAGTTCGGCCGCCTGCTTGCTCGATGCGGCGCGCGCGTCGCGTCGCTCGAGCGCGGCTTCGCTGCGCAAGAGGGATGCGGCGGGCACCCCGGCCTCGCGGGCGAGCTCCAGCACCCGGTCGACGCGCCCGCCGCCGAGGCCCGTTCGCGCCGTGGAGTGCCGACCGGTACCGAGCGCCGCGTCGTCGAGTGCGCGCTGCACCAGTGGGCGGACCGCGGCGACGGATGCGCCTCCCAGCATCCCGAGTGCCGTCAGGTCCAGGGCGAGGCCGGGCAGCTGCTCTCGTCGTGACGCCGCTGCGATGAGTGCCCTGTTCCAGAGGTGCGCGGTGACCATGAGGGCGGCCCCTCCCCCAAGGCAGGCGAGGCCGATGGGCGTCCCGAAGAGCATGCCGAGACTGTCGAAGCCGAGCGCGAGCCCGAGAAGGATTCCGACGGCGGGCAACGCCATGACGAGCCGTGCGGCGCTGCTCGGGCCCGCGAGCGCGAGTTGGACCTCCCGTTCGGAGGCGCCGAAGTCGCGGAACGTCTGGGCCAGCTCGCCGAGACCCCGGGCAAGCGGGGCTCCCGTGCTCTCGGCGAGGGACCAGGCGCACCCGAGGGCTCGCCAGCTCGGCTCCTCGCGCTCCCGGAGCATCGTGCCAACTCGCTCGCCAGCGCGCACGCCTCTCGCGATGGTGAGCTCGACGGGATCGCCGGCGGCGGCGCGCCACCGCGCGGGCCGGGGAATCCCCACGCGCAGCCTGGTTTCCACCCATGACGCGCGCCGCCTCCAGCCGGTTCGTCCGAGCCTCGGCGATTCCTCGGAGGCAGCGAAGCTCGCGACGTGCTGCCACGCAGAATCCGACGTCGTGCCGCCTGCGAGCAGGGCTGCGAGTCGCTCGACGACCGCCGCGGTGCGCTCCGCAGCGTCGACCTCATGCTCGGTCATCGCCGGCCGAGACTCCGGTGACCGGGCTCGCGCCGGCTACCCTCCCCGTGGCCGCCATCAGCCGCACCGGTGGTGGCATGCGAGAGGGTCGTGACGTTCTCCGCCTGGCCCGATGCCCGACGCAGGACCGATGCGATCGCCAGGCGTCCGGCCTCATCGACGCAGAACTCCCCGATGTCGGCGAGCCGCCGGTGCCCGACGGACGAGCGCTCGACGTGCATGACGAGGTCGATCGCGCTCACGGTCTGCCTGGCGACCGCATCCTGCGTCATGCCGGCAAGCGCGCCGAGCGCCTCGAGACGCGAGGGCACGTCGGTGAGGGAGTTCGCGTGGAGCGTCCCAGCGCCACCGTCGTGTCCCGTGTTGAGCGCGGCCAGGAGCTCCCGGAGTTCGGCGCCGCGACATTCGCCGAGCACGAGCCTGTCCGGGCGCATCCGCAGCGACTCGCGGACGAGCCGTTCGAGCGGCACGCTCCCTGCACCCTCGATGTTCGCCTGTCTCGCCTCGAGCGAGACGCTGTGGGGATGCGCGATGCGGAGCTCTGCGACGTCCTCGATCACGACGATGCGGTCGCGGGGGTCTGACTCCGAGAGGATCGCGGAGAGGAACGTCGTCTTCCCGCTTCCGCCGGCGCCGGTGATGAGCACGTTGGCGCGAGCCCGCACCGCTTCCCTCACGAGCTCCTCCGCGCCAGGGGAGAAGAACGCCTGCCGGTCGAGCTGTTCGATGGTGAGCTGGCGGACTCTCGGCGCCCGAATGGAGAGGAGCGTGCCGGAGATCGACACCGGCGGCAGGACGGCGTGCACGCGGATGCCGTCGGCGATGCGCACGTCGACGCACGGCGCGGACTCGTCGAGGTGCCTGCCGCCTGCAGCGACGATGCGGACGGCCAGTTCACGCAGCACCCGCTCGCTCGGCGCCACCCAGGAATCTTCCCGCTCGGCACCGCTGCCTCGATCGACGAAGAGCCCGCCGGTGCCGTTGACGAAGAGGTCGGTGACGTCGCCATCGGCGACGTACATCGCCAGGGGACCGAACGCGTCGGCCTGACCTCGCGTCAATGTCCGAACGGATCGCGGAACACTCTCCGCGGTGCGCGGCAGCAACGGCAGCGAGGCCGCACGCTGCGAGGCCGGACGAGCGACGAAGCGCTGGCCTGATGTCGTTTCAAGAGCTGAGCCGTGTGCCATGCACGAAGCGTACGAACACCAGAGGCCGTCGAGTTCGAACGATGTCGCGGCTGTGCATGGACCACTGTGCACAGGGCAGGCGACGACGGAGTCGCGCCGGACCGGGGTCGCAGGAGAATTGAAGAGGCGCCCGGACAGGGGGATATCCGAGCGCCTCAGCTCATGCAGCGTTCAGGGGGGGGTTGATTGCTGCAGAGCGACGATAGTTGCGACAGAGAGCGAAACCATCGAGGTCCATGGTAGTGCATATTTGGTCCGGAAAAGCAGCCAGGTGGCTGGCTATCGAAAAATGTTCGCCTGCAGCCCGCACTTCCGCGCGAGGTCACGGTATCTGCCGCATTTTTCACCCTCGACACGCCGCGCGCTGACGCGTCCACGTGGCATGGACTGCGCCACGGCTGGCACACGTTCGGGTTCACATGCGCCCGAAACGAGACGGCCTGCCACCGAAGCCCGCGGACATTCCCCCCAAAAGGCGGGAGTCACGGCACATCCTCGCTCCGTAGACTTCTGGCACGCTGCGCCGCATTGAGGCGGTGCCGGATCGCAATGACGCGAAAGGACCTGTGGTGGCTGACAAGATCGAACACCTCCTGGAAGACCTCGAGACCTTCCCGCCAAGCGACGACTTCACGTCCTCATCCCCCGTACCCGCAGACCTCATGGCGCGCGCCGAGGAGGACAGGCTCGGCTTCTGGGCGGACCAGGCCAGGGAGCTGCACTGGTCGACCCCCTTCACAGAGGTCCTCGACTGGAGCGACGCCCCGTTCGCGAAGTGGTTCGGCGACGGCACGCTCAACGCCAGCTACAACTGCGTCGACCGCCACGTGCTCGCCGGCAACGGAGACCGGGTCGCGATCTATTGGGAGGGCGAGCCTGGCGACAAGCGCACCATCACGTACTCGGACCTCCTCGGCGAGGTCAAGCGTGCCGCGAACCTCCTGGAGAGCCTCGGCGTCACGGCAGGGGACGTCGTCGCGATCTACATGCCGATGATCCCAGAGACCGTCGTCGCGATGCTCGCCTGCGCGCGCATCGGCGCCGTGCACTCCGTCATCTTCGGCGGGTTCAGCGCCGACTCCATCCGCAGCCGCGTCGAGGATGCGAACGCCAAGCTCGTCATCACGAGCGACGGCAGCATCCGCAAGGGCCGCATCTTCCCACTCAAGGAGACCGTGGATGCGGCGCTCGAGGCCGAGGGGCACACCGTCCAGCATGTCCTCGTAGTGCGTCGTGCCGACAACGAGGTGTCGCTCACGCCGGGCAGGGACCTGTGGTGGGACGAGGAGATCGCACAGGTCGGCGACGAGCACGTCGCCAAGCCGTTCCCCGCCGAGCATCCGCTGTTCATCCTCTACACGTCGGGCACCACGGGGAAGCCGAAGGGGTTGCTGCACACGACGGGCGGCTACCTCACGCAGACCTCGTTCACGCACCGCACGATCTTCGATCTCAAGCCGGAGCAGGACGTGTACTGGTGCTCGGCCGACGTCGGCTGGGTGACGGGGCACAGCTACTTCGTCTACGGGCCCCTGGCCAACGGCGCGACGCAGGTCATGTACGAGGGCACGCACGACACTCCGGACCTCGGCCGCTGGTTCGACATCATCCAGCGCTACGGCGTCACGATCTTCTACACGGCGCCGACGGCGATCCGCGGCTACATGAAGTCGGGCAGGCAGATCCCCGCCAAGTACGACCTCTCATCGATCCGCCTGCTCGGCTCGGTGGGCGAGCCGATCAACCCGGAGGCGTGGGCCTGGTACCGGGAGGTCATCGGCGGCAACCGGGTGCCGGTCGTCGACACGTGGTGGCAGACGGAGACGGGGGCCATCATGATCTCCGCGATCCCCAGCCAGGTGGCGCTCAAACCCGGTGCCGCGCAGGTGCCGGTGCCCGGTGTTGTCGTCGAGGTCGTCGACGACCAGGGCGAGCGGGTCAATCCGGGTGAGATGGGGCTGCTCACGATCACCGAGCCGTGGCCTTCCATGGCGCGCGGCATCTACGGCGACCGCGAGCGGTTCATCGAGACGTACTGGTCGCAGTTCCCCGGGCGCTACTTCGCGGGCGATGGCGCGGGCGTCGACAAGGACGGCCACCTGTGGCTGCTCGGTCGGGTCGACGACGTCATGAACGTCTCCGGGCACCGGCTGTCGACGACGGAGATCGAGTCGGCGCTCGTCGACCACCCGTTCGTCGCCGAGTCGGCGGTCGTCGGCGCAAGCGATGAGACGACGGGGCAGGCGGTCGTCGCGTTCGTCGTGCTCAAGGAGAGCAAGAAGGCCGAGATCGAGGCGTCGGATGCACCCCAGGTGCTGCGCTCGCACGTCTCGACGAAGATCGGCGCGATCGCCAGGCCGCGCCAGGTGTACGTCGTCGCCGAGCTGCCGAAGACGCGTTCCGGCAAGATCATGCGCCGCCTGCTTCGAGACGTGGCGGACGGCAAGGCCGTGGGCGACACGACCACGCTCACCGATGCGTCCGTGATGTCCGCGATCTCCGCGGGTGTCGCATCCGGGACCGCTGACGACGACTGAACCGTACGGCGAGACGAACGAAGCCCTGCACCTCCCGGAAGAGAGGTGCAGGGCTTCGTGGTGTGCGGATGCTCGCGGGCGGGCTCGCTACTCGTAGGCGACGATGAGGTCGACCTCGACGGGCGAGTCGAGCGGCAGCACGGCGACGCCGACCGCGGCGCGGACATGCTTGCCCGCATCGCCGAACGCGAGGCCGAGCATCTCGGAGACGCCGTTGGCGACCAGGGGCTGCTCCGTGAAGTCCGGAGCGGAGGCGACGTAGACCGTGACCTTCACCACGCGCGTGACGCGGTCGAGGTCGCCGATGACGGACTTGATGGAGGCGAGCGCGTTGAGGCCGGCGAAGGCGGCGAACTCGATCGCATCATCACGCGGGACCTCGGCGCCGACCTTGCCCTTCTCGGGGATGGCACCCTCGATGAACGGCAGCTGGCCGGACGTGTAGACGAGACCGCCGTGCTCGACAGCCGGGACGTAGTCGGCGACCGGAGCGGCGACGGGCGGCACCGCCATTCCCATGGCGCCGAGACGCTCTTCGACCTGGCTCATGACTGCTCCCCCGCGATCGGACGCTTCATGTAGGCGACGGAGCCGCCCTCAGCGTTGGTGGAAACCTGGACCAGTTCCCAGCCCTGAGCACCCCAGTTGTTGAGGATGACAGTGGGGGTGTGCAACGGGAGCGGGGTGATGAAATATTCCCACTTCTGCATGGACGTCCTCCTGTGCGTGAGCGCTCAGGCGCTTCATGGGGTTCTCATTGAACACTCCTGAAGACGTCGAGAGCGGGTGTGACTTACCCTTGATCCTATGTCTGTCACGAATCCAGGGGCGCCCAAACGCAACATTCTGGGCGGCCTCCTAGGGCTGCTCGGTATGAGCGGAGTCGCGGGCGTGCTCGTCACGGCCATGATCACGCCGCTCATCGCCGTCACCGGTGTGGCCGCGAACAGCACCATCTCGCTGTTCGAGAACCTCCCGACGTACCTCGAGATCGGCTCGCTGCAGCAGAAGACCGAGCTGTATGCCTCCAACGGACAGAAGTTCGCCGAGTTCTACAACCAGAACCGCGAGGAGGTCTCGCTCGACCAGATCTCCCCGTACGTCGCAGCAGCTGCCATCTCGGTGGAAGACCCGCGCTTCCGTGAGCACGGCGGCGTCGACGTCATCTCCGCGGCACGAGCACTCGCGCAGTCCGTCATCGGCGACGGAGCGGCAGGTGCATCCACGATCACCATGCAGTACGTGCGCAACGTGCGCGTGCAGACGGCCGAGGCGATCCCCAACCAGGAGGAGCGCGACAAGGCCTACCTCGAGGCGACCGAGACCACCACGGGCCGCAAGCTCCAGGAGATGCGCCTCGCGATCGGCGTCGAGAAGCAGTTCTCGAAGGACGAGATCCTGCAGGGCTACCTCAACATCGCCCTCTTCGGCGGAACGACGTACGGCATCGAGTCGGCGGCACAGCGCTACTTCGGGAAGTCGGCCCTCGACCTGAACCTGCAGGAGTCGGCCAGCCTCATCGCCATCGTGCAGGAGCCCAACGCCTACCGCCTCGACGTGCCAGAGAACATCGAGGCGAACAAGATCCGCCGCGACTACATCCTCATGCGCATGATGGAGGAAGGCGCGATCGACCAGGCGACCTACGAGGCGACCATCGCGACGCCCGTCGAGCCCCGCCCGACCGAGCCGAGGCACGGCTGCGGCGCTGCCGAGGGCAACGCGCAGTACTTCTGCGACTACGTCCGGCTCATCATGGTGCAGGACCCGGCCTTCGGCGAGACCTACGAGGAACGGCAGTTCAACTTCCAGACCAAGGGCTACCAGATCAAGACCACCCTGGACCTCGACATGCAGGCGCAGGGCCAGGCTTCCATGGCCTCCGCGGTTCCCTCGTACGTCGAGGGCATGGACATGGGATCAGCTGCCTCGATGGTCGAGGAGGGCACGGGGCGCGTGCTCATGATGGTCCAGAACACCGCCTTCGGTGACACCGAGGAGCTCGCGGGCCAACCCGGCTACACCTCGGTGAACTACAACACCGACTACGAGTACGGCGGCTCCACCGGCTTCCAGGTCGGGTCGACGTACAAGATGTTCACGCTCGCCGAATGGCTCGCATCGGGCAAGTCGCTCAACGCGTCGGTCAACGGCAAGGACCGCGCCTTCAACCTCATCAACTTCCAGAACTCCTGCCTCGGCGCCGACGGCGGCTCCTGGTCGCCGACGAACGACGGTGGCGCGAAGGTCGGCAACGTCTCCGTCCGCCAGGCCACCTCGCAGTCCATCAACACGGCCTACGTGGCGATGGCTGAGCAGCTCGACCAGTGCCGCATCCGCGACACGGCCATGGCCATGGGCGCGCACCGTGCCGACGGCGCGGTCAACGAGTCGAACCCGGCAGCCGTGCTCGGCACGAACACCATCGCGCCGCTCTCCATGGCGACCGCGGTAGCCGGCTTCGCGAACGGCGGCGTCACCTGCTCGCCCATCGCCATCGACAGCATCACGCTGCGTGACGGCTCCGCCCTCGAGGCACCGAAGTCGACATGCAACCAGGCGGTCACCCCAGAGGTCGCCGCCGGAGTCACCTCGGCGCTCCAGGGCGTTGCGAACGGCGGCACCGGTAGCGCATCCAACCCCGGCATCGCACCGCTGATGGGCAAGACCGGCACGACGGACAGCGGCCTGCAGACGTGGATGGTCGGCGCGACCTCGAAGGTCGGCCTCGCCGTCTGGGTCGGCAACGCGAGCGGACAGGTGCCCATGTACGGCGTGGACCTGCCCCGCGCCGTCGGCAGCCAGACCCGTCACGTCATCTTCAACGACGTCATCGCGCAGGCGATGCGCGTCTACGGCGGCGACTCGTTCCCCGAGCCCACCGGCAGCGCCGTCCAGAACGAGCAGGTGACGGTCCCAGACCTCGCCGGCAAGTCAACGGCTGAGGCGAAGACGTCCCTCGAGGGCCTCGGCTTCACCGTCTCGGTCGGCAACCCCGTCGAATCCGACCAGCCGGAGGGAACCGTCGCGAGCACACTGCCGAGCGCCAACACGCGCGTCACGCAGGGCACGACGATCACGATCAACCCGTCGCGCGGACCGGACACCGCGCCGACGTCAGACGCCCTCGCCGCCCCTGACCTCGCCGGTCAGACCCAGGAACAGGCGCAGTCGACCCTGTCCCAGCTGGGGTTCAACGGCACGATGGCGATCCTGACCGAGAAGAGCGAGACCGTGCCGAGCGGGCAGGTCATCCGCACCGACCCGGCCCCCGGCGCGGAGCTCGAGCGCACCGGGTCCATCCAGGTCTACGTCTCTTCCGGCCCCTAGCGGGTCATCGCACTGACTGAAACGAGTTCCACCATGGCGAATTCCGTCGCCACCTCGAGCTCCGGGAGACCTTCCGGACTCAAACCTGGCTCATCCCCTCTCGGAGCAGCCAGCGCCGTCGCCCTCACCCTCCTCGGGGTGGGGGCGGCGACCGCCGTCTACGGCACGATGATCGAGCGCCGGGCCTTCCGTCTGCGCCGCGTCGAGTCGCGCATCCTGCCGCCCGGCTCGACCCCGCTGCGCGTGCTGCACCTCAGCGACTTCCATGTCGCGCCGTGGCAGCGAAAGAAGCAGGACTTCGTGAGGGGCCTCGCCGCACTGAAGCCGGACCTCGTCGTCGGCACCGGCGACAACCTGGGTCACGTCGACGCCATCCCCACGGTCGCGCACATGCTGGAGCCGTTCGAGGGCATCCCCTCGGTGCACGTCTACGGCTCGAACGACTACCTGGGGCCCGTGCTCAAGAACCCCTTCACCTACTTCGGCCGCTCCGCGCACGTGGCGAAGAAGGCCCCGCGCCTCGACACGAAGACCCTCACCGGGCACTTCAACCGCCTCGGCTGGACGCCACTCAACAACATGGCGGCCGTCCTCGAGGTCGCCGGCAGGCGCATCCGCTTCTTCGGTGTCAACGATCCGCACATCGAGGCCGACGACTTCGCTGCCGCAGGCAAGGCGCTGCGGGAGGCATCGGAGGGCCAGGACTGGGACCTCACGATCGGGCTCGCGCACGCCCCCTACCAGCGGGTGCTGAGCGGTCTCGTCGACCTCGGTGCAGACGCGATCTTCGCCGGGCACACGCACGGCGGGCAGGTCTGCGTGCCCGGCTACGGCGCACTCGTCACCAACTGCGACATCCCACGCGAGCAGGTCAAGGGCCTGAGCACGTGGACCTCGCGCGGCCGCACGGCCGCACTCCACGTCTCCGCCGGCCTCGGCACGTCGATCTACGCCCCCGTGCGTTTCGCGTGCCCGCCGGAGGCGACGCTTCTGACCTTCCTACCCCGGGTATCGTGACGCCATGGCAACAAAGAAACGTGGAAGCTGGAAGCGCGGTCCGTTGACGCGCGTCCTCGGCCTGGTCGGGGTGAGCGGCCTCGCCGCCGTCCTGATCACCGCGCTCGTGACTCCGCTCGTCTCCGTCGCCAACATCGCGGAGAACAGCTCGATCAACCTCTTCGAGAGCCTCCCCGACTACCTGGAGATCAACGAGCTCCAGCAGGTCACCGAGCTCTACGCGAAGCAGGGCGGGCAGGACGTCAAGTTCGCCCAGTTCTACAACCAGAACCGCGTCGAGGTCCCGCTCGACAAGATCTCACCGTGGGTGCCGCTCGCGGCGATCTCGGTCGAGGACCCGCGCTTCCGCGAGCACGACGGCGTCGACGTCATCTCCGCGGCCCGAGCGCTCGTCACGTCCGTCATCGGCGACGCCTCCGCCGGTGCCTCCACGATCACCATGCAGTGGGTCCGCAACGTGCGCGTGCAGGAGGCCGAGGCGATCCTCGACCCGGCCGAGAGCGAGAAGGCCTACATCGAGGCGACCGACCCGAACACGGGGCGCAAGCTGCAGGAGATGCGCCTCGCCATCGGCGTCGAGCAGCAGTACTCGAAGGACGAGATCCTCCAGGGCTACCTCAACATCGCCCTCTTCGGCGGCACCACGTACGGCATCGAGTCGGCCGCGCAGCGCTACTTCGGCAAGCCGGCGATCGACCTGAACCTGCAGGAGGCCGCAAGCCTCATCGCCATCGTGCAGGAGCCCAACGCCTACCGCCTCGACCGCGAAGAGAACATCGCGGGCAACAAGGAGCGCCGCGACTACATCCTCATGCGGATGATGGAAGAGGGCGCCATCGACCAGGCGACCTACGAGTCCACCATCGCGCTGCCGGTCGAGCCGAACGTCAAGGACCCCAACCACGGCTGCGAGTTCGCCGAGGGCAACGCGAAGTACTTCTGCAAGTTCGTGCAGCTCTCCGTGCTCCAGGACGAGGCGTTCGGCGCCACCGAAGCGGAGCGCAACTTCAACCTCGCCGGCAAGGGCTACAAGATCTACACGTCCCTCGACCTCGACATGCAGAGCGTCGCGACGCAGTCCATGCAGAACGCGGTGCCGTCGACCTACCCTGGAACCGACCTGGGCGCCGCCGCCTCCATGGTCGAGAACGGCACGGGACGCATCCTCGCGATGGTGCAGAACACCCAGTTCAGCGAGGTCGCCGAGAACCAGGAGCAGCCCGGCGTCACCTCGGTGAACTACAACACCGACTACGAGTACGGCGGCTCGACGGGCTTCCAGACCGGATCGACCTACAAGATCTTCACGCTCGCCGAGTGGATCGCGTCTGGCAAGTCGCTCTACTCCTCGGTGCCAGGCCAGAACCGCACGTTCTACCTGGAGAACTTCTCCAACACCTGCGACGCCGAATCCGACGGCCCCTGGGCACCGACCAACGACAGCGGCCAGCGGGTCGGCACCGTCTCCGTGAAGTCGGCGACGGCGTCGTCGATCAACACCGCCTACGTGACGATGGCGGAGCGCCTCGACCAGTGCCGCATCCGCGACACTGCGATGGCACTCGGCGGTCACCGCGCCGACGGAGCCATCAACCAGTCCGTTCCCGCCGCCATCCTGGGCGCCGCCAACGAGATGGCTCCGCTGTCCATGGCGACCGTCATGTCCGGCCTCGCGAACAACGGCGTCTCTTGCTCCCCCACGGGCATCGACCGTGTGACGCTGCCAGACGGCACGGAGGTCACCGGACCCAAGTCGCGCTGCATCCAGGCCGTCTCGCCGCAGGTCGCGGCCGGCGTCGACGAGGCACTCGCCGGAGTCGTCAACGGGGGCACCGGTTCCCGGTCGAACCCGGGCATCGTGCCGCTCATCGGCAAGACGGGCACCACCGACAACGGCCTGCAGACGTGGATGGTCGGGGCGACGACGAAGGTCGGCCTCGCCGTCTGGGTCGGCAACGCCAACGGCCTCGTGCCCATGTACGACGTCGACCTGCCGCTCGCCGCGGGAAGCCAGACGCGTCACGTGCTCTTCAACGACATCATCGGGCACGCGATGAGCACCTACGGGGGTGCGGACTTCCCCGAGTACGTCGAGGATGAGGACGCCCTGGTTCTCGCGACGATCCCAGACCTGACGGGACGCTCCACGGAAGAGGCGCGCCAGGTGCTCGAGAGCCTCGGCTTCGGCGTCTCGATCGGCCCCTCGGTCGACTCGGACCAGTCGCCTGGCAGCGTCGCGAACACCCTGCCGACCGCGAACACGCGTGTCGACAAGGGGACGACCGTCACCATCCACCCCTCCGCGCTCCCCGACGATTCGACGACCGGCCTGCTTGCTCCTGACGTGACCGGGAAGACGCAGGACGAGGCGACCTCGCTTCTGGCGGGTGCAGGGTTCACCGGAACAGTGACCGTCATCTCCGAGGCGAGCGCCACCGTTCCGAGCGGCCAGGTGATTCGCACCGACCCTGCAACGGGCACGCCGATCGAGCCGACCGGGCAGCTTCGCCTGTTCGTCTCGTCCGGCCCCTAGGAGTTTCCGTGGCTCGCGCCCTCGGTTGGCGGCGCGAGCCAGCTTCGGGTACTCTTGGGGAGTTCGCCGCTCAGCGGTGAGCGATCGGGGTGTGGCGCAGTTTGGTAGCGCGCTTCGTTCGGGACGAAGAGGTCGTGGGTTCAAATCCCGCTACCCCGACAGACAGGCCCGAGTTCGCATTGCGAACTCGGGCCTTTTGCGCGATCAGCATGGTGTACTTTCGGCGCATGTCGAACGCGTGGGCGAAGTGCTGATTCCGGACGACCTCGTGCGGCGCCTCTCGGGGCGGCCCGCGGACATCGCGGATGACGGCGACGCCTGGCTGCGCCGACTGCCCTCACTCATCGACGAGCGGCTCGGCGCGTGGGATCTCACCGTCGCCGGCGAGGCCCGCAACGGGCACAACGCGATCGTCATCCCGGTCACGCGGCGCGGCGAGCCGCACATGCTGAAGCTCAGCTGGCCCCACCGGGAGGCAGCGTCAGAGCACCTCGGCTTACGGCACTGGAACGGTGAGGGCGTCGTGCGGCTGACTGCCGCCCACCCGGCGGACTTCGCGCTGCTTCTCGAGCCGCTCGACTCCGATCGGGACCTGCACGCGATCGAGACCGATGACGCCTGCCTCGTGATCGGCGGCCTGTTGCGTTGGCTGAACGTCGCTCCCCCGCACTCGGTTCCTGACTTCCGCGCAGAGGCGCGCGGGTGGATCGAGCCGTTGCGCGCGCATCCGCCGTCGGTGCCTCGCCGCTGGGTGGACAGGGCGCTCGACACGTTCGACTCCCGGCCCTACGAGCAGAAGCTGCTGCATCTGGACCTGCACTATGGCAACGTCCTCGCTGCCGAGCGGGAGCCGTGGCTGGCGATCGACCCGAAGCCCGTGGCGGGTCCGGCCGGCTTCGAGGTGTACCCGGCGCTGCGCACCCGCGTCGAGGACTACCGTGGCGGGTCGCTCATGCATGCCGAGGTGCGGAGCCGAGTCGAGCTCATCTGCGGCGAGGCGGGCATCGACCTCGACGACGCGAGGGAGTGGTGCATCGCGCACGCCGTGCTGAACGCGCATCAGGTTGCCGAGGAGGGATGGCCGACGCTGGTGACGCTGCACCTTGCCATCGCGAAGGCGCTGTCGGACATCTGACGGTGCGCGTGGTACGGGTGTGCGGCAGGCTGTCAGCTGTTTCTCATTTGTAAACTCTTCTCGCCCATCTGTTTTACGTCTTGCTTCACAGCCGTGATCGTCGCAGGATCGTCAGCATGGATGCAGACGTCATTGTCATCGGCCTCGGGGCCGCCGGTTCGTACGCGTCCTGGAACCTCGCCTGCAACGGCGCGAGCGTGCTCGGCCTCGAGGCTCAATCGCTCATCCACGACGACGGGGCCTACGCGGGCGAGAGCCGTCTGTTCCGCGCGGCGTACCACGAGGGCGCCCACTACGTGCCGCTGCTCCTCGCATCCCGTCGGGCATGGCTTGAGCTCGCAGACGAGAGCCTCGCGCCGATCTTCCATCCGACCGGGGTGCTCTCGATCGGGTCACCGGCAGATCCCCGCATGGAGCAGGTCCGTCGTTCGCTCGCCGCGGCCGACATCCCGCACACCACGTTCACGACGGCAGAGCTCGCGGCACGCTACCCGCAGCACCAGGAGCTGAGCGACGAGATCGCTGTGCTCGACGAGCTGGGTGGTGCGCTTCGACCGGAATCGGCGGTCACCGAGATCCAGCGGCGCGCGACCGCGGCCGGCGCCGAGCTCCGCGGCAACTCGCCGGTGCTCTCGATCGAGGAGACCGGGGACGCAGTCCGCGTCGTGACCCCCGAGGGTACGCTCACGGCCAGGCAGGCCATCGTCTCGGCGGGCATCTGGACCCCGATGCTCCTGCCAACCCTCGACCGGCACCTCACGATCAAGCCCATCGCCCTCACCTGGTTCGCCCCGCAGAACCCCAGCGACTTCGACCCCGCCGTCTTCCCAGCGTTCATCCGCGACCACGGCGCGGTGCACATCTTCGGCGTCCCCACGCTCGACGGTTCGCTCGTGAAAGCCGGCTACGACGCGAAGTGGGGAGACATCGATGCCCCAGAGCACCTCGAACGACGGTTGAGCGCCGCGGAACGCGCGAAGATCTCGCGAGACATCCACACCCTCATCCCCGGGCTTCCGGACGGGATCGCGAAGCACTCCGTGCACGCCGACATCTTCACCGCCGACAAGACCCCGGTCATCGGGAGGATCAGCGACCGGGTCACGGTCGGCACCGGATACTCGGGGCACGGGTTCAAGTTCACCCCCGCCTTCGGCGACCTCCTCGCGGATATCGCGCTGGGCCGCACGCCCGAGTTCGAGATCTCCCGCCTGTCCCCGCACCGGTTCGCCGTATGAGCGAGATCAGCCTCAAGCAGCTCCGCTGCTTCGTCGCCGTCTACACGGAGCGCAGCTTCACGCGCGCAGCAAAACGGCTCGGCCTGGCCCAGTCGCCCGTGAGCCAGGCCGTGGCCGCCCTCGAGACCCAGCTCGGCGTGACGCTCTTCCAACGCGGCGGCCGCGACGTCACCCCGACGGCCGCCGCCGAGGCCCTGTACCCGGAAGCCGTCGAGATTCGCCGCCGCGCCGAAGGACTCCAGCGACTCGCGTCGGCGGCCAGCGAGCAGCCCGCGACGCGGGTGCTGCGCATCGGCTCGGTCAGCTCCCTCTTCTCCAGCGCGCTGCCCGCGCTCATCCGCTCTGACGCGCTTGCACCCTTCGCCGTCGACGTCTCAGACGGCAGCAACGCCGACCTGACGACGTCCGTCGACGATGGCGACCTCGATGTCGCCTTGCTCCGCGACCTGTCCCCAGACAGCGACCGGCACGTGGTCGCCTTCCGCGAGCGCCTCTGCGTCGCGGTCGCCGAGGGGCACGAGCTCGCAGGCCGAGAGGCGATCTCCACCGACGAGCTGCGCGACCATCCCCTGGTGCTCTTCGACCGCGGCCGCGCTCCGCTCGCGTTCGATCTGACGGTCGGTGCGTTCCTCCGCTCGGGCAACCCGCTGCGCATCGCCTCCCGGGTGACCAGCGAACAGGCGATGCTCGGGCTCGTGAGCTGTGGGCTCGGGGTCGCCCTCGTCCCGCAGTCCCTCGCGGTGCATCCGTGGCCCGGGGTGGCCTTCCGCGAGCTGCAGGATGCGGAGCACAGCTACCCCCTGGCCGTTCGGGTCACCGCAGGGGATCCGCTCGGGCTTCTCGAACCGCTGACCGCATCCCTCCGCTCCTGGGCGTCCGCGCACGCCCTCATCAGCTGACCGCACGACCCAGCCGGTCACCGTCGACCGGGCCGAAGATCCCTCACCACAGAAAAGAGTCCCCGTGGAGTACACGCCTCAAGCTCTCCTCGTCGATGCCGGCCTCATCGGCATGCTGCTCATCGTCGGCACGCTCGCGAGAGCCACGATCAAGCCCCTGCAGACCATGATGATCCCGGCTTCCGTCATCGCGGGAGCGCTTGGCCTGCTGCTCGGACCGAACGGGTTCGGCCTGCTTCCCTTCTCCGATCAGCTCGGCACGTACGGCTCGCTGCTCATCGTCATCGTGTTCGCGTGCCTCGCGCTCACCGATGACTTCAACATCTTCAAGATCGGCCGCAACGTTGCCGGCTTCGCCGCGTACGGCGTGCTCATGTACTCGCTGCAGGTCGTCATCGGCCTCGTGCTGGTGCTGCTCCTGCTCGGCCCGCTGCTCGGGGCGCCCGACAGCATCGGCCTGATGCTCTTCGCCGGCTGGGCTGGCGGCTTCGGCTCCGCGGCTGCGATCGGGGCGGTGTTCGCGGATGCGGGGCAGCCCGAGGTGCAGTCGATCGCGTTCACAGCGGCGACCGTCGGCATGCTCGTCGGCGTGGTCGGCGGCATCATCCAGGCGAAGATCGGCGCGATGCGCGGCCACGCGAAGGAATTCGCGGGCATGAAGGGAATGCCGGACGATCTGCGCACGGGCGTGCTCGACCAGGTCAAGGCTCGCCCCGTGATCGGCACGCACACCTTCTCGGGTGGCACGATCGAGTCGCTCGCGTTCCAGGCGGCGATCGTCGCGGCCGTCGCCGCGGGCGCCTACGGCATCAACCTGGTGCTCGGCGAGCTCATCCCTGCGGTTGCGTTCCCGCTCTTCTCGATCGCCTTCATCGTCGGCCTCGCCCTCCGGGGCCTCATGGCGGTCACCAGGACCCGCAAGTACATCGACCCCGACTCGCTCCGTTCGGTCTCGGGCGCTGCGACCGACGTCCTCGTCGTGTGCGGCATGGTGTCGATCGTGCCGAGCATCGTCGCCGACAACTGGCTGGCGCTGCTCATCCTGTTCCTCGTCGGGCTCGTCTTCTGCCTGCTTCTGGGCTTCGTCGCGGCGCCGCGTCTCATGCAGGACGGCTGGTTCGAGCGTCAGCTCTTCACGTGGGGTTGGGCAACCGGGGCCGTCGCGACGGGCATCGCGCTGCTGCGCATCGTGGACCCGCGCATGAAGTCGCGCACGCTCGAGGACTTCTCGATCGCCTACCTGCCCGTGGTCCCCGTCGAGGTTGCCGCCATCACGTTCGTCCCACTGCTCGTCATCGGCGGCGCCGCGTGGGCTGCGGTCGGCATCTGGGGTGCGATCGCGCTCGTCGCGGCGATCGGGGGCGCGATCGTGATCTTCACGGGTCGCAAGGGCAGTCGCAGCGCTGGGTCTGAGGCGAATGAGGCCGTGAACACGTTCTAGGCACGTTGCCCGCCGATGGGTCGTCTTCACCCCGTTTCGTGCGTCGAAATGGGGTGAAGATGACCTGTCGGGCGTGGATGCTCCCGGCGCGTCCTCAGCCGCGCAGGATCCCGGCCGCGTAGGCGGCCTGCCCGATGTGCTGCGCCGCGTCATCGATGATGCTGACGAGGCGGGCGGCTCGCGTGACGGGCGGGTCCCAGTCCTCGTCGATGACCTCGCCGAGGGCGTCTGCGCTGAGCGAGCGGATGTGCGCGCGCAGCGCATCCGTCGCAGCACGCAGGTAGTCGAGCAGCAGCGCCGCGTCGTCGACGACCACGGCCCGCGCCTCGGAGGGCGTGTGCCCGTATCCGACTGAATCGCCCAGCTCGCCGAGCCCGAAGCGGCTGTCGAATCCTTGAGAGGACCAGACTTCCTGGCCCTCGGTGAGCCCGGCGACCTGGACGTCGATCTCGCGTCCCGTGTGCCAGAGCAGCCAGGCGATCGAGTTGTCGTGGCCGCCGGGATGCGCGTTGAGGGTTGCCCCGGTCAGGTCGCGCGCGAGGCGCTCGGCGGCCTCGAGGGGCCGCCCGGCGAAGTCGTCGAGCACGTCGACCACGGAGGCGCTCATGCGTGCGACCGCCCGAGGTGCACGAGGTCGTGGCCAGCTTCGATGGGTTCGAGGTTCGGCCCCGGAGGGGTGCCGTCGCCGAACGGGGAGCCGCCGAGCTGCTCGCGGAAATGCGGCAGGTTCCAGTTGTGCAGCTCGGGGCCAGCTGGCACGATGCCGCTCGGGTTGATGTCGCGGTGCACCTCGTAGTAGTGGCGCTTGATGTCGACGAAGTCGGTGGTGTCGCCGAAGCCTGGAGTCTGGAACAGGTCGCGCGCGTAGGCCCACAGCACCGGCATCTCGCTGAGCTTCTGCCGGTTGCACTTGAAGTGGCCGTGGTAGACGGCGTCGAAGCGGGCGAGCGTCGTGAAGAGCCGCACGTCGGCTTCGGTGATGGTGTCGCCCATGAGGTAGCGGCGGGTCTCGAGCCGCTCGGAGACGATGTCGAGCGCCGAGAAGAGCCGGTCGTAGGCCTCGTCGTAGGCTTCCTGCGAGCCCGCGAAGCCGCACCGGTAGACGCCGTTGTTGATCTCCGTGTAGATGTGCTTCATGACGGCGTCCATCTCGTCGCGCAGCGGCTCCGGGTAGAGGTCGGGCGCCCCGTCGCGGTGGAACTCGGTCCACTCGGTCGAGAAGTCGAGCGTGATCCACGGGTAGTCGTTGGTGACGACTCCGCCGCTCGGCACATCCACGATCGCGGGCACCGTGATGCCGCGCGGGTAGTCGGGGAAGCGAGTGAGGTAGGCGTCCTGGATGCGCGGGATGCGGAGCACGGGGTCGAGTCCGTCCGGGTCCTTGTCGAACGTCCACGAGCGCTTGTCGTGGACGGGTCCGCAGACGCCCATCGAGATCGCGTCCTCGAGGCCGAGGAGGCGGCGCACGATGATGGCGCGGTTCGCCCAGGGGCAGGCGCGGGCGACGACGAGTCGGTAGCGGCCGGCTTCGACGGGCCAGGTCTGGATGCCGTCGCCCACCGGGCGCGCGTCCTTCGTGATGCGGTCGCCGATGTAGTTCGTGTCGCGGTCGAAGGGCTGACCCGCTTTCGAGTACACGCCCTGCTCATCCGCTTCGTCGCGTGCCGCTTCTTCGCCGTCTGGCCGTGCATCCTGCGTCGCCTGAGTCATGTCGCAATCCTAGGAAGCGGATGTGGATGCTCCCTGGGGGCGGAGGTGCGGGGTGGCAGGGCGTCAGGGTGTGGGAATAAATTCACTGGCCCACGACATAACTAAAGTGTCGTCCTGCGCCTGCCGGGCGATGCGATTCAACGAAGGAGCAGCATGTCCCGGTTCACCAACAAGGTCGTTCTGATCACTGGCGGAGGGTCCGGTCTCGGCCGCGCGACCGCCGTCCGCGTCGCGAGCGAGGGTGGGAAGCTCGCGCTCGTCGACATCTCCGAGCAGGGGCTGGAGGCGAGCAGGGCCGCCATCCTCGAGGCCGCGCCAGACGCCGAGGTCTTCACGACGACCGCGGACGTCTCGAGCGAAGCCGAGACCGAGGCGTACGTCGCGGCCACCGTGGAGCGCTTCGGCCGTATCGACGGCTTCTTCAACAACGCCGGCATCGAGGGCCGCCAGAACCTCACCGAGGACTTCGGCGCCGAGGAGTTCGAGCGCGTCGTCTCCATCAACCTCCGCGGGGTGTTCCTCGGCCTCGAGAAGGTGCTCAAGGTCATGCGCGAGCAGGGCTCCGGCTACGTCGTGAACACGGCCTCCGTCGGCGGCATCCGTGGCGTCGGCAACCAGTCCGGCTACGCGGCCGCGAAGCACGGAGTCGTCGGCCTCACCCGTAACTCGGCCGTCGAGTACGGGCAGTTCGGCGTGCGCATCAACGCCATCGCGCCCGGCGCGATCTGGACCCCGATGGTCGAGAACTCCATGCGCCAGCTCGACGCGGAGAACCCCAAGAAGGCCGCAGAGCAGTTCATCCAGATCAACCCGACCAAGCGCTACGGGCAGCCGGAGGAGATCGCGGCCGTCGTCGCGTTCCTCCTCTCGGACGACGCGAGCTACATCAACGCCGCGGTTGTGCCGATCGACGGCGGGCAGTCCGCGAAGTACTAGCCGGGCGCCGATCTCGGAACGGGGCGGCGAGCCCGACGGTCATCAGGCCACGGGTCTACGCTGACGGCATGACCGCTGCCCCGTCCCCGGATGTCGACGCCTACTTCACCGAGCTCGAGCATCCGCTGAAGGACGTGGCGGTGGGGCTGCGGGCGCTCTTGCTCGACGCGCACCCCGCCGTCGTCGAGAGCATCAAGTGGAAGGCGCCGAACTACGAGGCCGCCGATGACTTCGCCACCCTCAACCTGCGGCGCCCGAGCGCCGTGCAGCTCGTGCTCCACACCGGCGCGAAGGTGAAGCCCGAGCATCCGGAGATCGTGGTCTCCGCTCCCCCGAAGCTGCTCACGTGGCCCGGCCGGAACCGGGCCATCGCGTCGTTCTCGAGCGTCGCCGAGTTCGAGGATGCGCGCGAGGCGCTGGCGGGCGTCGTGCGGTCCTGGGCGGGGCAGGTCGTGGCCTGACCGGCCGCGGGCCCTGCAACGTCCGACCCCTGATCGGCGCCTCGCAGCACGCCGCCGCTCAGCGCGCCGAGGTGTAGCTGTTCCCCGCGGCCGGGGCGCCGCCGAAGATCTGGTCGATGGTGACGAGCACGAACCCCCGATCGTGCAGGCCCGTGAGGATCTCGGGCACGGCGTCCACGGTCGAGTCGTGGATGTCGTGCATGAGGATGATGGAGCCGGCCTCGGCCTCGTTCGCTCCGCGGTCGACGATCGTCTCGTGGGGCGGCCCCTCCCAGTCGAGGGTGTCGATGTCCCAGAGGATCGAGGGCATGCCGACCTTCGTGAGCACACGCGCGTCGACGTCGCCGTACGGGGGCCGGAAGACGCTCGGCCGTTCGCCGGTCGCGGCGAGGATGGCGTCGTTCGTCTTCTTGACCTCCTCCTCGATCTTCTTGTCGTCGAGGGTCGTGAACTGCGGATGCGACCAGGAGTGGTTGCCGAGCTGGTGCCCGTCGTCGTCGATCTGCCGCGCGATCTCCGGGTAGCGCTGCACGTTCGGGCCGACGAGGAAGAACGTGGCCGTCGCGTCGTGGTCCCGGAGCTGCCCGAGCAGGGTCTCCGTGATCGGGGCTGGGCCGTCGTCGAAGGTGAGGGCGACGCACGCGAACAGCTCGCAGTTCACGTCGCGCTCGCCCGCCAGCGGCCGTTCGCCAGCGAGCAGCGGCTGCGGCGTCGCGGAGGCCGCGACGAGCTCGCGGCCGAGGTCGGTGAGCATCGGGGCCGCCGCGTCGGCTGCGATGTGGATGCTCGGGAAGCGGTGCGAGATCGGCTCGCCGACCACGAGCGTCGTCTCGCCGTCCGGCGAGATCGGCGGGGCCGCGTCCGCGCCGCCGGACACATCCATCTCGGGGGTGAGCAGCCCTGCGGGGATGCCGATGCGCAGCCCGCCGTCCGGCGTCGGCGTGACGTCGGCGAAGCCCTTCGCGAGCACGGCTGCGTTGGCTTCGCTCGGCGGCGCGACCTGCGTGTCCCAGAGCGCTCCGAGCTCGCGGCGCGCGGCGAGCACGAGCTCGTTCCAGATCGAGAGCGCCGCGTCCGCGGTGATGACGTCGGCCCCGCCCGCCTGCTGCGCGGTGGCCGTGTCGGCGAAGAACACGAAGCTCTCGTCGCGGGTCACGGCCGGCGTCGCGCCGACGGTGCCTTCCACGACCCGCACGCGCTCGCCGAACTCGCTGCCGCTCGCCACCACGATCTCGCACGTGATGACGAGCGCCTCCCCCTCGGTGGCGCCGCCCTGCGCGAGCACCTCCGCGGCGAGCGTGCTGCTCGAGCCCCCCTCGCAGCCGCGACTGCCGAGGCCGGCGCCGGCAGCAGCGGCTTCAGGCTCGTAGGTGGTGCCGAGGCGGGAGGCGAACGCGCCGACGGCGTCGACCACGAGTGAGCGGACGCGCGCGTTCAGGTCGGTCTGACCCGGCACCTCCGTCCATCTCGCGTCGACGGCGGGCGCTGAATCGCGGATGCGGTGGTGGTCGAGCGGGGTGGAGCCTGGTTCTGCACCGGCGACGTCGCCGACGGCCTCGTCGAAGCTCGTGACGGCGGCGCGCACGGGCGGCTGCCAGGCGAGATCGGGCGCGGGCGTGCACGCCGCGAGCGCGAAGGTGGCCACGCCGAGCATCGCGACGCCGAGCAGGCGCCGGACAGGGCGGCGCTTGGAGCGCTGTCGGGATGCATCCGTCATGCGACCGGCCCGCCGATGCTCTCGAGGATCTGCGCGATCGCCGGACGGTACCGGTCGAGGTCGTCGGCGCTGACGCTGAACAGCACCGATGCGTTCGGCGAGACGGCGCCCGGGCTCGACACTGCCGCGGCCCCGACCATCACGCCGGGTGCGCCCTGCCCTTCAGCGGCGGGCTGCCCGTACTCGTAGCTGCCGTGGCGAACCGAGAGTCCGTCCTTCGGCGATTCGTCGATCCAGAACAGGCTGCCGAGCCCGGAGGTCAGCGCCCCCTCTGGCACCTCGCCATCGCGCACGAGCGACTCGGCGGCCTCCACGCCTGCGACGTCGGAGGCATCCACCATGGACAGCGGCTGCGCCGGCACCCGCAGGGTGATCTCGAGGCGCGCATCCGGGCTGCGAAGCGTGACGGTGTCTGTCCCGAAGTAGTGGGGCACGATGACCCACCCGGCTGGCGCGACGACCGAGACTCCGGCCTCCTCGCCACCGACGGCCACGGTCTCATCGACCTCCGCGGCCCGACTCGTCATCTGCGTGAGCAGCGAGCCGCCGAAGAAGAACCCAAGCACGGCGAGCGCGGCCACCAGCACGACACCGAGCGCGACGGACAGCCACGGGCTGCTGCTGGTGCGCTCGGGCGCTGCACCGTGCGAATACGTCATGGGGGCTCCGGCGGTCGGGGGCTCGGGCGGGTGCACCCAGGCTACTGAATCGGTTGCCCCTCCGCCCCGCTGTGACGTGGCACTTCGCGCCGGCAGTGGTGAAATCAGTCGGAGGGATGAGACCGCGCTCGAGGCCTCCTCACCCACTCCAATCTCTGGCCCCCTCCCCGCCCAGGGCTGAGTTGTGGTCGCCATTCGAGCGTCAGAACGACCACAACTCGACCCTGGGCTCTTAGCTGCGGTTGCTCGCGGCGAGGCGATCGCGCAGTGCCGCCAGCAGGACTTCGAGGGCCAGTTCGAACGAGCGCTCGACGCGTTCAGAACCCGATCGGGAGGCAGCGAGGAGCGTTCCGAAGAGCTGAGTGGGCGAGTCCGGCCGCCAGACCTGTTCCGGCGAGGCCAGCTCCAGCCCGAAACCGAGGGCGAACGCGTCGATCATGCCGATGAGCGTGAGGATCTCGTCGTCCGGGAAGCCTCCGGACTGCAGGGCGAGAGCGAGGTCGTCATACGCGTCGATCACCGTTGGGCTCGTGATGGTCTTCCCGATGAGGAAGGGCAGCAGCGCCGGATGGTCGGCGTACATTCGCCGCTGTCGACGCACGGCCTCTTCCACGAATGCATCCCAGGGGCGCTCCCCGGGCGCCGTGCGATACCGCTCGACGAGGTGACCACGCATGAGCTCGACGATGTCGTCGAGCCCGGAGACGTGCTTGTACAGCGACGACGGCCGGACGCCCAGCTTGCGGGCGATGGCGTTGACACCGAACGGCTCGCCTCCCTCGACCAGCTCGAGCCCGGCGTCCGCGATGAGGGCCGGCGTGAGGCCCACGATCCTGCGTCCGTCCATCCACTCGCTCCTTCGCGCGCTGCGACATTCTGCATCCCGATTCGGGCACTCGACGAAAATGTTCGGGATGTCTTCCACTTCGCGTCATCTCCGTGCATACTAGCGAACACCATTCACTGGCGAATGGTGTTCGCCAAATCTGTTCCCCGCCTCCGCGGCGCCCCAAGACTCACCACAGCGACCCGGCCCCGGCCGAGCCCGGACCCCCTCCTGGAGCCACATGACCACTGCAGCCGAACTCAGCACGAGAGTGCCCCTGCGTCTCGCGCCGGCCTCCGCGACGTTCGCCATCGCGATCGCGGGGTACCTCGCCGTGAACCTGTCGCCCTACATGATCAGCGCGGCACAGGAGGCCATCGACCTCGATGTGCTCGCCGCGAGCTGGCTCGTCACCGGCACGCTCCTCCTGACCGCCGTCGCCGGCCTTGCCGCCGCGGGCCTCTGCGCCGGGAGGCATCGGCACCTGGTCGCCCGCATCGGGCTCGGCGTCGCGACCCTCGGCTTCCTCGCGGCCGCCCTCATCCCGGCGCTCACCATTCCCGGCCTGCTGATCGGCGGCGTCGGCGCGGGCGGTGCAGTCGCCTCCGCCGGAGCCGCCATGGCGTCGTTCCGGAACCCGGATCGTGTCGCGGGATGGAACGGCTTCGCGAACCGAGGCGTCATCACGATCGTCCTCGCAGTCCTCCCCATGCTCGGACTCGGCCCCCTCAACGTCTTCGGCGCGCTCGCGCTCTTCTCAGCCATCGGCCTGGTCGTGACGACGTGGCTCCCCCGCGCGCCCATCCTCGACCAGGGCGCCAGCCTCGGAACGGCAGGGGCCGCGACGGGCGAGGCCATGCCCATCGAGATCCCGCCGACCGGCGCGATCCGCACCCAGAGCGCCGCGCCCTCGCGCCTCCTCACGATCAGCGGCTTCGTCCTGCTCATCGTCTTCGCCCTCTGGGCCGCGAGCGAGGATTCGCTGTGGGCCATGATCGGCATCATCGGCGCGGAGACCAGCGGCCTGACGCCGGAGGGGCTCGGCATCGCGCTCTCCGGCGCCACGGCGGGTGGGCTCCTCGGTTCGCTCGCACTCATGGCGATCGGCAACCGCCTCGGCCGCGCGGTGCCGCTTGTCGTCCTGCTGGTGCTCGGCGGCATCCTGAAGATCGTGCAGGGCACGCTCACCGACGAGACGGCGCTCATCGTGGCGTTCGTCGCCTGGAACTCGATCTACGCCGTCGCGTTCATGTACTTCCTGTCGACGGCGGCGGCGCTGGATGCTCGCGGCCGCTGGTCGGGACCCCTGCTGTCGGTGTACCTCGTCGGCTCAGCCCTCACGCCCCTCATCGGCGCCAGCCTGAGCGAGCTCCTCGGCGCGCAGGGCTTCACGCTGGCGCTCGGCATCACGAGCTTCGTCCTCGCCGTGCCGACCGGCATCATCGCCGCCATCTCCACTCGCACCGAACGATCCATCCCGAACACCGCGGAGGCACTCGCATGACCACAACCCTCTACCTGAACGGCCGCGTCTTCCAAGGCGCCGCATCCGCTGAACCGGTGGATGCCGTGGACGCGAGCGCGTTCGTCGTGCGCGATGGTGTGTTCGCGTTCGTCGGCGGCGAGGCGGACGCGCGCGACTTCGCGCCCGCCCCTGATTCGACCGTCGACCTCGGCGGGCAGCTGGTGCTCCCGGGCATCACGGATGCGCACACGCACCTCGTCATGATGGGCGAGGCGCTTGGCCAGGTCGGGCTCACGGACGCGCGCGACCTCGCCGAGGTCCAGCGCCTGCTCGCGGAGGCTCGGGCCGCTGACCCGGATTCGAGGGTCCTTCGGGGTCGAGGCTGGCTCTTCGACTCGATCCCCGGCGGCGCCCCGACAGCGGCGATGATCGACGAGGTCGTGGCGGATGTGCCCGTGTATCTCGACGCCAACGACTACCACTCGTGCTGGGTGAACAGCGCGGCGCTGCGCGAGCTCGGCATCACTCGTGAGACGCCGGACCCGAGCGGCGGCCGCATCGAGCGCGACGCCGACGGGGAGCCGAACGGCATGCTCTACGAGACCGCCGCGGTCGAGTACGCGTGGGTGCAGCGCGACCTCGCGATGACCGACGCCGACCGCGACGCCGCCGTTGAACGCGTGCTCGCCGCCTACAGCGAGGCCGGGGTGACGGGAGTCGTCGACATGGCGCTCAACGAGGTCGCCCTCGATGCGCTGCAGCGCGCCGCCGACCGCCGTGACGGCCAGCTTCCGCTGCGGGTCGCCGCGCACTGGCTCGTGTCCAATGCCGACGACGATGCGGCGAACCTCGAGCAGGTCGAGCGCGCTGCGTCGCTGGCGGCCAGCTTTACGTCACCGTGGCTGCGCGTCGTCGGCATCAAGCTCATCCTCGACGGCACGATCGACGCCTGCACGGCGGCCATGAGCCAGCCGTACTCCGACGGGTCGAACGCCGACGCCATCTGGCCGGCGGAACGTCTCTTCCCCGTGGTCGCCGCCGCGGATGCGGCCGGCCTGCAAGTCGCGATGCACGCGATCGGCGACGCCGCGAGCACGATGGCACTGGATGCGCTCGAGCACGCGTTCGAGGCGAACGGCGAGATTCCGCGTCGGCACCGCATCGAGCACCTCGAGTACGCCGTGCCCGGCACGGCGGAGCGGATGGCGGCGCTCGGTGTGACCGCGTCCATGCAGCCCGTGCACGCCGATCCGGCGATCCTCGGCAACTGGATCGCGCAGCTCGACGACGACCGTGTGGAGCGCGGCTTCGCGTGGCACGAGTACGAAGACGCGCAGGCGACGCTCGCGTTCTCGACGGATGCGCCCACCGCCCCCTACGGTCCGCTCGCGAACCTGTACGTCGCGGCGACCCGCGAGTCGGCGCTCGACCCGGCCTTCCCTGCCGGGCAGACACTTGGCCGCACGGTGCCGATCGAGCGCGCGATCGTGCACGCGACGCGGGATGCGGCAGCCTCGGTCGGCGACGCGGACTGGCGTGGCGAGATCCGCGAGGGACTCGCCGCCGACTTCTTCGTCGTCGACACGGACGTGCTGAGCGAGCCCGCCGCGAGCCTGCTCACGGCACGGACGGTGCTGACGGTTGTCGCCGGGCGGGTGACGTTCGAGGCCGGAGGTCGCGCCTAACCGAGGACAGGTGATCGCGCAGAAACGGGGTCAGGACCACACGGGAAGCAGCGCTGGCCGCCCCAAGTGTGCGCACAGGAGCGAGTACTCGCCCCGCCTACTTGTCGTAGACCTCACGCCGGTGGCCAGCGTGAACGATCACCACGGTCAAGACGTCGTCCTGAATGCGATACAGCACGCGGTAATCACCGGTCCGAACGCGCCACTCAGGGCGTCCGGTGAGCTTCTTCGCGGCAGGTGGTCGTGGGTCCTCCGCGAGCAGCTCGACCGCGGCCTGGATGCGACGCTTCGCTTCCGGCGGGAGCTTCTTGATGGCTCTGGCCGCCGCCGGGAGGACCAGGATCTGGTAGCTCACAGAGCGAGGCCGAGGTCACGCTTGACGGCATCCCACGGAATCGGCTCCTCCCCCAGCGCCTCGGTCTCTTCCCACGCAGCGTCCACTGCTCGAATGTCCGCGAGTTCCTCTGCGTCCTCGAGGAGCTGCTGCAACTGGGCGGCGTCGATCACGGCCGCGACGGGCCGGTTCCGCCGAGTCAGGTACACGGGCTCGAGGCGCGCGTCGTCGATGATCGAGGCCAGGCGAGCACGGGCATCGGTGATAGCGATCTGACTCATGGGGACAGCGTACGTCGAATCGAAGAAAACGTACAGAGTGCGCGATAATGCACTGAAAGTTCGAGACCTGGGAAACGATCTGAGGTTGCCCCTACCCGAGCAGTTCCACACCCGCCTCCGCGACAACCGCCCGCACCTCGTCGAGGTACCGCTGCGCCTGCTCTGTGAGGGGGATCGCGGAGTGGCCGATCCAGCCGATCTCGATACGTTCATCCACCTCCAGGGGCACGGCGACGATGCCAGGGTCGAGGTCGTCGCTGATGATGCCGGTCGAGATGGTGTAGCCGTCGAGGCCGATCATGAGGTTGAAGATCGTCGCCCGGTCGGAGACGCGGATCTCCCGTCTGCTCGACAGGGTCGAGAGGATCTCCTCGGCGAAGTAGAACGAGTTGTTCGCGCCCTGGTCGAACGTGAGCCTGGGCAGGTCAGCCAAGTCGTCGAGCGTCGCGCGCTTCCGGGACGCGAGCGGTTCCGCCGCGAGACGAAGATGTGCGGCTGTGCGAGGAACAGCGGATGGAACACCAGACCTGAATCGCGCAGCAGCTTGTCGATGACGTTGCCGTTGAAGTCGTTCCGGTACAGAAGGCCGAGCTCGCTGCGGAGCGTCCGCACGTCCTCGATGATCTCCCACGTGCGGGTCTCGCGAAGCGAGAACTCGTACTCGGCAGCCCCGGTCGCCTTCACCATCCGCACGAACGCATCCACCGCGAACGAGTAGTGCTGCGCCGACACCCCGAGCAGCCGCCGCGACGGCGGACGGCCCAGATACCGCTGCTCGAGGAGCGCCATCTGCTCGACCACCTGCTTCGCGTAGCGGAGGAACTCGGTGCCGTCAGTGGTCAGGGAGACGCCGCGGGCCGACCGCACGAGAAGGGCGCGGCCCACGCGCGACTCGAGGTCCTTCATCGCCGCCGACATCGTCGGCTGGGCGACGAAGAGGACGTCGGCGGCGGCGCTGATCGAGCGTTCCGCCGCGACCTCCACGAAGTAGTGGAGCTGCTGCAGGGTCACGCCGTTCGATCGCCGACTCATAGCCCAAAACTATAGTGACGAATAGTTGCGACGGATTACCCGATAGCCACCGCCCGCCTGCACAATAAATGCATCCACGCCCACAGGCCTGCCGGCCTCACGACTCCCGGATTGGCCTCACATGGCGAACGACATCACGTTCAACATCACCACCACACGCTTCGACGAGCACTACGCGCCGTCGGAAAGCTCCCGCATCACCACGAACTTCGCCAACCTGGCCCGCGGCGAGCACCGCCAGCAGAACCTGCGCAACGCCCTCACGATGATCGACCGGCGCTTCAACGACCTCGCCCGGTGGGACAACCCCACCGGCGACCGGTACACGCTCGAGCTCGACATCATCTCCGCCTCGCTGCAGTTCGACGACGACGGCGACGACCGGGAGTTCCCCCTGCTCGAGGTCCTCGACATCGGCATCGTCGACCAGCACACCGGCAAGCGCCACCAGGGCATCGTCGGCAACAACTTCTCCTCCTACCTGCGCGACTACGACTTCAGCGTGCTGCTGCCAGCCGCCAACGCGGGCGGCACCGGCTTCACCCTGCCCGACGGCTTCGGCGAGCTCCACGGCAAGCTCTTCCAGCACTTCCTCGACTCCCCCGCCTACCAGCAGCGGTTCCACAAGTCGCCCGTCATCTGCATCAGCGTCTCCACCAGCAAGACGTACACGCGCACCGACAACCACCACCCGGTCCTCGGCGTCGAGTACCGGCAGGACGACTACTCGCTGACCGACCAGTACTTCGGCAAGATGGGCCTCCAGGTCCGCTACTTCATGCCGCCAGGCAGCGTCGCACCCCTCGCGTTCTACTTCCGCGGCGACCTGCTCACCGACTACTCCACCCTCGAGCTCACCGGCACGATCAGCACGATGGAGGCGTTCCAGAAGATCTACCGCCCCGAGATCTACAACGCCAACTCCGCCGCGGCCAACGTCTACAGCCCCACGCTCGACCAGCAGGACTTCTCCCGGACCGAGATCGGCTACGACCGCGAAGAGCGCAGCCAGCTCGCGAAGACGCAGGGCGCGTACACGGCCGAGCACTTCGTGAAGCCCCACGGCGACGTGCTGGATGCGTGGGCCGCCACCTACTCCGTCTCCGCCCGATGACCGACGAAGGATCGACGATCATGAACACCCTCCTCCCCGTTGCCAGCGTTGGCAGCCTCCCCAAGCCGTCATGGCTCGCCAAGCCCGAGGTCCTCTGGTCGCCCTGGGAGCTCGAGGGCGCGGCGCTCGTCGAAGGCAAGCAGGATGCCCTGCGCATCGCGGTGCAGGAACAGCGTCGGCGCGGCGTCGACATCATCAGCGACGGCGAGCAGACCCGCCAGCACTTCGTGACGACGTTCATCGAGCACCTCGAGGGCGTCGACTTCGAGAACCGGGAGACGGTCCGCATCCGCGACCGCTACGACGCGAGCGTCCCCACGGTCGTCGGCGCCGTCAGCCGCAAGCAGCCCGTTTTCCTCGACGACGCGAAGTTCCTGCGCGCACAGACCGACCAGCCCATCAAGTGGGCGCTCCCAGGGCCGATGACGATGATCGACACCCTCTCCGACCGGCACTACAAGAGCCGCGAGAAGCTGGCGTGGGAGTTCGCGACCATCCTCAACCAGGAAGCCAAGGAGCTCGAGGCCGCCGGCGTCGACATCATCCAGTTCGACGAGCCCGCCTTCAACGTCTTCTTCGACGACGTGGCGGACTGGGGAGTCGCAGCCCTCGAGCGCGCGGCAGAGGGCCTCCGCGCCGAGACGGTCGTGCACATCTGCTACGGCTACGGCATCAAGGCGAACAACGACTGGAAGGCGACGCTCGGGGCCGAGTGGCGTCAGTACGAGCGGACGTTCCCGCTCATCCAGAAGTCCTCCATCGACATCGTCTCCCTCGAGAGCCACCACTCCCACGTGCCGACGGACCTCGTCGAGCTCATCCGCGGCAAGAAGGTCATGCTCGGCGCCATCGACGTGGCAAGCGAGCAGATCGAGACGCCGGAAGAGGTCGCCGACACCCTCCGCAAGGCCCTCCAGTTCGTGGATGCCGACAAGCTCATCGCGAGCACAAACTGCGGCATGGCTCCCCTGCCGCGCGACGTCGCCTACGGCAAGCTGAGCGCACTGTCTGCGGGCGCTGCGATCCTGCGGGCAGAGCTGGGCGAGCAGGCCTAGCCGCTAGCCCAGGATGAACGCGACGGGGTCGGGTGCGCCGGTCAGATACGACCTAGACGCGCCCGGCCCCGAGGCGTCCGTGCGACGCCTCGAGGTAGCAGTTGCCGCACATCGACTCGTAGCTGACCTCGCCCTGGTCGATCGCGACCTGGCCGCCGTCGAACACGAACTCGCCAGCAACGCGGCGGCCGTTGAAGATCGCCTTCCGCCCGCAGCGGCAGATCGTCTTGAGCTCCTCCAGCGAGTGCGCGATCTCGAGCAGCCGCTGACTGCCAGGGAACGCGATCGTCTGGAAGTCGGTGCGGATGCCGTACGCGAGCACGGGGATGCCGTCGAGCACCGCGATGCGCAGCAGCTCGTCGACCTGCCAGGTCGTCAAGAACTGCGCCTCGTCGACGAGCAGACACGAGATGGGCTGGCCGTCGGCAACCAGCGCCGCGAGCTGCTCGCGGGGGCTGTCCTCGGCACCCACCAGGATCTCCACGCGCCTCGTCATGCCGAGGCGAGACGCGATCTCGCCCTCAGCCTTCGTGTCGACCGCGGGCTTCGCGAGCACAACCCGGTGCCCACGCTCCTCGTAGTTGAACGCGGCCTGCAGCAGCGCCGTCGACTTGCCCGAGTTCATCGCCCCGTAGCGGAAGTACAGCTTGGCCATGGTCCTCCTCGTTTCAGGGCTGAGCCCGGTCGATCGTACCCGCCCGCACCGACATCCGCCCACCTCGCGCCGCCGCCACCGGCGGACAACGTCAGAGCCGCTTGACCATCTCCAGCTCCCGCTGCCGACGGTTCAACGGGTACGGAATCGTGGAGCCCGTCGCGACGAACCCGCGCCGCTCGTACGCGGCCCGAGCCCGCGCATTGTCCTCGTGCACGTGCAGCATGAGACCGGATGCGCGCGACGACGCCCACGCCTCGACCTCCCCGAGGAGCGCATCCGTCACCCCCGCCGCCCTGCCACGGTAGCCTTCCGCCACGTAGACGCTCACGAGCATGGGCCACGGCTCGTCGCGGAAGGAAACGCACCCCATCGTGCCCACCCAGGTGCCGCCGTCGAGCTCGGCGACAAGCGAGATGCCGTCGGCGGCATCCCCCCGGGCACCCCGCCTGCGCCACTCCCGCTCATCGTGGCCGAACGCCTCCGACAGGGTCTCCGTGTACGCGATGGGAGTGTCCTTGAGCATCTCGAGCCTGATCGCCCGCACAGCCCGCCAGTCGTCTGGCGTCGTCGCACGAATCGTGAACTGAGCTTCGGTCATCGCACGAGCGTACTCGCCGCGCGGCGTTCACCTGCCGCCTCTATCGTCGCCTGGACGGCAGAGTGACACGGACGAGGTGGGGCGGCGGATGACGACAGGTGCGGGGCCGAAGAAGATCGGCACGCTCGGCGCGACGGCCATCGGCGTCTCCGCGATGCTCGGCGCCGGGGTCTTCTCCGCCTACGCACCGGCGGCGCAAGCGGCGGGCGGCTGGCTCCTCCTCAGTCTCGCGATCGCGCTCGTCGTCGCCGCGAGCAACGCCGCATCGACCGCGCAGCTCGCGCGCCAGCACCCCGGAGCGGGCGGCGTGTACCTCTACGGCCGCGAGCAGCTCGGCGAATGGCCAGGGTTCCTCGCCGGCTGGGGGTTCGTGATCGGCAAGACGGCGTCCGTCGCCGCCATGGCCATCACCACCGCCGCCTACCTCGTACCCGAACCCCTCGCGCGGCCGGTCGCCCTCGCCGTGCTCGTCGCCGTCACGGCGGCCGGAATGCTCGGCATCACGCGCACCGCCGCCGTCGCGACCGTCATCGGCAGCGTCGTGATCGCTGGGCTGATCGGCGTCCTCGTCGTCGCGCAGGTCTCTCCACCGCTGTTCGGCTCAGCGAACGAAGACGACAGTGTCTTCTCCGCACCCGGGGTGCTGCAGGGCGCCGGCATCCTGTTCTTCGCCTTCGCCGGCTACGCCCGCGTCGCGACGCTGTCCGAAGAAGTGCGAGATCCGCGACGCACTGTCCCCCGCGCGATGCTCCTGTCGTTCGCCATCGTCAGCAGCTTGCTGGCAGTCCTCGGCTGGGCCCTGCTCAACACCCTCGGCCCGGGCAGGCTCCCGCTCACCCCGGCCCCGATCGCGGCGCTCGTCGAGACGCAGCCCGTCGCGGTCGCCGCCGTCAGCGTCCTCGCCGCCGTCTCGTCGATCGGCGCGCTCTCGGCCGTACTCGCGGGCAGCTCCCGCACCGCGATGGCGATGGGGCGACGACGCGACCTCCCTGCTGCGCTGGCGCAGCAGCATCCGTCGACCGCGGTGCCGAGGGCCGCGGTGCTCGCCGTCGCGCTCGGCGCCGCACTGCTCATCTGCGTCGGCGACATCCGCGAGGTCATCGGCTTCTCGAGCGCCGGCGTGCTCGTCTACTACCTGATCGCCAACCTCAGCGCTCTCACGCAGGCGCGGGAGCACCGCAGTGTCCCTCGCGGTGTGTCGGTGCTCGGCGCTGTGGGCTGCCTCACCCTCGTCGTGACCCTGCCGCCACTGGCCCTCGTGTCGGCCCTCGCGGTCCTCCTCGTCGGCGTCGTCGCGCGCCTCACGCTTCGGGCGAGACGCGGCTGACCGAGCGCTCGCAGCCACGCGACGGCGACCGCGGCAACGCGGCCGCGCCACGGCGGCTCGCGGCACGAACGCGCTCGACGCGGACAGTCACGGTGACGAGGCGACGAACATCGCCGCCTGAGGCAGCATTTTCGACCTCACGTCACCTCGATTGGCACGTGAGGTGTCGACAACGACGCAGACCCACATCACCGTGACGCCCTGGCGCGGTGAGAGTTCGAATGCCCCAGCGCTCCGCACGCACCGAGGCCGCCCCGCTTGTGCGGGACGGCCTCGGGAGCGCGCGTCGACCGGCCGGGTGCTGCCCCGGCCAGGTCGCCTAGTGCGCGTTCAGCTCGAGCGCCTCAGCGCTTGCAGTCTGCGTCGAATCTGCGAGCTCGGCCGACGAGTTCACGTCGGTGCCGAGGCTCGGCACGAGCGCCTCGAGCTTCGGCGCCCACTCGGCCTTCTTCTCCGGGTAGCAGCGGCCGAGCAGGTCGATCATGACCGGGACGGCGACGGATGCGCCGGGCGAGGCTCCGAGGAGGCCGGCGATCGAGCCGTCCTTCTTCGCGACGACCTCGGTGCCCATCTGCAGGATCCCACCGCGCTTCGGGTCCTTCTTCATGACCTGCACACGCTGACCGGCCGTGATGAGACGCCAGTCGGCGGCGTTCGCCTCGGGGAAGAACTCCTTCAGCTGCTCGAACTTCTTGTCCTTGCTCGCGAGCACCTGGCCGACGAGGTAGGTGACGAGGTCGAAGTTGTCCTTCGCGACGGCGAGCATCGGGATGAGGTTGTGCGGTCGCAGCGACTTGACGAGGTCGAGGTAGCTGCCCGTCTTGAGGTACTTGGGGCTGAAGCCCGCATACGGCCCGAACATGAGGGCCGGCTTGCCGTCGACGACGCGGGTGTCGAGATGCGGCACCGACATGGGCGGAGCGCCGACCGACGCCTTGCCGTAGACCTTCGCGAGGTGCTTCTCGACGACCGCGGGGTTGTCGGTGCGCAGGAACTGACCCGAGATCGGGAACCCGCCGTAACCCTTGATCTCGTCGATGCCCGACTTCTGGAGGAGCGGGAGCGCCCCGCCGCCGGCCCCCACGAACACGAAGCGCGCGCGGGTGACGTTCTTGCGGCCCTTCTGCTCGCCAGCGAGCTGCTGCGTCGCGATCTGCCAGATGCCGTCGCGCTGCTGGCGGAGCGCGATGACCTCCGTGTTGAGCCGCAGCACGGCGCCCCGGTCGACGAGGCCCTGCACGAGCTTGTGGGTGAGCGAGCCGAAGTCGACGTCGGTGCCCGCGGCTACGCGAGTCGCCGCGATCTTCTCGCCTGCCGGTCGGCCTTCGACGAGCGTCGGAGCCCAGGCCTTGATGACCTCCGGGTCGTCCGAGAACTCCATCGTCGAGAAGAGCGGCTCGGTCTTGAGCAGCTCGAAGCGGCGGCGCAGGAAGTCGACGTTCTCAGCACCGCGAACGAACGTCATGTGCGGCACGGAGTTGATGAAGCCTGACGGCTCGGGCAGCTCGCCGGCCTCGACGAGGGTGGCCCAGAACTGGCGCGACACCTGGAACTGCTCGTTGATCTGGATCGCCTTGGACGCGTCGATGACGCCGTCCTTCTCAGGCGTGTAGTTGAGCTCGCAGAGGGCGGCGTGGCCCGTGCCCGCGTTGTTCCACGGGCTCGAGCTCTCCTGAGCGAGCCCGTCGAGTCGCTCGATGATCTTGATGCTCCACTCGGGCTCCAGCTTCGAGAGCAGCGAGCCGAGGGTGGCACTCATGATGCCCCCGCCGATCAGAACGACGTCGTAGATCTTCTGTGAATCAGTCACCGAATCAGTCTACGACGGGGGCGGATGCGCATCCGCTTCACGTGGGCAGCGGGGCCTGCACATTCGCCGATTTTTGCTGTTTTCGAATGGTCTGCACCCGAAACAGGGGCCAGGCCACCTCGACCACTCCCGCGAACGCAAAAACGGACACCCGCGAGGGGTGCCCGTTCTTGCGTCTACGCCGTGGCGACTACGCTTTCGCGGCGACCAGCTCCGCGATCTGCACCGCGTTGAGCGCGGCGCCCTTGCGGAGGTTGTCGTTCGAGATGAACAGCGCGAGACCACGGTTGCCGTCGACCGACTGGTCCTGGCGGATGCGGCCGACGAGGCTCGGGTCCGCACCGGCTGCCTGCTGCGGCGTGGGCACGTCCACGAGGGCGACGCCGGGTGCCTCGGCGAGGAGCTCGCGGGCGCGGTCGGGCGTCAGCGCCTCCGCGAACTCGGCGTTGATCGACAGGGAGTGGCCGGTGAAGACGGGCACGCGCACGCACGTTCCGCTCACGCGCAGCTCGGGGAGGCCGAGGATCTTGCGGCTCTCGTTGCGCAGCTTCTGCTCTTCGTCGGTCTCTTCCGTGCCGTCGTCGACAACCGAGCCGGCGAGCGGGATGACGTTGAACGCGATGGGCGCGACGTACTTGTCGGAGGCCGGGAACTCGACGGCCGAACCGTTGTGCACCAGCCCGAGGAGCGCATCCTCACCCTGCCCGACCGCCGCGACTGCCTGCCCCGACAGCTCACGGGCGCCCGCGAGGCCAGAGCCGGACGTGGCCTGGTAGGTCGACACGATGAGGCGCTGGAGGCCAGCGGCCTCGTGCAGCACCTTCAGGACCGGCATGGCGGCCATGGTCGTGCAGTTCGGGTTCGCGATGATGCCCTTGGGCGGCGCGACGATCTCTTCCGGGTTGACCTCGGAGACCACGAGCGGCACCTCGGGGTCGCGGCGCCAGGCGCTCGAGTTGTCGATGACGAGCGCGCCGGCGGCGGCGAAGCGCTCGGCCTGCGCACGCGACGTGGTCGCGCCGGCGGAGAAGAGGGCGATGTCGATGCCGCTGACATCGGCGACCGCCACGTCTTCGACCGTGATGTCCTCACCGCGGAACGGGAGGGTCGTGCCGGCCGAGCGGGCCGACGCGAAGAAGCGGATGCTCTCGACCGGGAAGTCGCGCTCCTCGAGGAGGGTGCGCATGACGGCGCCCACCTGGCCAGTCGCGCCGACGACGGCGACGTTCAACTTGGTGCTCATGAGTGCTCTTTTCTGCTCGGCCGCGTCAGCGACCCGTGCCTGCGTAGACGACTGCCTCGGCGTCGCCGTCGAGGTCGAACGCGGTGTGGATGACGCGGGTTGCCTCGGTGACGAGGTCGGCCTGCGTGATGATCGAGATGCGGATCTCGGAGGTGGAGATCATGTCGATGTTGATGCCGGCATCCTTGAGCGCCGTGAAGAGCTTCGCGGTGACGCCGATGTTCGTGCGCATGCCGGAGCCGACGAGGGAGATCTTGCCGATGTCCTCCGTGAGGCGCAGCGACGCGTAGCCGATCTGCTCGCCCTCCGAGGCGATGGCGTCGAGCACGCGCTGCGCGTCCGCCTTCGGCAGCGTGAAGGAGATGTCGGTGACCTTCGTGTCCTGCTCGGACACGTTCTGCACGATCATGTCGATGTTCGCGCCCTGCTCGGCGACGATCGTGAAGATCGCGGCCGCCTTGCCTGGCACGTCAGGGACGCCCGCGATGGTGATCTTGGCCTGGCTCAGGTCGTGGGCGACACCCGCGATCATTGCTGCTTCCACTTCGTACTCCTCTGCCCGATCTGGGTTGTAGACGATGGTGCCCTCGTGGTCCGAGAACGACGAGCGGACGTGGAGCGTGACTCCCTGTCGGCGTGCGTACTCGACGGCGCGGATGTGCAGGACCTTCGCGCCGGAGGCGGCGAGCTCGAGCATCTCCTCGCTGGAGATGTAGTTCAGCTTGTGGGCCTTCGGCACGATGCGCGGGTCGGCGGAGAAGACGCCGTCGACGTCGGTGTAGATCTCGCAGACGTCCGCACCGAGGGCGGCCGCGAGCGCGACGGCCGTCGTGTCGGAGCCGCCGCGGCCCAGCGTGGTGATGTCTTTCGAGTCGCGGTTGAAGCCCTGGAAGCCGGCGACGATCGCGATGGCCCCTTCGTCGAGCGCTTCGCGCACACGCACGGGGGTGACGTCGACGATGCGCGCGTCGCCGTGCGTGGAGTCGGTGATCATGCCGGCCTGGCTGCCCGTGTAGCTCCTGGCGTCCATGCCGAGGTCCTTGATGGCCATAGCGAGGAGTGCCATCGAGACGCGCTCACCGGTCGTGACGAGCATGTCGAACTCGCGTGCGTCCGGAATCGTCGCGATCTGGTGCGCCAGGTCGATGAGGTCGTCGGTGGTGTCGCCCATTGCGGAGACGGCCACGACGACGTCGTTGCCCGCTTTGCGGGTCTCGACTACTCGGCGGGCCACTCGCTTGATGCTCTCCGCATCCGCGACCGATGATCCGCCGTACTTCTGGACGATCAGACTCACGTGTCTTGTCTCCTCCGGTTCAGGATGCGCGTCGAGCTGTGCCCGCGCGCCACAAGCTCCCATCCTATCCGGCGGGGGCATGCCGTTCCTAGCGCGGGGGGCGTTCGTTTCCGTTGATTGCAGGGCCGTGACCGAGTCGCGACAACCTGGAGGACGGTGAGGGCGGCGGGTGTCGCGAGGGGGTCAGTCGATGGCGCGGCGTCCGGAGAAGGCGCGGCCGAGGGTGATCTCGTCGGCGTACTCGAGGTCGCCGCCGACGGGGAGGCCGGACGCGAGCCGCGACACGGGCACTCCGATGCTCGTGAGGAGCCTGCTGAGGTAGGACGCGGTGGCGTCGCCTTCGAGGTTCGGGTCGGTCGCGACGATGACCTCCTTCACCTCGCCGGATTCGAGCCTGGCGAGGAGGGTGCGGATGTTCAGGTCGTCGGGGCCGATGCCCTCCATGGGGTTGATGGCTCCCCCGAGAACGTGGAAGAGGCCGCCGAACTCGCGGGTGCGCTCGATGGCGGCCACGTCCTTCGGCTCCTCGACGACGCAGATGACGGTGCGGTCGCGCCGCGGGTCCCGGCACACGTTGCACTCGGGACCTTCGCTGACGTTGCCGCAGACGGTGCAGAACTGCACCCGCTCGCGGACGGTGGCGAGGATCTGCGCGAGCCGCGACACGTCGAACGACTGCGTCTGCACGATGTGGAACGCGATGCGCTGCGCCGACTTGGGGCCGACGCCTGGCAGCCGACCGAGTTCGTCGATGAGGTCCTGGATGATGCCTTCATACATGGGTCAGAGTCCCCGGCCTTCGGATGATGCTGCAGACACGGCTCAGTAGCCGCCGTCTTCAGGTGGTGGTGGTGCGGAGAAGTCGTCGTCGGGTGGCAGCTCGACCGCTTCGGGCTCGGGCACGATGATGTCTTCGCCGATGAAGCGGGCGCCGAGTCGCTCGCGCACGATCGCCTCTCCGTAGCGCTCGACGCCGGGAATGACGGGCGCGCTCGCGACGCGCTGGGTGCCCTTCGGGGCGGGCGGCGCTGCGGGCGCCTGGGCTTCGTCGACCGCTGCGGTCTGTGTCGCGACAGGCGCTTCGGCGGGGGCCGAGACGACGGCGGATGCAGCTGGCGCGGACGCTGCTGGCGCCCGCGTCGCGGAGGCCGCACCCTGCGCGGCCCCTGCCCCGGGGATCGCGGCGGTTGCCCATCCGGAGCCTGGCCCGTCGTCGGGGAGGGACTGTTGGCCGGGGATCTTCGCGACGGTCCAGTTCAGGCCGCTCGAAGGGCCGGCGGCCGAGGTGGCCTGCGCGGAATGCGCGGCGGGAGCTTCCGCGTTCGCTGCTGGGGTCGCTGCAGCACGCTCACGCTGCGCGGGCTGTCCGGCCTGCGACCGAGGCGCCGCCGCACCCCCGGACGTTCCCTGCGCGCGGGCCGCGTCGGACTGTCGGCCTCGTGCCGGGTCGGGCTCCGCGGGGGCTGACGCTGGCTCGTCGGCGCGGTTGGCCGCCTGGGCGCTGCCCGCCCCGCCGGTCGCTGCCCCGCCAGGGCGCTGCGGCTGGAACTTCACGGTGATGCCGAACATCTCGTTGATCGCGGTGCGCAGCACGGCGCTCGGGGAGTCGGTTGCGCCCCGCTCACCACGGAACTGGTCGAGCACGGCTCGGGACGGCACCTCGAACACGAGCAGGTCGCCGGCGAGATCCCGCGGGTGCACGGACTGCGCGACGCTCCAGGCGTGCGTGCCGCCGAGGTCGCGCATGCGCTCGAGCAGCGTGGGCCAGGCGTCGCGCAGCTGCGCGAAGACGGGTGGTTCAGCGGATGCGCGAGCCGCGGTCGCGTGCGGAGCCGGAGCGTGAGCGGGGTCGGCGGCTCCGCCGGGCGCAGCCTCTGACGCAGGCGCGGGTGCCGGCGCGGGTGCGACTTCGGACGAAGGTGCCGTTTCCGGCGCCGATGCGACGTCCAGAGCAGACGCAGGTTCCGGCGCCGACGTGACGTCAGGATCCGGAGCGGGTCCCGGCTCTGACGCGGTGTCTCGCGCAGTTCCGAGTGCAGCAGCTTCGATCTCCGGAGCCGATTCGGTGCCGGGCGCGGACTCGACGTCCGACGCAGGTGCGCCGCCCGAGGCGGGGGCTGCAGCGGAGGCTGCGACGGACGGGGCGGCGGGCTCGTCCTCGGCGGGAGCGTCGGCGTCGGCCGGCGCGTCGCTGCTGCCCGGAGCGAGGACAACCGGCTCCGGCGCAGCCGGCTCCGGCGCAGACACGGTCGGCTCTGGCGCAGCCGTTGCCGGCGCAACTCCGGAGCCCGGAGTCGCGGCGGCCCACGATGCGGCGGCCAGGCGCGCGGCGGAGGCGGTGTCCGGCTCTGCCGCTGAGGGGACAGAAGGAGCAGCCGGAGTGGCGGGAGGCGCTTGGCGTTCACTCGGCGCCGAGTCGGCATTCTGCACCGGACGCGGTGCGGACTGGGCCTGGGGCTGTCGCTCCGAGGAGGGCTCCGGCGCTGCCGCGGGAGCGGGCTCCTGGCCAGGCGCAGCAACAGTGGAAACGGGCAGCGCAGCAGGCGCGGCAACGGCGGGCGCGGCCGCCGCAGCCGCGAGTCGCATCGGCGACGTGCCTGGCGCATCCGCCACCGCGAGCAGCGTGCCGCTGTCGATGAAGTCAGCGCGCGACGCGACGAGGATGCGCGCGACGAGCAGCTCGAGGTGAAGCTTCGGCGAGGTGACGCCGCTCATCTCGGTGAGCGTCTCGTTGACGAGGTCGGCGATGCCGGTGAGCGCGGCGGGCGAGAACCGGCCGGCCTGCACGCGCAGGGCCTCGACCTCATCCGCCCCAAGGCCGCGAAGGACCGCTCCGGCGCCTGGCCCTGTGGCCTTGGCGACGATGAGGTCGCGCAGACGCTCGAGGAGGTCCTCGACGTAGCGGCGCGGGTCCTGGCCAGACTGGATGACGCGGTCGACGGCCGTGTAGGCCGCGGCCGGATCTGCGTCGGCGAAGGCGTCGATCGACTCGTCGAGCAGCTCCTGGCCCGTGAAGCCCAGCAGCGCGGCTGCGCGCTGGTAGCCGAGGAGGCCCGTCTCGGAACCGGCGATGATCTGGTCGAGCAGCGAGAGCGTGTCTCGCGCCGAGCCACCGCCTGCGCGCACGACGAGCGGGAGCACGCCGGGCTCAGCCGTGACGCCCTCGCTCGTGCAGAGCTCTTCAACGTACTCGAGCATGAGAGCCGGCGGGATGAGCCGGAACGGGTAGTGATGCGTGCGCGAGCGGATCGTGCCGATGACCTTCTCGGGCTCGGTCGTCGCGAACACGAAGCGCACGTGCTCCGGCGGCTCCTCGACGACCTTGAGCAGGGCGTTGAAGCCGGCCGAGGTCACCATGTGCGCCTCATCGATGATGAAGATCTTGTAGCGGTCGCGGCTCGGCGCGAGGATGGCGCGCTCGCGCAGCTCGCGCGCGTCCTCCACGCCTCCGTGGCTGGCCGCGTCGATCTCGAAGACGTCGAGCGACCCCCCGCCATCGCGCGCCAGCTCGACGCAGCTCTGGCAGACACCGCACGGGGTGTCGGTCGGCCCCTCGGCGCAGTTCAGGCAGCGGGCGAGGATGCGCGCAGA
Organism: Pseudoclavibacter sp. RFBA6; assembly: GCF_002931575.1. Classification (NCBI taxonomy): domain Bacteria; kingdom Bacillati; phylum Actinomycetota; class Actinomycetes; order Micrococcales; family Microbacteriaceae; genus Pseudoclavibacter; species Pseudoclavibacter sp. RFBA6. The sequence continues at coordinate 318,442 of NZ_PSUA01000005.1, read as the reverse complement.
GCTCGTCTTGCCGCAGCCGCGTGGGCCGGAGAAGAGATACGCGTGGTTGACGCGACCGGTGCGCAGCGCGGTCATGAGGGGTTCGGTGACCTGCGACTGCCCGATCATCTCGGCGAAGTTCTCAGGCCGATAGCGGCGGTACAGGGCTGTGGCCATGCGCTCCATCGTAGACGGCACCACCGACATCCGGCGCGGCCCCGGCTTCACCTGTGGCGACTCCGATTTCCGCAGCGGCGCAGACACCAGCCCTGCCAGCAAAGTGGCCCTTCACAGCGCCCGAAACGAAATCGCCGCCAGCCAAGTGGCCCTTCAGAGGACCCCAGAAGGGCCGTTTCGCTGGCAGCGATCGCTCCGGTGGGACGAGCATGGGCGGCGCGCGCCAGCCGGGCTCAGGCGATCGCGGCCAGACTCTGGCGCGCGATCTCGAGTTCCTCATTGGTCGGGACGACCAGCACCTCGATGCGCGAGTCGTCGGCCGAGATGCGGCGCGCATCCCGCGATGCCGACTCGTTGCGCTCGGGTGAGAGCTTCACGCCCAGCCATTCGAGGCCGTCGAGCACCTCGGCGCGCAGCTTGGCGTCGTTCTCGCCGATGCCCGCCGTGAAGACGATCGCGTCGGCGCCGCCGAGCAGCAGCATGTACGCGCCCAGGTAGTGGCGGATGCGGTGCGCGTAGACCGCGAGGCCGAGCTGCGCGCGCTCGTCGCCGGCGCTGGCCTTCTGGCGCACGTCTCGCATGTCACCGGAGCCCGTGAGCCCCAGGAGTCCCGACTTGCGGTTGAGGAGGTCGTCGAGCTGGTCGATCGTGTATCCGCCGCGGCGCGACAGGTGCACCAGGACGGCGGGGTCGAGGTCGCCGGTGCGGGTTCCCATGACGAGCCCCTCGAGCGGCGTCATGCCCATGCTCGTCTCGACGGAGCGGCCACCGTCGACCGCGCACATGCTCGCGCCGTTGCCGATGTGGAGCACGATCGTCTTGAGGCCGGCGAGGTCGCGCCCCAGGAAGCGGGCGGTCTCCTCGGACACGAACTTGTGGCTCGTGCCGTGCGCTCCGTACTTGCGCACGCGGTGCTCCTTCGCGACCTCCGCATCCAGTGCGTACAGCGACGACGCTTCGCTCATGGTCGTGTGGAACGCGGTGTCGAAGACCGCGACGTGGGGCGTGTCGGCGAAGACGTCGCGCGCGCCCACGATGCCCTCGAGGTTCGCGGGGTTGTGGAGCGGGGCGAGCGGGATGAGGTCATCGATGTCCTGCAGCACCTTGCCGTCGATGACGGCCGCGTCGAAGAAGCGACGCCCACCGTGCACGACTCGGTGCCCCACGACGACCGGCGGGAACTCGGCGAGGTCCGGCCCGTGCTCCTCGAACCCCTCGAGCATCGCCTCGAAGCCCCGAGTGTGGTCGGGGATGTCCGCCTCACGGGTGATGGTCGCTCCCCCGGTCCTGTGGGTGACGCTCGCGACGCCCTCGCCGATGCGCTCCACGAGGCCGGACGCGAGCGTCTCCTCGCGTTCCATGTCGATGAGCTGGTACTTGAAGGACGACGAGCCGGAGTTGACGACCAGGACGATGCTCATGGGCACCCTTTCTCGAGACCCGCGGGAAGCGGGAAGAATGTGCGGCTGCGGCCTCTACGAGCCTTGCGCCTGGATCGCGGTGATGGCGACGGTGTTGATGATGTCGGAGACGAGCGCGCCGCGCGAGAGGTCGTTGATGGGCTTGCCCAGCCCCTGCAGGATCGGGCCGATCGCCACGGCGCCGGCGGAGCGCTGCACCGCCTTGTACGTGTTGTTGCCCGTGTTGAGGTCGGGGAAGATGAAGACCGTCGCGCGGCCGGCCACCTGGCTGCCCGGCATCTTCTTGCTCGCGACCGCGGCATCCGTCGCCGCGTCGTATTGGATCGGCCCCTCGACGAGCAGCTCCGGCATGCGCTCACGCACGATGCCGGTCGCCGTGCGCACCTTGTCGACGTCGGCACCGGAGCCCGACTCGCCCGTCGAGTAGGAGAGCATCGCGACGCGAGGCGCGATGTCGAACTGGCTCGCCGTCTCGGCCGAGGAGATCGCGATGTCGGCGAGCTGCTCCGCCGTCGGGTCCGGGTTCACGGCGCAGTCGCCGTACACGAGGACGCGGTCGGCGAGGGCCATGAGGAACACGCTCGAGACCACGGAGACACCAGCCTTGGTCTTGACGATCTCGAAGCCGGGGCGGATGGTGTGCGCGGTCGTGTGGGCCGCGCCCGAGACCATCCCGTCCGCGAGGCCCAGGTGCACCATGAGGGTGCCGAAGTAGCTGACGTCGCGCACGCGCTCGGTCGCGGCCTCGATGGTGACGCCCTTGTGCGAACGCAGTCTCGCGTACTCCTCGGCGAAGCGCGCGACGTAGTCGGGGTTGCTCGTGCTGAGCACGTGGGCGGCTGAGATGTCGACGCCGAGCGCGGACGCACGGCCACGCACCTCCGACTCCTCACCCAGGATCGTGATCTCGGCGACCTCGCGGGCCAGCAGAGAGCCGGCGGCCACGAGGATGCGGTCGTCGCTGCCCTCCGGAAGCACGATGTGCTTGCGGTCCGAGCGTGCACGGTCGAGGAGCGTGTTCTCGAACATGAGCGGCGTGACGACCAGCGACTGCTTCACGTTGAGGAGCGCCACGACCTCGATGGCCGGGATGTGCTGCTCGAACTTCGCGAGGGCGAGGTCGATCTTGCGGCGCGAGATTCCCGCGGCCGCGAGTCGACCGCGCGTCTGCATGATGCGCTGCGCCGTGTCGTAGGTGCCGAAGTTGGTGCGGATGATAGGCACCTCGACGTTGAGACCGTTGATGAGCCGCTCGATGGCCGGCGGGAACTCGAACGGGCCGTTCACGACGATGCCCGTGAGGGACGGGAAGGTCTCCGCGCGCTGCGCGAGGAGCACGGCGAGCAGCACCTCGGTGCGGTCGGCCGCGATGACGACGACCGCGCCCTCCTTGAGACGTTCGAGGACGTTCTGCATCGACATGCCCGCGAGGACGATGCCGAGCACCTCGCGACCGAGCAGCTCGCGGTCGCCGTAGACGAGCTCCCCGCCCACCGCGTCCAGCAGCTGCGAGAGCGAGGGGGCCATGAGCAGCGGCGTCTCGGGGATCGCCCACACGGGAACCTTGTGGCCGAGCTCGCGCAGAGCCCGCTCGGCGACAGCTCGACGCACCTCTTCCGTGGCGTTCTCGTCGGCGCGGTTGATGGTGATCGCGAGCAGCGTCGCGTGCGCGGCGTCAAGTTCGGGCAGGGTCACCTCGAGCGCCTGCGCGAGCTGCTCCGGGGTGCGCGGCTGGCCCTTGTCGGCGTCGAGGCCGGTCAGGACGAGAAGGACCGGCGCGCCGAGGTTCGCGGCAACCCTCGCGTTGAAGCCCAGCTCGGCCGGGTTGCCGACGTCGGTGAAGTCGCTGCCCACGATGACGACCGTGTCGCAGCGGCGCTCGAGGGCGCGGTACCGGGTGACGATGCGGGAGAGCGCCTCATCAGGGTCGGCGTGCACGTCGTCGTAGGTGACGCCGAAACCGGACTCGTACTCCGGGCCGCGGTTCTGCGGGTCGAGCTGCGAGAGGAGCAGCTCGAGGATGTCGTCGCGAACTTCGGCGCTCTGCACGATGGGCCGGAACACACCCACGCGCCCGATCGAGCGGCTCAGGGCGTTCACCACTCCGAGCGCGACGGCTGACTTGCCAGAGTGACCCTCTGATGACGTGATGTAGATGCTTGTCCCCACGCCTCGCAATGCTAGTCGGGCGATGAGTCAGCGGGCTGTCGCGATCCTGCCAATTGCGGATGCACCGGATTCGCGTCTCGCGCCCATCGCGCTATGATGGTCGACGGCTCCTCGCGTGGCGCCATCCAGGCCAACTCCCCCAGGGCGGAAACGCAGCAAGGGTAACCGGGCTCTGGCGGGTGCGCGGGGGGTCTTTTCTTTTCCCCGCCGAACTCTGCCACTCCCGCGGCCTGGCAGATCGCCCGCGGCGAACGCTGGCCTCGAACTCAGACTCACCAGCTTGACTGGGTGGCATGAGAATCGCAGTCATCGGTGGAAACGGTCAGATCGCACGTCTTCTTACGACCCAGCTCCTGCAGCGCGGGCACCGCGTCACGAGCGTCGTCCGAAACCCGGAGCACGTCGACTCCCTCAAGGAGCTCGGCGCGGATCCGGTGATCGCCGACCTCGAGCAGAGCACGCCAACAGACCTCGCGAAGCAGCTGGGGCACGTGGACGCGGTCGTCTTCGCGGCAGGCGCGGGCCCCAACAGCGGTCCCGAGCGGAAGCTCACGCTCGACCGTGACGGGGCGATCCTGTCGGCGGATGCGGCCGAGCTCGCGAACATCCGCAGGTTCGTCGTCGTCTCCGCAATCGGCACGGACACCTTCGACCGGGACTCGGACGACGTCTACCAGGTGTACCTCCGCGCCAAGAGCGAAGCCGACGCCAACATCCGCGGCCGCAGCGCGAAGCTCGACTGGACCATCGTCCGGCCGGGAGGACTCACCGACGACGCCACGGGCAGCGTCAAGATCGGCGAGCAGGTCGAACGCGGGTCCATCCCCCGTGCCGACGTGGCAGCGGTGATCGCCGCCCTCCTCGACCGCCACGCCGGCATCCACAAGCAGTTCGAGGTCGTCTCCGGAGACGAAGAGATCGGCGCAGCAGTCAAGAAGCTCTAGAGGGAGGCCCGCCGGGCCTCCCTCTCTGGAGCGATTTGGTGCTCGCGTTCACGAACGGTCGCTGGAACCGGTATGCTCTTTCGAGGTGAGCGCCTGGCGCTCCCGTGGAGGATTCGCCTAGTGGCCTATGGCGCACGCTTGGAAAGCGTGTTGGGTGAAAGCCCTCAGGGGTTCGAATCCCCTATCCTCCGCCATGTGCACGAAAGCCCTGACCAGGGATCCCCGGTCGGGGCTTTCGTCATTCGCCCACCCTCGTCGACGTGCCGACCACAACTCCGCCCTGCTGGGCGCCGTCGGGCGCATACACGCGGAAAACACACGCTCGTGGCTCGAGGAAGCTGCACTTCCCGCATGTCTGTGGTGAGCTGGCGCAGGCAGAGCAGAGGCGAGCGGACGCGGGCGAGCGGACGCTGGCGAGCGGACGCTGGCGAGCGGACGAAAGAGGGCGTCACCCGAAGGTGACGCCCTCTCAGCGCAACTCGGTGAGGCGCTAGGCCTTCTTGGCCGCCAGGCGGCGGGCGACGAGCACGCCGGCGCCGGTCGCGAGCGCGAGGAGGCCGATGCCTGCCGCACCGAAGACATCCTCGGCACCCGTGGTGGCGAGCTCAGGCGTCGTGTGGCCGGCGTTGGTGCCGCCGTTGCCCGCAGGAGCTGCGGTCGACGTGGGCGCCGTCGTGGTGCCAGGCGTCGCCTCGGCGATCAGGAACGTGAACGTTGCGGACAGGCCGCTCGACTGCGAGAGCGTCACCGTGTACTCACCGACGGGCAGCGGGGCACCCGACTGGTTGATGAGGACGCCCGGGTAGGTGCCGTCCTCGGCGACGACGGAGTCGTCGGTCGGGTCGACCGTGACCGAGGAGCCGTCTGGGTAGACGACGGTGATGTCGAGCGCGAGGCCAGGCGTGAAGTTCTGCGCCGTGTACGTGATGTTCTCCGTCGGGAGGAAGCTGTCCGCGTTCGCGTAGGCGACAGGGGCTTCGACCGTCGGGGTCGGCTCAGCGGTCGGCGTGGGCGTTCCCGTGGACACAGCCGCGACATTGAAGCCGAACGTGACGACGTTCTGTGCGGGAGCGCCAGCAGCGTCGACGTAGTCCTGGGTGACGGTCACCGAGTAGTCGCCCTCGTCGAAGAGCGCCGTGTTGGTGATCTCGCCGGCGTAGGAGCCGTCTTCTCCGACGTTCCAGCTGTTGCCGGCGCCCGCGGGCACCGCCTGTGCGGTTCCGTCGGGGAACGTGAGCGTGATGCTCGAAAGCGGAGCCTCGGGCGCCAGACCCGTGAGGACGTAGGTGATGCCCTCGTCCGGCGTGAAGCTCGGCTTCGTCGCCGCGCCCGCAGCGGCCGGAGCCTCTGCCGTCTCGGTGGGCTCGGCCGGCGCCGACTCGTCCGGGGTCGACGTCGGCGTCGACTCCTCGGTCGGGGTCGTCGTGGCCGGGGCCGACTCGGTGGGAGTCGTCGTCTCGGTCGGCGTCGCCGACTCGGTGGCGGCCGGCGTCTCGGCGGGCGTTGCTGGCGGCGTGGTGGTCGCTGCAAAAGCGGGAGCAGCGGTCAGCACGGCGCCGCTGGCGAGCACACCGAAGGCGATCGTGAGGGCAGATGCGCGCTTGCGCGACGAAGAGAATGAGGAAGCCATAACCCAAGACTGGCCTGACTCACAGGTGATGTCCAGAAGGCTTCAGACGATTTCGGTGGGCTCCGCCCGGATTTTGAGTGCCGCACTTGAGACAAACCCCAGATGAACGCCATTTTCTTCGGCCGCTGGTGGACCGGTTTTGAACGTGGGGACTTCTTCCCACTTGATTGAAAAATCATGGGAGATCACCCCCGGCGTAACGCACGAGCGGGGCTGGACACCGTATGGTGCCAGCCCCGCTCAGCGTCAGTGCAGGTCGTGCGGCCTTCAGCTCTCGCGACGGCGGCTCAGGAAGCGCGCCCCGGTGACAGCCGCCGCGCCGAGCCCGAGAACCAGGAGGCCGATGCCGGCGGCACCGAACGCATCCTCGGCGCCCGTCGTCGCGAGGGACTTGCTCTGGGCCTTGCCCTTGGTGTCCGCGTTCCCGCTCCCGGTGCCGCCATTGCCAGCCGGTGCGGCTGTCGAGCTCGGCGAAGCGTCGGAAGTCGCGGGCGTCTCACCGGTGACGGCGAAGGACGTCGTCGCCGTCTGCTCCTCTGCCGGCGCATCCGCCTCGAGCTCGACCGCCGCGGACGACTCCGCGGGGGCCGTCAGGTCGGACTCCTCCTGGACGATCAGCGGCACACCTCGTGCGGAGTCAGCCGCCGGAGCGCCAGTCTCTTCACCCACGGCCGGGCTGATGCTCGTCAGGGTGATGCCATAGTCGCCAGCATCCCAGGCACCGTCGTAGGTGATGATTCCCGCGTAGTTGCCTTCCGCATCCGGAATGATCGGCTCGGCCGACTCGAACTCCGCAGTCGTGTTGTCGGGGAGCAGCAGTGTGAGGCCGAGCTCAACGCCAGGCGTGAAGCCGGTGGCGACATACGTGATGCCCTCAGCAGCCTCCTCCTGCGTGTAGCTGGCCTGCTCGGTGGCGACGGCCGGTGCAGCGATGGGCGCCTCGGTCTCGGTCGGTTCCGGGGTCACCGTCTCGGTGGCGGTGGGCGAAACGCTCGCCGTCTCGGTCGGCTCGAGCGTCGGCTCTTCGGTGAGCGTGGGCTCAGGCGTCTCCGTGGAGGTCTCGGTCGGCTCAGGCGTGGCCGTCTCGGTCTCCGTGGGCTCAGGCGTAGCCGTCTCGGTCTCGGTCGGCTCAGGCGTGGCCGTCTCGGTCTCCGTGGGCTCAGGGGTGGCGGTGCCGGTGGGTGCCACGGCCGAGAAGCCCGTTGAAGCCTGCACGTCGTCCGACTCGAAGAGCACGACCGAGTAGTCGCCCTCGCTCCAGTCTTCGTCGCTGGTCAGTTCGGCACTGACGGCGCCTGATGCGTCGACTTCGTGCGACTCGGTACCCCAGGACCAGTTCGTCTGGCCCTCTGGTCCGACAACTCGCACGTACACGAGGTTGCCCGGCGTGAATCCTGAGCCGGTGACCGTGAGACCAGAGGAATCAGCGGAGATCGAGTCCGCAGAGACCGATGCGGATGCAGCGCTGGTCTCACCATCGACGCTCGCGTCTACCTGGTCGCCATTCGCGGCGAACGAGGGCGCTGCCGTGACGGCGACTCCACCGGCAACGACGCCGAAGGCGATGACGAGGGCCGTGGTGCGAGCGCGAGCGCTCTTGAAGGTGTCGGAAAGCATGAAGGGACGCTAACACGGCGGATTATTGTCCGTCGAGGCCAAAAACAGGTCAAGCGACACGCGGAAAGTCGCGATTCTCCGTCGACACACCAGTCACATTCGTCACACTGACCTCAGAAATCGCATCTTCAACAGGGATTTCCTGGGGAAACGAAACGAGGCACCGCATCCGGAAACCGGATGCGATGCCTCGTGAAAAAAGTTCCCTCGGCGTGTCGGAACACGCCGCGAAGAACAGCTGCGGGATGACTACTTGACGGTCACCGAAGCGCCGGCAGCCTCGAGGGCGTCCTTTGCCTTGTCAGCAGCTTCCTTGTTGACGCCTTCGAGAACGGGCTTCGGAGCGCCGTCAACGAGTGCCTTCGCCTCACCGAGACCGAGGCTCGTGAGGGCGCGCACCTCCTTGATGACCTGGATCTTCTTGTCGCCAGCACCCTCGAGGATGACGTCGAACTCCGTCTTCTCCTCCTCTTCGGGTGCGTCAGCTGCCGCAGCAGCAACGCCTGCAACTGCAACGGGAGCAGCAGCGGTGACCTCGAAGGTCTCCTCGAACGCCTTGACGAACTCGGAGAGCTCGATGAGCGTGAGCTCCTTGAATGCTGCGATGAGCTCGTCAGTCGTGAGCTTTGCCATGTGTTTTCTCCTTGTGTGTTGTTCTAGCCGCGAGATCCCGAAGGACTAGTTCGCGGACTCCTGCTTTTCGCGCAATGCCTCGACCGTGCGAACAGCCTTGGCTGCAGGCGCGGTGAACAGGTATGCGGCACCGAACAGCGAGGCCTTGAAGGCGCCGGCAAGCTTGCCGAGCAGAACTTCGCGGGACTCGAGGTCGGCGAGCTTGTTGACCTCTTCTGCGCTGAGAGCGTTTCCGTCGAAGAAACCGCCCTTCAGAACCAGCTGAGGGTTGTCCTTGGCGAAGGTACGAAGACTCTTCGCGACCGCGACGGGGTCGCCGTGCACGAACGCGATTGCGCTCGGTCCGGCCAGCTCGTCGTCGAACGCGGTGATTCCGGCGTTGTTCGCCGCAATCTTCGTCAGCGTGTTCTTCACCACGGCGTAGCTTGCGTGCTCACCGATCGTGCGACGCAGCGTCTTGAGCTGCGCAACAGTGAGACCGCGGTACTCAGTCAGCAGGACGGCGGTCGAGTTCTGGAACAAGTCCTGAAGCTCGGCAACTGTTGCTTCCTTGGTCGCCATGGCACTCCTCTCTCTCTTGCACGTGAATCACGTTTGTCATTCACGCACCGCAGGCGCATCTTCGATGCACAACACACAAAAAACGCTCCGGCCGCAGATGGCCGGAGCGGAGAGGATGCGATTGCTCGCACGACAACTTTGCTTCGTACACCTGCGCGGGACGTTCTTGCGAACTCTTCGTTCGTGTACGTTCTCACGCACAACGAAGACCTGCGGTCTTGGGCTCCCGAAAGAGTACATCGTCGCGGGCGTCTCGTCAACGCGGGTCGCGTGAACCGTTACCGCGGTCCGCGGAGGCTGTCGACGAGAAGGTGCGCGCTCGGATGGGAGCGCTGGCTCTCGACTGCGTGGAGCTCCGTTCGAGGCGACCCCAGCAGGGGGCGCGTGATCACACCGGGCATGTGGAAGCGGGCGACCGACGCGGGCAGGATCGACGCACCGACACCCGCTGCGACGAGACCGAGCACCGTCTCCTGGTGGATGACGCTCTGCACGATGCGCGGCACGGCCTGGGCTTCCCCGAGCCAGGTCATGACGGCGGACACGAAGCCGGGCATGAGCTCGAAGGGGAAGAGCACCACCTCTTTCTCGTGGAAGCGCGCCGGTGCCACGGTCGACTCCGCGGCGAGCGGGTCGCGGGCCGGAAGCACCGCGACCAGGTCCTCGCTTTCGAGGAGTGTCGACCGCAGGCCAGGCACGGTGAGCGGGTCGCGGAGGATCCCCACGTCGAGTTCACCCTCGAGCAGCAGCGTGATCTGCTCGGCACTCGTGAGCGACCGGGGCTCGAGACGGACGCGCGGTCTCAGTTCCTGGAACGCCCGCAGACCCCTTGGCAGCACGCTGTAGCTCGCGGAGCTCACGAACCCCACGCGAAGCCTGCCTGCGGTGCCGGCCGCGACGTCGGCGAGGTCGGCGACTGCGGCGTCCAGGTCTTCGAGGACCACACCGATTCGCTGACGGAACATGCGACCGGCCGCCGTCAGCGAGACAGTGCGAGTCGTTCGCTCGAAGAGCTGCGCACCGAGTTCCTCCTCGAGCCTGCGCACGGCGACGGTCAGTGGCGGCTGAGTCATGTGCAGGCGCGCGGCGGCGCGACCGAAGTGCAGTTCGTCGGCGACGGCGACGAAGTACCTGAGCTGGCGCAGCTCCATGTGATCCATTCGAGAGGGCTATCAAAACGTACCGCAATGATATTGGACGCGGCGCACCGAGGATGCGGTAATCGATGCACAGCACCACCCGGACGACCTCTCGAGGAGTGGACATGACCGACACCATCGTCATCGGCGCGGGACTCGCGGGCGCCGCAGCTGCCTGGCAGCTCGCCGAGCGCGGGCACCACGTGACGGTGCTCGAGCGCACGACGCCCGCCAACGAGCACGGCAGCTCTCACGGGTCCGCGCGCATCTTCCGCTACGCGTATCCCGAGCAGACGTACACCGATCTCGTCGTGCGCTCGAAGGCAGGGTGGGACGAGCTGCAGCGCACGACCGGAACCCGGCTCATCCGACCCACGGGTGCACTCGACCACGGCGACATCCGCAACCCCGGCGGCCTCGCGACCGTGTTGGAGGCAGCTGGCGTCGAGCACGAGCTCCTCAGCCCAGGCGAGGCGCGTGCGCGCTGGCCGCAGTTCCGTTTCGAGACCGACGTGCTCTGGCACCCTGGGGCCGGCGTGCTCGACGCGGGCGGCACTGTCGACGCGATGCTGGCGGCCGCCTCCGCGACCGGCCGGCTCGAGGTGCGAACCTCGTGGCCAGTCGCTCGAGTTGAGCGCCGAGGCGCCGGTTACCGCGTGCACTCGGCGACCGGCGAGGTCGCCGAGGCGGACGCGATCGTGGTCGCCGCCGGCGGCTGGCTCCCGGCACTCCTCGGGGAGCTCTCACTGCCGAGCGCATTCCTCGACCAGTTCCCGGCGCTCGAGGTGCGGCAGGAGCAGGCCTACCACTTCCCCTACCGCGAGGCGGAGGACGCCGGGACCGACGCCGACCCCTGGCCCACCTTCATCTTCAAATCGCGCGAGCTGCAGACCTACGGACTCCCCGGTGGCCGCGACGCGGACTGGCGCGGGCAGAAGGTCGCCCAGTTCAACGGCGGCAAGATCATCGACTCCGCGCTCGCGCAGGACGGGGTCGTGGATGCGGCCAATCGGCGCGCTCTCGTCGCCTACGCGGAAGCGTTCCTGCCAGGCGTGGAGCCGGAGCCCTACGCAGAGACCACCTGCCTCTTCACGACGACACCGACGGAGGACTTCGTGATCGACCGAGTCGACAACCTGGTGGTCGTCTCCGCCTGCTCCGGGCACGGCGGGAAATTCGCGCCGCTGCTCGGGGAGCTCGCAGCTGACGTGCTCACGGGAACCGGAAGCGTGCCGGCCGAATTCCGCGTCGCGGCCCAGGCCGGTGCGCGCGCATGAACGGGGAGAGCATCATGGAGAGCATGGAAGCGACCAGCAAGGCCAAGCAGCCGACGAGCGTCTCCTCGCTCATGCGCGAGATCGAGCACCTGGGCCGCGATCGAACCCGCGGCGGCTACAGCAGGCCCGTCTACTCGCATCCCGAACTCGAGTTGCGCGAATGGTTCCTCGCCGCCGCCCAGGCTCGAGGCCTCGACATCGAGGTCGACGCCAACGGCATCATCTGGGCATGGTGGGACCGAGCAGACGGAGCCCGTTCCGGCGCGCTCATCACGGGCAGCCACCTCGACTCCGTCCCAGGCGGGGGTGCGTTCGACGGGCCCCTCGGCGTGACGGCGGCCCTCGCCGCGATCGACCTGCTGCGCAGCGAAGGGCGCACGCCGAGCGTCGCCGTCGCGATCGCCGTCTTCCCCGAAGAGGAGGGGTCGCGCTTCGGCGTCGCCTGCCTCGGGTCCAGGCTCCTCACGGGCGCCATCGACCCGGACCGCGCGCGCTCGCTCCGGGATGCGGACGGAACGACCTTCGCCGAGGCTTCCGCCGCGGCCGGATTCGACCCAGAGCACCTCGGCCCCGACCCCGCTCGGGTCGCACAGTTCAGCGCGTTCATCGAACTGCATGTGGAGCAGGGCCGCGGCCTCATCGACCTCGCGGGCCCAGTCGCGATCGGATCCTCCATCCTGGGCCACGGCCGCTGGCGCGTCAGCTTCACCGGCCAGGGCAACCACGCCGGCACCACGCTCATGGCCGACCGGCGCGACCCCATGGTGGCCGCGGCGCGCCTCATCGTCGGCATCGAGGAGATCGCCCGGTCGGTGCCAGGCGCCCGAGCGACCGTCGGTCGGCTCGAGCCCGTGCCCGGCGGAACGAACGTCATCGCCTCCCGCGTCGACGCGTGGCTCGACGTGCGCCACCCCGACGACGAGGTGACCGCCGCCCTCGTCGAGCGCATTCGCGCCCGGGCTATGGAGGTGGCCGGAGAGCAGGGCTGCGAGGCGACGCTCGTCGAGGAGTCGCTCTCCCCCACCGTGTCCTTCGACGCGAGCCTCCGAGACACACTTCAGCATGCCCTCCCCAACGCGCCGGTGCTCGACACAGGCGCCGGCCACGATGCCGGCGTGCTCGCCGCGCACCTGCCGACCGCCATGCTGTTCATCCGCAACCCGAGCGGCATCTCCCACTCGCCGGAGGAGTACGTCGAAGACGTGGATGCGGACCACGGCGCGCGCGCCCTCGCCACTGCGATCATGGCCGCCGGAGGCGACGAAGCCTGAGCTGACGCCCGCCGCCCGTGTCGTCCGGTCCGCTCGCGCACCGATCGGCGACGACATTCTTTCGGCACCTCGGCGCTTGGTACCGCGACTGTCGGTGGTGTGGGAAAGAATAGGCGGATGGTCATGTTCCGCCCGAGCCACGACGTCGACGAGACGTCCTGGTTCGGCGAACCCCAGGAGGCGCCGAAGTCGCGCCGCCGTGACCGTGAGCTCTACGGCCCGGCCGCGCTGATGGACTACGCGTCGGCACCCGCACCGGCACCCGCACCGGCACCCCGGGTGGAGTCCCTGCCGCGCTTCTACACCTCGGAGACCCGCCCGGCGCCGGCGACGACACCGCTCTCGGCGAGCGAGGTCGGCGTGTGGCGCGCCCGCGGCCCGGCCTCGGCCGAGAGCACCGCGATCGAGCTTCCCGCGACCCCGGAGGTCGAGGCCATGAGCGCTCACCTCCTGCGCGTCCTCGCCGACTCCAACGACCGTGCCGCGTGGCTCAAGGCCCGCGCCGACGGCGTCACGGCGACCGATGCGGCACGCCTCGCAACACCGTCGTCGGTCAAGCAGGTCGTCAAAGACAAGGTCATGGGCAACTCCTTCAACGGGAACGCCTACACCGACTTCGGACGCCAGCGCGAACCGGAGATCGCCAGGTGGGTCCTCGAGCGCCACGGCATCCCGGCAAGCGGCCTCCTGTTCCACGCCGAGGCGTCCAAGAGCCACCTCGCGACCCCCGACGGCCTGCACTGCGACGAAGAGGGCCGCATCCTCCTCGCCGAGATCAAGACCACCAACAAGGTGTGGAAGCGCATCCCCCGCTCCTACATGCGCCAGATCTGGTGGCAGCAGTACGTGCTCGGCGCCGAACGCACCCTCATGGTGTGGGAGCGACACCAGGACTTCATCGTCGTCGACCGCGAACCGAAGTTCGTGTGGATCGACCGCGACGAGGAAGAGATCGCCAAGCTCGTGACCCTCGCCAACGAGGTGCTCAAGGATGTCGAGAAGTACCGGGGCGAGTTCGCCCAGTACTCGACCGGCAACACTGCGCCCACCCATGGATACGGGAACACGCACAGCACGAGCGACTACACGCAGTCGTTCTACGACGCCGAGACGTACGCGTAGCGAGCATCCTCCCGGCCACGCCCATCTCGTTCACGAGAGTCTCATCTCGTCCGCGCGAGAATGGCGCCATGACTGACGCCTCAGACCTCCAGCCGACCTCAGACACCATGCGCGCGGCCCTGCTCACGGGCATCGGCGGACCCGAGATGATGCAGTTGGGCGAGACCGCCGTGCCCCTCACCCTGAACTCGGACACGCTGGTGCGCGTCAAGGCCGCGGGAGTGAACCCCATCGACGGCAAGACCCGCTCAGGTGCCGGTGCCGCGAAGGCGATCACCAGCTTCCCGTCCACCCTCGGCGGCGAGTTCTCCGGTGTCGTCGTCCGGGCTTCCTACGAGCTCGCGCCCTTCCAGCCCGGCGACGAGGTGTACGGGATGCTCCTCTTCCCCCGCTACTCGGGTGCGTACGCCGAATACGTGTCGGTCCCCTTCATGAGCCTCGCGAAGAAGCCCAAGAACCTGTCCTTCATCGAGGCTGGCGGCGTCCCACTCGCCGTGCTCACCGCCTGGGCCGCCGTCGTCGAAGCAGGCGGCGTCTACACGGGACAGCGCGTCCTCATCCACGCAGGCGCTGGCGGGGTCGGCCACTTCGCAGTGCAGCTCGCGAAGTACTTCGGCGCGCACGTCATCACCACGGCCTCCGAGCGCAACCACGAGTGGTTGCGCGAGCTCGGCGCGGACCAGGTCATCGACTACCGCAACGAGCGCTTCGAGGACGTCATCGGCGAACCCGTCGACGTCGTCATCGACCTCATCGGCAACGTCAAAGACCAGACCGGCAGCCGGTCCCTTCACGTCCTCCGCGACGGTGGCACACTCATCAACGTGCCGACCGGCAGCTACCCGGAGCTCTTCGACGAGGCCGCCGCCGAGAACCGAGGCATCGTCGCCTCCACGCTCAAGCTCTCGCCAGAGGGACGCATCCTGCAGACCATCACGCAGCTCTTCGAGCAGGGAGCCCTGCAGACGCACGTCGACCGGGTCTTCCCCCTCGCCGAGGCCGGCGCCGCGCAGGAGCTCATCGCCGACGGCCACGTGCGCGGGAAGGTCGTCCTCGACATCGACGCGTAGTCAGCGGCACCCCGACGCGACTAGCGCGTCGTCGCTTTGAGCTCGAGCAGATGGTCACGAGTGAGGGCGGCGGCCGTCGGGGCGTCCTGCGCTTCGATCGCGTCCAGGATGCGGAGGTGGACGTCGTGGTCGGCGTCACCACCGAACTCGCCGCGAAGGCGCAGCATGCCGATCATCGCCTGCCTGCTTCGGGGCGCGAACCCGTCGAAGAGCTCCGTGAGGATCTCGTTGTGCGCGGCGATGACGATGCTGCGGTGCAGCGCGATGTCCGCGTCGACGTGCGCTTCGACACTCGCGCGCTGCGCCTTCCGGGCGTCTGCGGCGCGGATCATCGTCTGGAGCTCCGCAGCTGTGCGCCGTGCGGCCGCGAGCCCGGAGGCTTCCACTTCGATGGCGATGCGGGCCTCGATCACTCTCTCGATATCCGCGCGCCCCACGATCGCATCCAGGGGCTCAGCCGCGTCGAGAGCGGTGACGAACACCCCCGCCCCCTGCTTGGTGGCGAGCACGCCGCTCCCCGCGAGCTGGCGTATGGCTTCGCGGATCGTCGACCGCCCGACCCCGAGTTGGGGCGCGAGGGTCGTCTCGCCCGGCAGCTTCTGTCCCAGCTCCCATTCCCCTTCGCGGATTCGCTCGAGGAGCAGCTGGGCGGCCTGCTCGGCGAGAGGTTCACGGCGGAGTGCGCTCATGCCCCCATCATCCCCCATCTCGAACACTCCTCTACTTGTCTGAGGAGTTGTGCTAGATTCTGTCGCATGCTCCACGCACCGTTCCTTCTCCTCCGCCGCCACGACGGGTCCTAGCCTGACCGGCTCCCCGTCGTGGAGCCGAAACGCGCGCCGGTCGTCACCCCCGCACGACCGAAGAGGACAAGAACATGCACAGCAACGAATCCTGGATCTCCACACCCGCCGGCCCCGTTCCCGACCAGGCACCGCACTGGAACCGCCAGCGACACTCGCAGATGCCCTCCCACCGCTACCGCGACGTCCACTCCCGAGTAGACGTGCCACTCACCGAACGAGACTGGCCCGCGAATCGACTCACGGCCGCGCCCCTCTGGGTCCCCGTCGACCTGCGGGACGGAAACCAGGCGCTCTCCGAGCCCATGGACCCCGACCGCAAGCACCGATTCTTCGAGCTCATGATCCGCCTGGGATACAAGGAGATCGAAGTCGGCTACCCCTCCGCTTCCCAGACCGACTACGACTTCGTACGTCTCATCGCGACCACCGAACTCGCACCGGAGGACGTCACGATCGTCGTGTTCACACCAGCGCGTCGTGACCTGATCGAACGAACAGTCGCCGCCATCCTGGGGATCCGGAACCCAGTCGTCATCCACCTCTACACGGCGACAGCCCCCGCCTGGCGCGACGTGGTTCTCGGGAAGAGCAAGCAGCAGCTCAGAGAGCTGATCCTCGCCGGCGCGAGCGACGTCCTCGAGCTCGCCGGCCACCTGCCGAACGTGCGATTCGAGTTCTCACCAGAGGTGTTCAACCTCACCGAACCCGACTACGTCCTCGACATCTGCAATGCCGTCACGGAACTCTGGATGGCGACCCCCGAGCGGCCGGTCATCCTGAACCTCCCCGCCACCGTGGAAGTCGCAACCCCGAACATCTACGCGGACCAGATCGAGTACATGCACAAGCACCTGGCGCGACGCGACTCCGTGATCCTCTCCGTGCACCCCCACAACGACCGAGGAACGGGAGTCGCGTGCGCAGAACTGGCGGTGCTCGCGGGTGCGCAGCGCGTGGAAGGGTGCATCTTCGGCAACGGCGAGCGCACGGGCAACGTCGACATCGCAATCCTCGCCCTGAACCTGCACGCGCAGGGCATCGACCCCATGATCGACTTCTCCGACATCGACGAGATACGCCGCACCGTGGAAGACAGCAACCGCATCGAGGTCCACGCCAGGCACCCGTACGTGGGCGACCTCGTCCACACCGCCTTCAGCGGCACACACCAGGACGCCATCAGGAAGGGGTTCGCCGAGCAGCGCTCCCGCGCCGCGCACGAGGGGCGACCAGAACGTGACATCGAGTGGCGGGTCCCCTACCTGCCCATCGACCCGGCGGACATCGGTCGCAGCTACGACGCCGTCATCCGCGTCAATTCGCAGTCCGGCAAGGGCGGTATCGCCTACCTGCTCGAAACCGAATACGGCATCGAACTCCCCCGGCGCCTCCAGATCGACTTCGCTCGACGCGTTCAGGAGCACACCGATGCGAACGGCCAGGAGGTGGGGGCCGCACAGCTGCTCGAGCTCTTCGAGCGCAGCTACCTGGGCGGCTCGTCTCCGGACGTCGAACTGCTCGATCTCAGCGTCGAGACCCACGCGGGGGCATCACGCACGAGCATCCGCGTGGGCATCGACGGCGCTGAGCACAGCGGCACCTTCGACGGCATTGGACCAGCAGAGGCCGTCACGAAGCTGCTCGCAAGTGCGGGCGTCACCGTCGACATCCTCTCGCTCCACCAGACAGCGCTCGGGGTGGGCAGCAGCAGCGAAGCGCTGACACTCCTGGAGTACCGAACCTCCTCAGGCACACGCTGGGTGGCCGGCCGAGACCGGTCAGTGCTGTCGGCAACCGTCATCGCGATCCTCAGCGCAGCGAGCAACAGCATCTCGATGCACGCACACGCGCACGCGTAGCCGGGGTGGGCGCGGGCCGGTGGGTGCTCTCACCGGGAACGCACGAACGGCCCAGTCCGAAGACTGGGCCGTTCGTGCTGGCGGATGCATGCATCCGCCTGAGCTGTGCAGCTCGCGACAGACTAGATCGCGTTGACGTCCAGCGGGATGCCGGGGCCGAAGGTCGTCGAGACGACGGCCTTCTGGATGTAGCGGCCCTTCGAGCTCGACGGCTTGAGGCGGACGACCTCGTCGAGGGCTGCGCGGAGGTTCTCTCCGAGCTGCTCCGACGTGAACGCCGACTTGCCGACGATGAAGTGCACGTTGGAGTGCTTGTCGACGCGGAACTCGATCTTTCCGCCCTTGATCTCGGTGACAGCCTTGGCCGGGTCGGTCGTGACCGTTCCGGTCTTCGGGTTCGGCATGAGGCCACGGGGTCCGAGGACCTTTCCGAGGCGTCCGACCTTGCCCATGAGGTCAGGGGTGGCGACTGCGGAGTCGAAGTCGGTCCAGCCGTCTGCAACGCGAGCGATGAGCTCGTCGCCGCCGACCTCGTCGGCGCCGGCGGCGATAGCTGCCTCAGCCTTGTCAC
The DNA here is from genome assembly GCF_002931575.1 of Pseudoclavibacter sp. RFBA6. Lineage (NCBI taxonomy): Bacteria > Bacillati > Actinomycetota > Actinomycetes > Micrococcales > Microbacteriaceae > Pseudoclavibacter > Pseudoclavibacter sp. RFBA6. Next base: position 300,196 of record NZ_PSUA01000005.1, on the reverse strand, counting down.
CCGTCGCGAAGACGATGACCTTGGCCGTCTTGCCGGTGCCGTTGGGCAGGCTGACGGTGCCACGAACCATCTGGTCGGCCTTGCGCGGGTCTACACCCAGGCGAAGAGCGACCTCGACGGTGCTGTTGAACTTGGACGAGCCGGTCTCGCGTGCGAGCTCGACGGCCTCGGCGAGACCGTAGAACTTGTCCTCGCCGATCTTCTCTGCCGCGGCACGGTATGCCTTGGACTTAGCCATGTTGTTCTCCTTCAAGAGTTGCGGTTGCGAGCCTGGCCGGCTCTCCCGCGATGTTCAATGCCGCGCCCGAGGCGCGACGTGTGGTGTTGGGAGCGGGAAGGCCTTAGCCCTCGACCGTGATTCCCATGGAGCGAGCCGTACCGGCGATGATGCGCGACGCCATGTCGAGGTCGTTCGCGTTCAGGTCGGACTGCTTCGCCTCCGCGATCTCGCGGACCTGGGCGGCGGTGAGCTTGCCGACCTTGGCCGTGTGAGGCGTCGGGGAGCCCTTCTTGACGCCGGCAGCCTTCTTGATCAGCTCGGCAGCAGGAGGGGTCTTCAGGATGAAGGTGAACGAACGGTCTTCGTACACGGTGATCTCGACGGGGATCACATTGCCACGCTGCGACTCGGTAGCCGCGTTGTAGGCCTTGCAGAACTCCATGATGTTGACGCCGTGCTGACCGAGCGCGGGGCCGATAGGAGGAGCCGGGTTAGCGGCGCCAGCCTGGATCTGAAGCTTGATCAGACCCGAGACCTTCTTCTTGGGTGCCATGTCTTTTCCTTCTTTCGATTCGAACTCCGCGCAGACGCGCGGTGCTCTCCCGGTGGCCCGGCGGTTCCGGACTCCGGTGGTTTAGGGGCAGTCGCTTGGTGGGAGCGAGTGCTAGAGCTTGGTGACCTGGTCGAAGCTGAGCTCGACGGGGGTCTCGCGCTCGAAGAGCGACACGAGCACGGTGAGCTTGCCGCTCTCCGGCTTGATCTCGCTGATCGAGCCGGTGAGCCCCTCGAAGGAGCCCTCCTTGATCGTGATGGTCTCGCCGATCTCGAAGTCGATCTCTGCGATCGGCTGGCGCTTCTGCACGCCACCCTGACCTGAAGCGTTCGCCTTCGCGGGTGCTTCTGCGATCTCGACAAGACTCTTCAGCATCTCAAATGCCTCGTTGAAGCGCAACGGGGTCGGGTTGTGGGCGTTGCCCACGAAGCCCGTGACACCCGGGGTGTGGCGCACGACGGACCAGCTGTCCTCGTTCAGCATGAGGCGCACGAGCACGTAGCCGGGGATGCGGACGCGCGTGACCATCTTGCGCTGGCCGTTCTTGATCTCGACCACGTCCTCCATGGGCACTTCCACCTGGTAGATGAAGTCGCTCATGTTCATGGACTCGGTGCGCTGGTGCAGGTTCTGCTTGACGCGACGCTCGAAGCCGGCGTACGTGTGGATGACGTACCACTTGCCAGGCTTGAGGCGCAGCTCGCGCTTGAAGGTCTCGTACGGGTCGACGTCGGGGTCTTCCTCGCGAGCCTCGACCTCTTCATCTTCGGTCGCGGCGGCCGCAGCAGCCTCTTCCTCGCTCGTGTCGATCTCGAGGACATCGTTGACGATCGCGTCGACCTCGGGGTCGACGACATCGGCGCCTTCTCCGTCGTCGAGGTCTTCCTCGGTCACGACTTCGTCGGACTCTTCGATCTCGTGGGCCTCATCGAACTCTGCGTCGATGTCGCGGTCACCCTCCTGGGCCTCTGCGACTTCGGAGTCCTGCTCCAGCGCGGTCTCGTAAAGACCGTTCGGGTCGGCGACGTTCGGGTCTGACACGATTCCTCATCTCGATTGTGTGGTGCGGGGCTGCTCGCCCTTTTCGGTGGAGGCTCGGGAGCCGGAGCGGTGCGACTATTCCGTCGGAACGGGCGTCGCCGCCGGCTCGCTCGGGAACAGCGAGCTGCCCTGACCGAAGACCCACGATGCGCCCCACCCGAAGAGCAGGTCGAGCACCGTGACGAGCAACATCATGAAGATGACGAAGACGAGCACGACACCCGTGAACTTGAAGAGCTCCGCGCGGGTCGGTGTGACGACCTTCTTGAGCTCGCCCATGACCTGGCGGAAGAAGAGAGCGATGCGGCCGACAAGGCCGCGCTTGGGCTCGGAGCCTCGCTTTGACTCGGCGACGTCGGTCGCTTCGTCGGACTTGCTTGGACTCACGCGCTCTCCCTTTCGATGGTTGAGACCTTCGATGGTGGGCCCCGTAGTGGGTGCGTTCAGCACCGAAATGCAGGGCGGACAGGACTCGAACCTGCAACCTGCGGTTTTGGAGACCGCTGCTCTACCAATTGAGCCACCGCCCTTTGCGTGAACACCGGATGCGCGCATCCGTTCACCCTGATACCGTCTGCAGCCGCTCCATATGGAACGGTTTCAGGCGCGGTTCAGTATGTCGCTTTCGGCAACCAGGAAAGCATACGACAGGTGCGCGCCGGAAGTCCAACGCGGGCGCAACTCGCGGACGGCGACGCGCCTCCGGACCTAGACTCAGGGCCATGGTTTCCGACTCACGTCTCTCTCCTCGCATCGCCGCGATCGCCGAATCCGCAACGCTCAAGGTCGACGCGAAGGCCAAGGGCCTCAAGGCCGCCGGCCGACCCGTCATCAGCTACGCAGCTGGCGAGCCCGACTTCCCCACCCCGCAGCACGTCGTCGAAGCGGCACTCGTCGCCGTCAGCGACCCGAAGAACCACCGCTACACCCCGGCGGCCGGCCTGCCGGAGCTCCGAGAGGCCATCGCCGAGAAGACGAAGCGCGATTCCGGCTGGGATGTCCCCGCCTCGCAGGTCATCGTCACGAACGGCGGCAAGCAGGCCGTCTACCAGGCCATCAACACGGTCGTCGGCGCTGGCGACGAGGTCCTCCTCCCCGCCCCCTACTGGACCACGTACCCCGAGGTCATCCAGCTCGCCGGCGGCACGACCGTCCCCGTCTTCGCCGGCGCCGACCAGGAGTACAAGGTCACCGTCGACCAGCTCGAGGCGGCTCGCACCCCCGCCACGAAGGCGATGCTCTTCGTCTCGCCGTCCAACCCGACGGGTGCCGTCTACTCCGAGGAGGAGACGCGCGCCATCGGCGAGTGGGCCGCCGAGCACGGCATCTGGGTCATCGCCGACGAGATCTACCAGAACCTCACCTACGACGGCGTCCGCGCCGTCTCCATCGTCGAAGCGGCCCCTGCCGTCGCCGACCGCACCATCCTCGTCAACGGCGTCGCCAAGTCCTTCGCGATGACCGGCTGGCGCGTCGGGTGGATGGTCGGCCCTGCCGACGCCATCAAGGGCGCAGGCAACCTGCAGTCGCACCTGTCGAGCAACGTCAACAACATCGCGCAGCGAGCGGCCATCGCAGCCCTCACGGGGCCGACCGAGCCCGTCGAGGAGATGCGCCTCGCCTTCGACCGCCGCCGCAAGACCATGGTCGAGGAGCTCAGCAAGGTCAACGGCTTCCGCGTCCCGACGCCTGAGGGCGCCTTCTACGTCTACGCCGACGTGCAGCAGCTCATCGGCAAGGAGATCGAGGGACGCCAGATCACCTCGTCGCTTGACCTCGCCGACCTCATCCTCGACGTCGCTGAGGTCGCCGTCGTGCCAGGTGAGGCGTTCGGGCCGTCCGGCTACCTGCGCCTCAGCTACGCGCTCGGCGACGACGCGCTGCTGGAAGGCGTGCAGCGCCTGCAGAAGCTCTTCGCCGGCGTCGAGCTCTAGGCACGCGGCGGCCCGCTGCGCCCGCTGCACTGAAGAGGCCAGTTTCGCCCCATCCTGACGCTCAGGACGGGGCGAAACTGGCCTTTCGCGGTTTCAGGCCCGCGGGCAGGCGCGACTACGGCGTCGTGAAGCTGATCTCAGCCACCTTCTGCGAGATGCGCGAGTTCGGGTCGTCGAGCTCGCCGCCCCACGCATTCGCCAAGATGGTGATCTTCGTGCCGGTCGACGGCATGTAGCGCGTCGCCATCATCCCCTCGGATCCGTCCGACCAGCGGAGGCGCTGCGCGAGCAGCTCCAGCTCGTACCCTCCCTGCCCCTTGAGAACCAGCGGCACGGGGTCACCGATCGGCTCGGGCTTCGCCGTGAACTGCAGCGAGGCAGAGTTCAGCTCCGACCGCGTCATGTCCTCGTCGCGGTACTCGCTCTTGTGCAGGTTCTCCTGCGCCACCGAGAAGTACGCGCCGGACTGCGGGTCGCTCAGGATGTACAGGTTCGGCTGCCGCTCGGAGACGTCCTGCTCCCAGCCGCCGACCGGCGGATTCACCACCGTGATCCCGTTCGGGAACACGACGTCCGTCGTGATCGGGATGTACCCGGGGGCCGCGTCCTGGGGGGCGGCGGGCATGAGCGTGCTCGTCGGGACGGGAGTCGAGGTCGGAGCCTGCGGGTCGGCGCCCCCGACGGGGACGGTCGGGTCGTTCGGCGAGGTGAACGCCATGAAGAGGCCGACGACGAGGGCGACGATCGCGACACCGCTGATGCCGATGCCGACGAGGAGGCCGACCGGGCGCTTGCGCTGCTTCTGCAGTTCCGGATCCTCCCCCAGCTCGCGGCGCCTCGGCTGCGCGGCCTCCTGCTGCTGCGGCGCGAACCGGGGCGGCGGGACACCGGCGGGGAGATTCACGGGAGGGCCCTGCACGAATGGCCCCCGACCGGGGACCCGGGCGCCAGGCTGCCCTGGATCCTGCCCGGGATGAGGCGTCGGAGCCAGCGACGGGAAGTTTCCCTGAGCAGGGAAAGGGCCGTTCGCAGAGTGCTGACCGTGCGCGGGGTACTGGTTGTTCGGGGAATACTGGCCGTTCGCCGGGTGCTGGGCCGGCGCGGGGAACTGGCCCGGCGCGGGGTACCGGCCAGGCGCGGGGTACTGCCCTTGCTCCGGTCCGGAGGCGCGCGGTGGTGCGGAGAACTGTCCGGGCACTCGGGGGTTCCCCTGCGGCACGCCGGCCGACGGCACACCCCAGGGGGCCTGCGGACCGGCAGCCGGCGCGGGTGGCACTGGCCCACCACCTCGCGGCCGATCCCGGCGTCGATCCTGACCGCCGTTCTGGCCCGGCGGTGGTGTGAGGGGCGGTTGCGTCATGCCTGCGAGAGTACCGCCCGCGTCAGGCAGTCGCCTTGGCGCGGGCGGTCCTCACCGAGCGAGCTTGGCCGTCCTCATCCGGAGAGCTGCGACTCAGTCGAAGATGCGGCGAAGCAGGTTCGTGTCGGCGAGGTCGACAAGCTCGTCACCACGCCCGGACAGGACGGTGCGCAGCGCGTACAGCGTGAATCCCTTGACCTGCTCCGCTGAGATGGTCGGGGGAATCGACAGCTCCTGCCTCGCCGTCACCACATCGATGAGCGCCGGCCCGTCGTGCGCGAACGCCTCCCTGAGGGCGCCCTCGAGATCGTTCGGGTTCTCGACCCGCTGGCCGTGGATTCCGACTGCCTTCGCGACGTCCGCGAAGTTCGGGTTCTCGAGGTCCGTGCCGTAGTTGACGAAGCCGGCGGCCTTCATCTCGACCTCGACGAAGTTCAGCGACGAATTGTTGAAGACGACGATCTTCACGGGGAGCTTGCTCTGCCTGAGCGTGAGCAGCTCACCGAGGAGCATCGCGAGTCCGCCATCGCCCGCGAGCGCCACCACCTGGCGGTCGGGGAACGCCGACTGCGCGCCGATGGCCTGCGGCACGGCGTTGGCCATCGTGCCGTGGCTGAACGAGCCGATGAGCCTTCGCTGCCCGTTCATCTCGAGGTAGCGGGCGGCCCACACGACGGGTGAGCCAACATCCGGGATGAACACGGCGTCTCGCGTCGCGAGCTCGCTGACAAGACGGGCCACGTACTGCGGGTGGATGGGCGTGCGCCCGTGGTCGTTGTCGGCGAGCGAGTCGAGCTCCTTCCGCGCCTTGCGGTAGTGCTTGACGGACGTCTCGAGGTGCTTGCCGCTCTTGTCTCCCGCGAGGAGCGGGAGCAGCGCGTCGAGGGTGTCCCCGACGTCGCCGACCAGTCCCAGGTCGAGCGGCGTGCGCTTGCCGAGCTGCTCGCCGCGGATGTCGACCTGGATGATCTTCGCCTTCGATGGGAAGAACTGCTGGTAGGGGAAGTCGGTACCGAGCATGAGGAGCGCGTCGCAGTCCTCGATGGCGCGGTAGCCGGACGAGAAGCCGAGCAGCCCCGTCATGCCGACGTCATAGGGGTTGTCGTACTCGATGAACTCCTTGCCGCGGAGCGCGTGGACGATCGGGGCCTGGAGCGCCTCTGCCGCTGCCAGCAGCTGCGCGTGCGCTCCCTGCGTGCCAGCGCCGCCGAGAATCGTGACCTTCTTCGCCGAGTTGAGGATGTCCGCAGCCCTCGCGAGGTCCTCGTCCGCCGGGCGCACCACCGACCTGGTGGGGAGGATCGGCGCTGACTTGCGTCGCCCGGCGCTCTCCTTCAGGAAGATCTCCCCCGGGATCACGACCACGGCCACGCCCTGTTTCTCGACGGCGGCGCGCATTGCGATCTCGAGCACCCGTGGCAGCTGCTCGGGCACGCTGACCATCTCGCAGTAGACGCTGCTCTCGCGGAAGAGCTCCTGCGGGTGCGTCTCCTGGAAGTAGCCGCTGCCGATCTCAGCGGAAGGGATGTGGGCGGCGATCGCGAGCACGGGCACGCGGCTGCGGTTCGCGTCGTAGAGGCCGTTGATGAGGTGCAGGTTGCCCGGCCCGCAGCTGCCAGCGCAGACGGCCAGGTCCCCGGTCAGCGCGGCGTCCGCAGATGCAGCGAAGGCAGCCGCCTCCTCATGTCGCACATGCGACCAGGCGACGTGCCCGTTCCGGCGGATGGCGTCGGTGAATCCGTTGAGCGAGTCACCGGGAAGCCCGTAGACCCGCTCGACTCCGGCATCGTGGAGGATATCGACGATCGTGTCAGCGACTGTAGTCATGGCGCGATCTTCTGCCTCGAACCGGGGAGCCAGCCGAGCAATCGACAGCCTGTCACCGCGAGACCGTGCTAGGCGTTCCGGCTACGCCTGACTCACCCTCACCAGGTTGCCAGAGGGGTCACGGAAGGCCGCGTCCCGCACGCCCCAGAACTGGTCGGTCGGCTCCTGGAGCACTTCGACCCCACCCGCCGCCTGCGCCTTCTCGAAGAGCGCGTCGAGGTCGCTCGTGCGGAACAGGAGACCGGGCAGCTCACCCTTCGCGAGCATCGCCGACAGCGTCTCGCCGTCCTGCTCGGAACGACCTGCCTTCGGATGGGAGAGCACGATCTCGAGCTCTGGCTGCTCGGGAGTCGACAGGGTGATCCACCGGAAGCCCTCGTTCGGGACCTCGCTGCGCACCTCGAGGCCGAGGGCGTCGCGGTAGAACACGAGCGCAGCATCCGGATCGTCGGCGAACACGTGCACGTGGCTGAGTGAGAGTGTCATGTCTCCGATGCTAGGACGGGCCACCGACATTCACTTCTTGGAAACTGCTCGGAGCCTCGACGACCGGCACGGCAGCCCGGTCCCGAGCATTGCCTGCGCGCTCGTGGACCCGCCGGGGCCGACCCCAGATCTGCGAGGTGCAGCTGGGGATGACAACGCTCTCGCTGTGATCGCGGGCCCGGTACGCGCTCGGCGACTCTCCCACGATCTCCGTGAAGCGGCTGCTGAACGACCCCAGGCTCGTCGCGCCGACTGCAGAGCACGCATCCGTCACGCTCACATCGCCTCGGCGCAGCAGCGCTTTCGCCCGCTCGATGCGCCTCGTCATGAGGTGCGCGTACGGCGTCTCGCCGTACGCCTCCCGAAATCGGCGGCTGAAATGCGCCGTCGACATGTGAGCCGCCTTCGCCATGGCCGGAACGTCGAGCGGCCGAGCGTACTCGCGATCGATGAAGTCGCGTGCGCGTCTGAGGCGGCGCAGCTCGTCGAGGTCGGTCGAGGCCATGCCTCCAGTATGCGCGGGTGCCGTCGTGGCTTCGGTCGCCGCGTGATCGGCGAACTTCGGTGACAAAACGCGGTGAAGCGCGAAGTCGCGCGACGAACCCGCTGCGTTGTCACCGAAGTCTGCGGGCCACGGCCTCTCCCCCGATCGGTGGAGGCGAATCAGCCGGTCGGGCCCTGCCGCTGCGAGGAGGCTCACCGTTGGATAGGAGCATGAGCACACAGGCAGCCATAGAGGTCACCGACCTCGTCAAGCGCTACGGAGACCGCGACGTCGTCGACGGCCTCTCCTTCGAGGTCCGCCACGGCGAGACCTTCGCACTACTCGGCCCGAACGGGGCCGGCAAGAGCACCACCATCGAGATCCTCGAGGGCTTCCGCACGGCGACGTCCGGCAGTGCGCGCGTGCTCGGCCATGACCCGGCGCACGGCGACGCCGGATGGCGCGGCCGCATCGGGGTCGTCAGCCAGTCGAGCGCCGACATCGAGCGCTACTCGGCGCGTGAGGTGCTGCGTCACTTCGCGAGCCTCTACCGACAGCCTCGCGATGTCGACGAGACCATCGAGCGCTGCGGGATCGCGCCGTTCGCGACGCAGCGGGTCGGTCGCCTCTCCGGCGGCCAGAAGCGCCGTGTCGATGTCGCGCTCGGCATCATCGGCAACCCGGAGGTGCTGTTCCTCGATGAGCCGACAACGGGCTTCGATCCCAACGCCCGCCGCGAGTTCTGGGGGCTCATCCAGCAGCTGAAGGGCGAGGGCATGACGATGGTGCTCACGACGCACTACCTCGACGAAGCGGAGCACCTCAGCGACCGAGCCGGGATCATCGCGGCAGGGAAGCTCGTGGAGATCGGTGACATCACGACGATCGGTGGGCCTGCCTCCCGCACTCCGCGGGTGCGCTGGCAGGAAGCCGACGGCCGATGGCGAGAGCAGAAGACGGATGCGCCCGCCCAGCTCGTAGCCGCGCTCGCGGGCAGGCTCGGCCCGGAGCCCGCCGGCCTCACCGTCACCCGGCCCTCGCTCGAGGACGTCTACCTCGAGATCATCGGCGAGCATCCGGTCGCCAGCCCGGCGCATCCGGCAGAAGCCACCCCTGCAGCACTCGCTCCCGCACTCCTCGGAGGCACGAAATGACTCAGACCTCAGCGCCCAGCAGCGCCGGCAGCAGCACACACGACGCCCCTTCGTCGGGGCTACGTTCGGCGGCTCGCCCCAAGTCGACGATCGGCAACGGGCTGCGTCGCATCTCCTTCGAGCTGCGAGGGTACTTCCGCCAGACCGATCAGGTGTTCTTCGTCTTCCTGTTCCCTCTGGTCATGTTCGCGCTCTTCGCGTCGATCTTCAGCGGTGAGGCGGTCGTCGACGATCCGAGGTTCGCCGACGTGACGATGTCGCAGTACTACCTGACGGGCATGCTCGCGATGGCGATCCTCCTCTCGGGCATGCAGTTCCTCGGCATCGACATCGCCACCGAGAAGCATGAGGGCGGCCTCGCCCGCCTCGGCGCGACCCCGCTCAGTCCCGTCTCGTTCTTCATCGGGAAGATCGGGCTCGTCCTCCTCACCTGCACGGCGCAGCTCGCACTGGTCATCGCGCTCGCCGTCGTCGCATTCGACATCACGCTGCCGGACTCGAGCGAGCTGTGGATGCGGTTCGCGTGGCTGTCGCTCCTGGGCATCCTCTGCTTTGCCGCTCTTGGCATCGCGATCTCCGCGATCCCTCGGTCTGCCAGGTCCGCATCCGCGATCGTCCTGCCCCTGGTGCTCGTCCCGCAGTTCCTCTCAGGCATCTACGTGCAGTTCTCGGTCCTGCCCGAGTGGATGCAGCAGGTCTCGAACCTCTTCCCTCTCGCCGGGCTCGTTCGGGGCATGCGCAGCGTGTTCCTGCCAGACGCATTCGCGGCGGCGGAGGTCGGCGGCACATGGGGTCTCGGCAGCGCGGCGATCACACTGGGCGTCTGGACGGTCATCGGTCTCGTCGCGAGCCTGCTGACGTTCCGGTGGAGTCGCGGTCGCAGCTAGCCGGCGGCACTCGGCGGGATGGATGTCGGTGGGTCGCGAGAGGATGAGCACGTGATGGATTTCCTGGTTCGGAACGGCCGCTGGTGGCACGTGCTCATCGTGGGCACGGCGCTCGCGAACGCCGTGGTCGCCGGTTTCGTCGCGGCCACGGCCCGGACTTCCGCAGAGCGCACGGAAGGCCTCATCGCAACGGGAGCTCTGCTCCTCATCCCCGTGGTGTGGCTGGTCTTCGGCGTGAGGTCCGTCGGCGACCGACGCCGGGGCGCGGCGCTCATCGTGCTCATGACGCTCCTCGTGACGGTGGCGATGGTGCTCGTGCCCTGGACCGGGTTCGTGCAGACCCTCATCTACCCGCTTGTCTGGCTCGTGTGCGTGAGCGCGCGGCGGAGCATCCTCGTCTCGATCGCCATCGCGTTCGGCATCGGCGCCGTGTCGGCGCTCTACAACGGTGTCGAGGAGATCCCCGACATCCTTCCCGGCCAGCTCTTCAGCATCGCGGCGACCTGCGGCATCGGACTCTCGATCAGCTATGCCTGGCGCGTGGCGGATGAGCGCCGTGAGCTGCTCGAGCAGCTCACGGCCGCTCAGGATCACGTGCAGGAGCTGTCACGGCAGAGCGGCGCGTCTGTCGAACGTGAGCGCATCTCGCGCGACCTGCACGACACCCTCGCTCAGACCCTCGCGGGGCTCGCCATGCTCGCCGATCGGAGCGCGAAGGACATCTCCCGCCTGCGGGACGAGGAGGGCGCCGCCGGTGAGGTTGCGCAGGCCGCGCTCCTGGCCCAGGAGGAGCGAGCCGACCTCATCGCGTCGCTTGCCCGCGATGCCCTGGCAGAGGCCCGGGTGCTCATCGCCGAGAACGCGCCTGTGCGGTCGGCCGACGCAGCCGTCGCCACCTTCCCCGATGCGGTCGCGCGCCTCGTCGAGCGGTTCCGGCGAGAGACGGGGGTGCTGGCTGAGTCGCAGATCGAGGTCGCGCCCGGCGCTCTCGACCGGGAGAGCGAGGTGGTGCTGCTCCGCTGCGCCCAGGAGGCCCTGTCCAATTCGAGGCGGCACGCGCACGCGTCGAACGTGCATCTTTCCGTGACGTTGCTGGGCACCAGCGTCCGCCTGCAGATCGAGGACGACGGCCGCGGGTTCGCACTCGACGCCGAGCCCGCCGGATTCGGTCTCGCCAGCCTCCGCGACCGTGCCGCGGCCATCGGCGGCCTCGTCTCCATCTCCAGCGAACCGGGCCGTGGCACGATCGTGACCGTGACGATTCCGGCGAGGGCAGGTGACCACGCGTGATCCGCATCCTGGTCGCCGATGACCACCCCATCGTCCGCGCGGGCCTGGTCGGCATATTCGAGGACGAAGCTGACATCGAGGTCGTGGCTGAGGCAGCAGACGGCGCCGAGGCGGTCACCCGGGCGCTCGCGACGACACCGGCGGTCGTCGTCATGGACCTCCGGATGCCGGGCACCGACGGCGTCTCGGCGACGCGACAGATCCTGGCGACCCTCCCGAGCACTCGTGTGCTCGTCGTCACGACGTACGACAGCGATGACGCGATCATCGGTGCCATCGAGGCCGGTGCGAGCGGTTACCTGCTCAAGACCGCGAGCGGCGCGGAGCTCGTCGAGGCCGTGCGTCGGGTCGCCGCGGGCGAGCTCGCACTCGCGCCCTCGGTGACCGCGAAGCTGGTCGCGCAGACCCGGGCGGCTGCTGCCGCGGCGTCCGGCGGTCCTGGTGTCGCGCATCCGCCCGCCGGTTCGGCCGACGTGGGGCCCGCGCTGAGTGAGCGTGAGCTGCAGGTGCTGAGGCTCGTCGCCGACGGACTCTCGAACCCCGAGATCGCAATTCGCCTCCACATCGGGGAGGCGACCGTGAAGACGCACCTCGGCAAGGTCTTCACCAAGCTGGACGTCAACTCGCGGGTGCGCGCCGTGACGCGTGGCCTCGACCTCGGCCTGCTCCGGCGAGGTGAGACGCCGGAGCATCCCAGGCGCCCGTCCTAGGGTTGAGGTCATGAAGTCTGCGCGTCGGGCCCTGCTCACCTTCCCCGTGATTGCCGTGGCGGCGCTTGCGCTGAGTGGATGCGCGGACCCGTCCATGCCGACGAGCGTCGCGACCGACAGCTACGGCGGCCTGCCTCCCGAGCACAGCGGCGACGTGGGTGCCGGAGACATGGAGGGGCCGCTCGTGCTGTGGCTCGACGAGGGCAGTTCGATCTCGGTGACCACGTGGGGAAGCTCGGGGTGCCCTGCGATCCTCATCGAAGTCAACGCGGTGGATGCGCAGACGCTCGACCTGCAGTACGCGGACACCACCGCCTACGCCGACCAGGTTTGCACCGCAGACTATTCGCCGCACACGAGCGAGATCGACCTACCGGCAGACATCACGGGCTCGCCGCTGACCGTCTCGGTCAGCTTCGATGGCGAGGAGCCGAGCGCCTCCGTCGTCCTCGACTGAACCCTCCGCGAAGGGGTCGCGTTTCGATCGTGGTGAGGTTCACCTCTCATTCCGGTTGCGCCCCTCGCCCGAGACACGATTGACGGGCAACCGCAGTATCGATAGGGTCGCAGCACGCGCCTAGACAGAGAGGAGTCCCGATGATGCGTACGATCACGTTCAACAAGCAGCGTCCGGTGACCCGTCTGCTGGGCGCCCACATCTCCTAAGCTCCGCGTCGCGGGTGGACTCTGTCCCCGCTCAGCCCGGATGCGCCTCGGCACAGCAGCCCAAGCCCTCTCCTGCCGCCCCGGCAAGCACCTCCGCCGTGCAATGCCCGCGCAGCGCCGCTCCATCGAGAGCCCCTTTTCGCACGTCCTCTTCAAGAGAAACGCCTCTCATGCACCACGTCATGACCACCGTCCAGACCCCGACGCCGAGCACCGTACTCGTCACCTTCGCACCCACCACCACGACGACGTCCTCGCTGCTCCAGCGCCTGGAGCTGCGAGTCGCGCTGTGGCTGATCATGCGCACAGCGCGGCGTCAGGGCCCCGAGCTGAACCACGCTGAGCAGCATCGCCACCGCCGCAACAGCGCGGCGCGAGCCCGCCTCGAGCAGGCAGCCCTCCGCGCCTGGTGCACACAGTGCATGCACCACTGAATCGCGTTCCAGGCAAACGCCCGCGGAACCACCATGGAAGCCCCGAAGCCCCGAAACGCTGTCAGCGCTTCGGGGCTTCGGCCTCACCGGTCCTTGCGGGCTCTAGAGCTCAAGGCCGACGAGGACGGGCTCGTTGACGAGCCGCACGCCATACTCGGCTTCGACGCGGGCCCGCACGTAGCGGGCGAGCTCCACGATCTGCTCCGCCGTCGCTCCGCCTCGGTTGGTGATCGCGAGGGTGTGCTTCGACGAGATCGCCGCGTTCGAGCCCGGCAGCGAGAAGCCCTTCTTCACCCCTGCGTGGTCGATGAGCCAGGCGGCGCTGAGCTTCACGAGCGGCGCACCGTCCTCGTCCTTGCCCGCGTCGAACTTCGGCATCTCCGGCAGCTCGCTCGCGAACGACGAACGCACGATGGGGTTCATGAAGAACGAGCCAGACGAGACGGAGTCCTGGTCGTGCGCATCCAGCACCATGCCCTTCGACGCCCGCAGTCGGACGACGGCGTCGCGCACGACGTGCACGGGCATCCGCTCGCCGAGGGGCACGTTCAGGGCGCGGGCGAGCTGGTCGTAGCGCACGGGTTCGCTCTGGCCTTCCGGCATCTCGACGAGGTCGAGCTCGACGCGGGTGACCACGCCCCGCAGCTCACCGCGCTTGATGGCGGACGTGCGGTAGCCGAGGTTCAGGTCGGCTGCGTCGATCCAGCGAACGGCGTCGAGGTCGGCGTCGTAGAACTCGACGCGCGCGAGCACGTCGGAGAGCTCCTGGCCGTACGCCCCGATGTTCTGGACGGGCGTCGCGCCAACCGAGCCGGGGATGCCCGCGAGGGCCTCGATGCCGCTCCAGTTGCGGGCGACCGCGTAGTCGACGAGCGTCGTCCACGACTCCCCGGCGTCGACGCGCACGCGCGCCTGCCCGACCTTGTCGACGGGGCCGTCGAGCTGATGGATGCCCCGCGTCATGACGTGCAGGACGGGTTCGTCGATACGGTCGTCGGTCGCGATCGTGTTGGACCCGCCCCCCAGGACAAGCGGCTGCTCGTAGTTCGCGAAGAGCTTCCTGGCAGCGTCGACCAGCTCGTCGCGGGTCGCGGCGGCGACGAGGTTCGTCGCCTCGCCACCGACCTGCGTGGTCGTCAGCTCGGAGAGCCTCGTCACGCGACGATCTCCTCAGGGAGCCCCGCGGGCACCTCGCCCTGGAAGTTGGCGCGCACCTGCGATTTGGCGAGCACCGTCTGTCCGCCGAAGGAGACCACGAGATCGATGCGGCCGATGCCGTCTTCCCCCGCGAGCTGACCGATCTTCGCCACGATCGACACCTCAGCGCCGTCCTGCGGGTCGACGACGACGGGGCGAGTGAACCGCACCTGGTAGTCGACGACGCGGCCAGGATCGCCGAGCGTGTCGACGACCGGCTGCAGCGCGACCCCCATGGTGAGCATCCCGTGCGCGAGCACCCCGGGGAGGCCGACCTCTTCGGCGACGTCATCGCGGTAGTGGATGGGGTTGAAGTCGCCGGATGCGCCGGCGTAGCGAACGAGGTTGTCCCGCGTGAGCGTCACCGTGCGTTCCGCGATGACCGTGCCCACCGCGAATTCGGTGAAGTCGGGGCGAGGGAGCTTCGCGATGGCAGTCGAATCGGTCATGCGGCTACTCGCTCTCGTTGGGGGTGGCGCGGACGACGAGGGTGGCCGAGGCCGTCACGACCGTCTCGCCTGCGGCATCCGTCAGCACCGTCTCGGCGGTGATCATGGAGTTGCCGCCAAGCGACTTGACGCTCTTGACCTCGAGGGAGGCTCGCAGCTCGTCGCCGGCGACGATGGGCCGCACGTACGTGAAGCGCTCGTCGCCGTGCACGATGTGCGAGAGCTCGATCTGCGCTTCAGGGTCGGAGAGCAGCAGCTGCAGCCCGGCGTCCTGCAGCACGGCGGGGAACGTGGCGGGCGCGACGAGGTCGGCGTATCCAGCGGCCTGCGCGGCAGTCACGTCGAAGTGCGTCGGGTGCGAGGCCAGCACGGCCTTCGCGAACGAGCGGATGTGCTCTCGGCCCACGAGGTACGGCTCGGGGAGCTCGTACCGGCGGCCGGCAAGTTCAGGGTTCACAGACACGGCCGCCAGTCTACGGGGCGGCACCGGCACTGACATGAGGCGGCCCGCGCGCAGACGGACGCGGAGTGCTGCCCTCCCAATGTCGGTGGCTCGTTCTCTGGTGCCGATGTCAGCGTTCGGGGAAGGACGCCACCATCGCGGGTTTCGAGATGGGTTGCGCGCCTCGGGATGGGTTGCAAGCCATCCCGAAGCGCGCAGGCCATCTCGAGACGCCGCCGCAGGGCGCAGGCGTCCGCGCGAGGGATCGCTGCGGCTCGCGCCGTGAGATCTTCCTCATGAACGGGTCATGAATGGTTTATGAACGACGACCAGTGTCGTACTCACGCCGCAGCGATTGGCGCTGTGGCCTCGAGGAGGTCGGCGAAGATGACACAGGTTCCAGGACGCATTCTGGTTGCCCCAAGCGGTTTCAAGGAGAGCCTCTCGGCGGAGCAGGTCGCGGACGCCATCGCGTCCGGTGTGCGCCGAGTGCTCCCCGGCGCGGTGATCGACCGCGTCCCGGTCGTCGACGGCGGCGAGGGGTCGGCGCGGACGCTCGCGGCAGCCACGGGAGGGCGACTCGTCGAGCGCACGGTCACGGGCCCCGTCGGCCTCCCCGTGACCGCGGTCCTCGCCCTCCTCGGGGGTGATGCGAAGGGCACGGCGGTCGTCGAGATGGCCGAGGCCGCGGGGCTCCGCCTCGTGCCGCAGGACCTTCGAGACCCGGGCGCGACGACCACGCGCGGAGTGGGCGAGCTCATCCGCGCAGCCCTGGACGAGGGGGCCAAGCGAATCCTCGTGGGCTGCGGCGACTCGGGAACCTGCGACGGCGGGTCGGGCGCTCTGCAGGCCCTTGGCGCACGCATCACCGACTCCTCCGGTGCGGAGATCGGCGACGGTGGCAACTCCCTCGCCGACGTGACGGCACTCGACCTCTCGGCACTCGACGGGCGCCTCGCCGGCGTCGACGTCTTCGTCGCCTGCAACCCGCACAACGTGCTCACTGGGCCTCGCGGCGTCGCCCGAGTCTTCGGCCCGCAGAAGGGGGCGACGCCCGAGCAGGTCGAGACCCTCGACGCGGCGCTCGAGCGCTGGGCCGGCGTGCTGAGCCGCGATGGGGTGCAGCCGAAGTCCTACGACCTCGCCACCGGAAGCTGCACCGGCGCATCCGGTGGCCTCGGCGCTGGCCTCGCGGGCGGCATCGGGGCGCGCCTCATGCCGCGGTTCGAAGTCATGCTCGACCACGTCGACCTGGATGCGCTCGTTCGGCAGGCCGACCTCGTCATCACGGCCGAGGGGTCCATCGACGAGCAGACGCCGCACGGCAAGGTGCCCGCCGAGGTCGCGCGGCGCGCCAAGGAGCAGGGCAAGCCCGTGTTCGCGCTCGCCGGCACCATCGGCCGGCACGCCAGAGACGTGCACGACATCGGCATCGACGCGATCGTCTCGATCGTGCCGCTCCCCCTGACCCTGGAAGAGTCGATCGCCCGCTCACCGCAGCTGCTCACCGACGCGGCAGAACGTTCCATGCGGCTCATGATGATCGGCTGCCAGCTCGGGCAGGTCGAGCGCTCCGAGCCGGTACCGTTGCTGCGGAGCGTGTCGTGAGCACGCGGGTCGAGGTCGGCCAAGAACGAGAACGAGAACACGAACCCGGCCAGGTCCCGGGGCGAGGACAGGAGCAGGCGGGGAGCGACGAGCGTCCAGCACGGCCGACGCGCGCCTTCTCGGCCCGCGCGTCCCTCGCCGCGCCTCTCCGCGCGTGGGCGCGCCTGCACATCCGCACACGCTGGGCGCTCGCCCTCATCACGGCCATCGGGGCCGTGGCCTGTCTGCCCGGCGAGCTCCCGGCGGAGATGCGGCTGGCGTTGTTCGCCTTCGGTGCCGCCACGGTGCTGTGGACGCTGACGGACCTCGAACCCGGCTATGTCGCCCTCGGCGCAGGCTTGCTGGCGTGCATCCCGACGGGACGCCAGGAGCAGTTCTTCTCCGCACTCGGCAACGACGTCGTGTGGCTCATCATCGGGGCGTTCATCATCGGCGGCGCCACGGCTGGCTCGGGGCTCGCCGCTCGTCTGACGAGCGCGATCGTCGGGCGGGCACGGACCGTGCGCGGACTGATGTGGATGGTCACCGCGGCCGTCGTCCCGCTGTCGTTCCTCGTGCCATCCACTTCGGGCCGTGCCGCAGTGCTGCTGCCCGTGTACCGCTCGCTGACGGAGCGGCTGGGCGACGCGCGGATCGCGAAGGCGCTCGCGCTGCTGATGCCCACGGTTGTCCTCGTCTCGACGACGGCGACGCTCGTCGGCGCGACGTCGCACCTCGTCGCCGTCGACCTCCTGCAGCAGACGACCGGCGACACCATCTCCTACCTGCAGTGGGCGCTCTGGGGTGCCCCGTTCGGCATCGCCGCGAGCGTCGCCGTGTGCGTCGCCGTGCAGGCCCTCTTCCTGCGCCGCGAAGAGCGTCGCCGACCGATCGCGCAGCAGGTGCGCCTGCAGCCATCGGGCCGGTCGCCGCTCACGCGCGCCGAGCGCATCGTGGCCGCGGTCGTCGGCCTGGCGCTCGTCGGCTGGCTGACGGAACCCCTGCACGGGCTCGGCATCGCCGCCGTCACGATCATCGCCGCGGTTGTGCTCTGCGCGCCAGGCATCGGCGTGATGAAGTGGAAGGAAGGCGTAGCCGCGGTGTCCTGGCCGCTCGTGCTGTTCGTCGCGGGTGCACTCGCGCTCGGCGGAGCGCTCGTCGAGACGGGGGCCGGCGACTGGATCGTCTCCAGCCTCTTCGCGGTGAGCGGTATCGGAGGGCTCACGTCCGCCCTCGCGCTCATGGTCATCATCGCGGCACTGTCGGTCACCGCGCACCTCTACGTCACGTCGCACACGGTGCGCGCGATCGCGCTCATCCCCCCGTTCCTCGCGCTCGCTGCGACGGCCGACCTTTCCCCCGTCGCGGTGGTGTTCATCGTGAGCATCGGCATCGACTACTGCCTCACGCTGCCGGTCAGCTCGAAGGCGCTGCTCGTGTTCACGGATGCGGACGGTGACGGCCAGGGACTCGACCCGCGCGACCTGCTCCGACTCTCGCTCGTGCTGCTGCCCGCCTACATCGCGCTCATGGTCGTCACATACGAGCTCTGGTGGAAGCACACCGGCTTGGCGCTGTAGGCCCGAGCTCGGCGCGGGGACGCTCCCGGGATGGGAACCTCGCTTCGTTGTGGAGAGCTTTCCGCAACGAAGCGAGGCTTCCATCCCGAGAGCGTGCGGGCGGGGCCGACGAAGCAAGCCAGGCCGAGGCGGGCCGGGTGCGGAGAGCTAGACGGCGACGAGGCGCGGCTGCGTGGATGCGGTGGCCGCGGCTGCTCCGGACACTGAGGCGCGGGCCTCGGCTGCGCTCGAGAAGAGTGCACGTTGCGTGAAGTCGAGCGAGTCGAGGTCGACGCGGGAGATCGTGTCTTCCGGAACCGAGGTCCAGCCGGCCGTGTCGATGCCCGTCGACGAGAAGACGGTGGTGCCGTCGGCCGCGCGGAGCATGCTCAGCCGGTAGTACTCGTCGGTGTGCCCGTTGGGGAGCGTGGATGCGTCGATGCCGTACCGCGCGAACGTCTCCTCGGTGACGTGGGCCGTGCTGGAGGCGTGCACGACGACGAGCTCGTGCGCGGAGAGGATGGTCGCGTTGAGGCTCGATTCCGGGAACTCGGCGCGGAGCACGCGGACGGCAGCGGCAGCGGCGTCTTCGAGCGTGAGCCCGTCGCGGACATTCTGCCGGACGAGCCCGAAGTACAGCTCGCTGTCGGTGTCGCCCGCGACCGTCGCGCGAATCTCTGGGCGGAGCAGGTCGTCGAAGCGCCACGTCGGGACAATCGATCCGTTGTGGGCGAAGGCGAGTCCATCGGCGACGAACGGATGCGTGTTGACCTTGGTGCGCTTGAAGTCGTCGGTCGCGAGGCGCAGGTGCACGATGCGGGCGTTGGAGGGCGCATCCGCGAGGAGTGTCGACAGCAGCGGGTCGTTCTGGCCAGGCGTGGAGATGCGCAGCGATTCGATCTCGCGCTCGGTCTCGCCGAACCCGGCGGCGAGCCAGGCGGTACCCCAGCCGTCGTTGTGCACGCTGGTCATGCGCTGGAAGGCGTCGCTGTTCATGTCTCCGATCACCTTCGTGACGGTGGTGTCACGTGGGGCTGCGTAAGCGAGCAGACGGCACATGTGCGAACTCCTTCCAGGTTGTCGAGCTTGCTGTCGGGTGTTGTTCGGAGCCGAGCGGCTCACGAGCATCTGACCATCCTGTGACAGTGGCGGTGCCCGGTCCACCTTCGCGACGCTATGTGACGGACGATTGCGCCGGCGGCGGGACTCCGCGGCGGTCGATGCCGAGGCGGCTGTCCCTTTTGCGTGCCATTTCGGACGAAATCGACCCCGAGGCATGAGAATCGGCGGATATCGCACTGAAGTTGGTCACGACCGCCGTGTCAGGGCGAACCGCCTCGACCAGCCTCGCCTGCGCTCCCAGCGTGGCGACACAGCGGCTCGCTACGTTTGGGCGCATGTCAGAACGCGGAATTGGCGTCGAGAACGTCCGGCGCTCCTTCGGCTCAGCGCAAGCGGTCCGAGATGTGAGCTTCACCGCGCGTGCCGGCGCAGTGACAGGCCTTGTCGGCCCGAACGGCTCTGGAAAGACGACGCTGCTGCTGATGCTCGCATCGCTGCTTCAACCGGATGCCGGCACGATCCGCATCCACGGGCTCGACCCGTCGGCGTCGACGGCGGAGGTGAGGGCGCAGCTGGGGTGGATGCCAGATTCGCTCGGCGCCTGGCCGTCGCTCTCGGTCCACGACACCCTCGTGACGACCGCCCGCCTCTACGACCTGCCGCGCGCCGCGGCAGACGCGCGCGCGACCGAACTGCTCGCAAGGGTCGGCCTCACGGAGCTCGCCAAGACCCCGGCGCGTGTGCTGTCCCGCGGCCAGAAGCAGCTCCTCGGCCTCGCCCGCGCGCTTGTACACAACCCAAGCGTGCTGCTCCTCGACGAACCGGCGTCTGGTCTGGATGCACGTGCGCGGGTCGGCCTGCGCGAGCACCTGCGGGAGCTCGCGGCGGCCGGGTGCACGATCCTCATCTCGAGCCACGTGCTCTCGGAGCTCGACGAGATCGTCGACGACGCCGTCTTCATCGAGGCGGGGGTGACGGTGCGGGCCGACAGGCTCGCGCAGGCGTCGGCACGAGAGCGGCAGTGGCGGGTTCGGGTGTTGACGGAAGGCATCGGGCCAGACCGGCTCGCAGAAGTCCTCGGCGCAGCTGCCCCGAGCATCCGCGTCGAACGGACGGGCTTCCTCGTGCCGTTCCCGTCGGATGCCGCAGCAGCCGCCGGGCTGCGGACGATCCTCACGGCCGGCATCGACGTCGCCGAGTTCGCTCCGGCCCTCGGCGATATCGAGCACACGTACCTCGACCTCGGAGACCAGTCATGAGCCCCGCCCGCATCACGACGCTCGTCAACCTGGAACTGCGCCAGCGCCTCCGCAACGTCGCCTGGTACGTGCTGCTCGGCATCTTCGCGGTGCTGCTCCTCGGCATGACGGTGCTCTCCTTGGCGGTGTTCGGCGACCTGCAGCAGTCGGGCTCGTGGATGTACTCGATCATCGTGTACTTCGTGCTGCTGCTTGCCCTGCTGGTGTCGCCGACGCTCAGCGGCAACGCGATCAATGGCGACCGGGATGCCGCGACGCTCGCGCCCATCCAGGTGACGCTCGCGACGACGGCGGAGATCGTGGCCGCGAAGTTCGTTGCGGCCTGGATCACGGGCCTCGCCTTCCTCATCGTGGCAGCTCCCTTCCTGATCTTCGCCGGGGTCGTTGGTGCCGTCGCGCCGGTCCAGGTGCTCGTGTCGCTGCTCGTGCTGCTCGTGGAGGTCGGTGTCGTCGCCGCCATCGGGGTGGGCTTCAGCGGCATCCTCGCGCGCCCGCTCTTCTCCGTCGCGGCGAGCTACCTCACGATCGCGGCGCTCACCGTGGGCACCGGCATCGCGTTCGGGCTCGGCGGTGCGGCCGTGACGGCCGAGGTGACGAACATCTCCCGCTACCCGGTCTACGAGGAGCTCGCGCCGAACGAGGAGCTCGACGTGAACAACTTCACCTGCGGCCCCTGGGAGACCTACACGTACGAGGTACCTCGCTACGACCTGGTCTGGGGAGTGCTGGCCGCGAACCCGTTCGCGGTGCTCACTGACGCCACCCCGGTCTCCTTCGGTGAGTACGGTCAGCCGGACGACTTCTTCGCGGGGGCGAAGCTCCTGCTCAGACAATCGCAGATCACCCCGGACATGGGCGAGCAGCGCTACGACGGCTGCGCCGATCCGAACGGCATGAACTACGTTGAAGGGCCGACGCCCGACGACGTCGTGGCCTCGACAGCGCCGAGCTGGTTTGTTGGCCTCGCGCTGCAGCTGGTGCTTGCCGGTGGCCTACTCGTGGGCGCGTGGGCGCGCACGAAGACGCCCGCGAAGCGCCTCCCGCCAGGCACCCGGGTCGCCTGACCGGGCGGGACGCGGGCCTGACTCGGCGAGGCGTCGGTCCAGGGACGCGTCAGCCCTTCGCCGCCCTGGCGAAGGCGCGGCGCAGGGCGCTCGCCTTCAGCTCGACCTCGAGCGTCTCGGCCTCTGCGTCACTGGCGAGCACGATCGCGCCACCTGCCCCGATCGACCAGCCCCGCGCATCCCTGACTGCCGTGCGGATGACGATGCTCAGCTCGGTCGAGCCGTCGGCGCCGAGCACGCCGAGCACGCCAGAGTAGACGCCGCGGTTGCGGCCCTCGATCTCACGCAGCAACTCGACGCTGCGCAGCTTGGGTGCCCCCGTCATGGACCCGCCGGGGAACAGCGCCCGCACGACGTCGAGGGGTGGCACGCCAGGCGCCGAGCCGCGCACCGTGGTGACGAGCTGGTGCACGGTCGCGTACGACTCGACGGCCATGAGGCTCGGCACGTGCACGGAGCCTGGCGTGCAGACGCGTCCGAGGTCGTTGCGCAGCAGGTCGACGATCATGAGGTTCTCGGCGAAGACCTTCGGGTCGTTCGCGAGCTCGCGGGCGGCTGCCGCGTCGAGCAGCGGGTCGGATGCGCGGGCGGTGGTGCCCTTGATGGGCTTCGTCTCGTAGTCGCCGTCTGGGGTGCCGCGCAGGAACCGCTCCGGGGAGGCGCTCACGACGGCGCCGCCGTCGAACTCGAGCAGCGCGGCGTACGGCGCAGGATCGGAAGCGCGCAGCTCGAGGAAGAGGTCGAAGGGGTCCGGGTCGGCGTCCGGCCTGAACTCGTTGGTGAGACAGAGCTCGTAGGAGTCGCCGGCGAGGAGATGCTCGCGGCACCGGGCGATGTCGGCGGCGTATTGGGCTCTGGACGTGTGCCAGGTGCCCGCGACGAGGGCGTCCGAGCTGGGTTGCCTGCCACGCCGCGCGAATGATGCAGTCTCGTCGAGGGACGACGAGCCGTGCCCCACCGAGGCTGCCGTCTCACCGCGGGGGCCGCCCGCGTGGCGCGCGCGCGCCGTCTGGTCGTCGAGCGCGGCCCGGACTTCCTCGCTGAAGCGGTCTGCCGCCGACTCCGCGAGCGCGGACCTCGTGGCCGTCGCGATGACGGTGACCGCACCGGTCGCGCGGTCGACGATGACGGCGCGCCTTGGGTCGAGCCACCACGCGTCCGGGAGACGAGGCTCGGCGGCGTCACCCACCGGGGGCAGTGCGCCGAGCATCCGAACGCCGAGCTCGTAGCCGAAGAAGCCGAGCAGCCCGCCACGGAACGCGAGCCCCTCGCCGCCCACGGCCCGCATGCCTTCGAGCGTCCGCTGCACGACACCGAAGCTGCCATCGCCGACCAGGCGCAGAACGCGCGCCAGTTCGGTTCCGTCGTCTGGACTGGCGATCTGGGCGTCGTCGGCGAGGATGCTCCACTGCGCCTGCCTGCCCGTCTCGTCAGGCACCTCGACCCATGCGCTCGCGGAGCCCTGCCGCAGCAGGTCACGGTAGATCTGTGCGGCGGCTGTCTCGGCGGCCGCGCGTCCGTCGACCTGCGGTCCCCGCACCGTGCGGCTCGCGACGAAGAGGTCGCGCGCATCCTGCTGGGCTGCACCATCGGAGCCGGCTGGTGCCGCTTGCGCTGCGGTGTGGGAGGGCGCGGACGCCGCCGTCTTCTCGCTCGCAGCCTGCGCCGTGGGTACCGTCAACGCCTCTGACGTCGGTCCGTAGCGCGTCCCGGTCGGCGGATGATCGCCGCGTTCGGCGTCGTGTCCGGTCAGCTCGACGCCTGCCAGCGCTCCTCGACCCCTCGCATCCACTGCCGCCACGAAGTTCGCGACCATGTGTCGTCCGTGCTCGCTCGCGATCGACTCCGGATGGAACTGCACACCCCAGACGGGTCTGCCCTCAACTTCGATGCCCTGCACGACGCCGTCCTCGCTGCGCGCGGTGACGCGCAGGCCTGCTGGCAGCGGTTCGTCCACGACCAGCGAGTGGTAGCGGGTGGCGAGCGTGCCCTGGGGAACAGCGGAGAAGGGGCCGGTGCCGTCGTGCTCGATGGGGCTGCGCCAGCCGTGCCTTGCCGTCGGCGCCGCGATGACCTTGCCACCGAAGTGGACGGCGATGCCCTGGTGTCCGAGGCAGACCCCGAAGACGGGCAGGTCCAGCGCAGGTGCGAGGGCGGCATCCAGCACCATCGCCGATCCTCCGAAATCGAGGAGGTTCGAGGGATGGCCCGGGCCCGGGGAGATGACGAGCCCCGAGACGATGCCATCGTCGATCCAGCTCAGGCAGTCGTCGATGCGAGCAGGGTCGCCCGCATCGACGATCCGCACCTCGTGGTCGCTGAGCTCGAGCAGCAGCTGCACGAGGTTGTAGGTGTAGGAGTCGCGGTTGTCGACGACGACGATCACGCGCCGCGCCCGTCAGGCGGGCGGCCGTCGAGGAGCGGCACGGCGCTCGTCTCCTCGAGGCGCGGACGCCAACGGCGCACGCGTGCGACGTCGAGGCCGAGCCGAGTGCCGTCGAGCATGGAGACGGGGCTGATGCCGTGGAGCGTGTTGAGGTACCAGAGCTCGTCCCAGCCCCGGTCGGCGGATGCGGCGAGCGGGTCGGCGCGCAGCTCGCCTTCCACGCGCGGGACGCCCGCCATGGCGAGCAGCTTGTCGAGCACGCCGAGCGTGGTCCCCTGAACGCGGCGACGTGCGGCGGGGATCACGAGGGTCTCGCCGCGCCAGCCGACGACGGTGCCGTGGGCGGCCTCGGTGATGACGCCGCGATCGTCGATGAGCAGCGCGTCCGCGGCGCCGTGCTCGGCAGCGCTCGCCCGGAGCTCCGACAGGTACGGGAAATCGGGTCCCTTGAGCGTCGGCCAGCGGCGTTCGTCGAGCCGCGTCACGAGCTTGGTGAGCGGCCGCGCCTCCGGGGCCGGCCGCAGGGCGAGCTCGACGAGCACGCGGTCGCGGTCGCGGTCGCGGCCAGCCTCGCTCTCAGCGGCGAGGTGCGCCGACAGTCGTGGGAACCACGAGTCGGCGAGGGGCACGCTCTCGAGCACGTCGGCCCAGATGCGCCGCCAGTCGGCGTCGACAGTGTTGGTGCCGGCTGGGCTTCCCGACCAGAGCAACGGGTGGGCGGTGGCCGCGTCGCCGAACAGCTCGCCGACGCATCGCTCGAAGCGCTCGCGGTGGGCGGCGTGAGCGATGACTCTGCCGGAGTCGACCCGCCACGACTCGATGACGCTGACGACCGCGGCCTTCCGGCCGGCGGCGTCGCTGTCGTCGCGCGCGTCGCCTTCGCCTGCTTCGGCTGCACCATGACCCTGCATCGCCCCATTCTGCCCCAGGCAGCGGATTGCAGAGCGAAGGCGAGGATCGGGCGAGGGCGCACTTGTGGTCGCTTCCGGGGTGTTTTGACGACCACAACACCGCCCCGAACCGTGTGGGCTGCCCGGGAACCTCGTGGTCGCCAGCGTGACTGAGAATGCTCAGGTGCCCGAGCGGCTCCGTGACGCCTGAGCGGACCAGCCGCCCGCAGCCGCCTCAGCTCAGTGGGTCCGGGAGGCTCCAGCACCCGCGAAGCTCGCGAGCCGCGCGACGTGCCGCGCGAGGATGTCCGTCTCGACGTTGACGTGGTCGCCGACGCCGAGTGTGCCGAGCGTCGTAGCGCTGAGCGTCTCGGGGATGAGCGACACCTCGAACCAGTCGCTGTTGCCTGACGTCCCGCTCGGGCCCGCCGTTCCGACCGCGCTGACCGTCAGCGACACCCCGGACACGGCCACCGACCCCTTGTCGACGAGCAGCCCGGCGTGCACCGGGTCGATGGCGAAGCGGATGCGCCGCCACGCGTCGAACCGCTCGACCTCCAGCACCTCGCTCGTCGAATCGACGTGCCCCTGCACGATGTGGCCGCCGAGCCGGTCGCCGAGCCGCATGGCTCGTTCGAGGTTCACGGCGTCACCCACTGCGCGGTCGCCGAGGGCGGATGCGCGCAGGGTCTCCCCCATGACGTCGGCCGTGAAGCCGTCGCCCAGCAGCTCGGCGACGGTAAGGCACACTCCGTCGACGGAGATGGAGTCGCCCACCTTGGCGTCGCTCACGCTGAGCGGACCGCGCACCGTGAGGCGCGCATCCGTGTCGCGCCTGACGATGCTCGTGATCTGGCCGAGCTCTTCGATGATGCCGGTGAACACGGTCACTCACCCGCCGCGGCGGAGGGGACCGGGACGGATGCGGCCGGGAAGTCGCGCAGTGCGGTGGCCGTGGCGATGGCAGCGAGCGTCGCATCCGCCCCCTTGTCTTCGAAGCTGCCTGGCAGGCCGATGCGCGCCTGCACCTGCTCCTCGTCGTCGCAGGTCAGCACGCCGAACCCGACCGGGATGCCCGTGCGCACGGCGACGTCGGTGAGACCGGCGGTCGCGGCCGAGCACACGTACTCGAAGTGCGGGGTGCCGCCGCGGATGACGACGCCCAGGGCGACGATCGCATCCGGCCCGCTGGCGGCGACCCGGCTCGCGGCGACGGGCAACTCGAACGAGCCGGGCACCCGCACGACTCGAACGTCGGTGACGCCGGACGCCGCAAGGGCGCGTTGGGCGCCGTCGAGCAGCGCCGCCATCGCCGTGTCGTGCCACCGAGCCGCGACGATCACGACCCTCATCCCGGTGCCGTCTGCCTGCACCGCCGGTGCTCCCTGTCCGCTCATCGCCGTGCTCCTCTCGTCAGCGCCGCCGTGGCGCGTGTGCTCGTTTCGTGGTGGTGCTGGCTCTGCGTGCCGGTCAGGGCCGGGAAGCCCGGGTGCCGCATCCGGTAGCCGACGATGTCGTCGACGTGCAGCAGCACGAGGTCGTGCGCCGATGCGAGCGCGCCTGCCTCGGCGTACGAGAGCATCTCGCCGTCGTCGCGCACGAGCTCCGCGATGACGCCGACCTCGCCTGCACCGGCCAGGCGCACGAGGTCGACGGCCGCTTCCGTGTGCCCCGGTCGCTCGAGCACGCCGCCGTCGACGGCGCGCAGCGGCAGCACGTGCCCGGGGCGGATGAGGTCGCGCGGCGTCGAACCGGCGGCCGCGAGCGCGCGCACGGTCGTCGCGCGGTCGCTTGCCGAGATGCCGGTCGTCACGCCAGCGGCCGCATCCACGGTGACCGTGTAGGCGGTGCCGCGCGCATCCTCGCTGCGTTCGACCATGAGCGGCAGTTCGAGCCGATCGGCGAGGTGGCCGGGCAGCGGCGCGCACAGGAGTCCGGACGAGTGGCGGATGATCCACCCCACCCACTCGGGCGTCGCCGTGGTGGCGGCGAGGATCGCGTCGACCTCGTTCTCGCGCGAGGCGTCGTCGGCGACGAGTACCGGCCGCCCGGCCCGCAGCGCTTCGAGCGCGCGGGCGAGCTGGGCGCTCATGCTGCGACTCCCTCGGCGGAGAAGGCGCGGTCGTGCTCCGCGTTCGCGCGCGTGTCCCGAACGAGGTGGATGAGCGTGTCGACGCCGAGCGCACGCACGGACTCGGTGGCCCATCGGCTCGCGTCGCGCAGACGTCCGATGTCGAGCGACGCGACGGAGCTCGCGCCGTCGCCCAGGAGGATCGGCGCGACGTAGGCGTCGATCTCGTCGACGAGACCCGCTCGCAGGAACGCCGCCGAGATGGTCGGTCCGCCCTCGACGATCGCGTGGCGGACGCCGAGCAGGCGCAGCTCCTCGAGTGCGGTGACCGGGTCGTGGGTCCTCAGGTGGACGAACAGCTCGGGGTCCGCGCGAACGGCGGCGTCTGCGGCCACGTCCCGCAGCCCCATCACGACGCGGAGAGGTTGCGGCGCATAGCCGGCCGCGGGCCCGCGGACGGAGAGCGTCGGGTCATCGGAGCTCTGCGTGCCCGTGCCGACGAGGATCGCGCACGCCTCGCTGCGCCGCTGGTGCGCATGCAGCCTCGCGGCTTCCGAGGTGATCCACCGGCTCGACCCGTCTGCGGCGGCGATCCGCCCGTCGAGGGTGGACGCGAGCTTGAGCGTCACGAACGGCCGACGCTGGGCGACGGCGGTGAGCCAGACGCGCAGGAGCGCCTCCCCTTCGGCAGCCCGGAGCCCTCCGAGCGCGTGCACCCCGCGCGTGCGCAGACGTGCCGCTCCCCCGGCCGCGACCGGGTTCGGGTCGGCGACCGAGTAGACGACCTCAGCGACGCCGGCGCCGAGCAGGGCCTCCGCGCACGACGGCGTCCGCCCGGTGTGGGAGCACGGTTCGAGCGTCACGACGGCCGTCGCACCCCGCACCTCCGCGCCGGCAGACCGGGCGTCGTCGAGCGCGGCGGCCTCCGCGTGCGGGGTGCCGGCCCCTCGGTGGAAGCCGCGTCCCAGGATGCGGCGCGGGCCGCCGCCCGGAGACGGCGGTGCGAGCAGCACGCACCCGACCCTCGGGTTCGGGTCTCTCAGTGGCCCGCGGGCCGCGAGGGAGAGCGCCAGTTGCATGGCGGCGTCGACAGACTCGACGCGGTTGGATTCTTGGATCGGCATCGCCGGTGACCTCCGCATTTCGCGTGCCACGGGGCCATATCCCGGTGCCGGCGCAGCCGGAGATTCCGGCAGCCGACGCCAACGAAGGCCCTCGCCGAAACGAGCGCCTCCCATGCACCTACCATCCGGACTTTAACCGTCGGTCCCAGAATTTCACTGAGTCAACCGCTCGCGGACGAGCGGGTCGCGGACTCTCACCGCCGGTTCGGACTTTCACCGACCCCGGAGCATGTTGCACGGCGAGCCTAGACGAGCCGGCCATCGGAAGACAGCGTGTGACGCCCGGAAACCGACTTCGTCGCCATATTTCAGGAACGCGGCCTACGCGACCACTTCGCGCAGGCCGATCGCGAGGTGCACGTCCTGGCGCTGACCGCCGGAGTGCACCAGCGCGGAACCGTCATCGTCGACCGTGAGCTGCGTGCGGTGGCTGCGCAGGGCCGCGACGACGGCGGCGCGGTGCTGCTCGAGGTCGAACCATTCGAGGTCGCCGATCTCGGCCGCGAGATCACGTTCGCTCTGCTCGACGAGCTCGGCGAACCGGACGCCGGCACCCTGCGCGGCGGCGAGGCTCGCTTCCCGAGCTCGAACGTGGTCGGGGTGCCCGTAGCCGCCCGTCGCGTCGTAGCTGATGACGAGATCCGGCTCGTCGTGCGCGATGACGGCGGCGAGGTCGGCCGTCACCTCCTCGATCGGGGCCACGCTGAACGCCCGCAGGTCGGTGTCGTCGGCGGGACCCGCGAGACCTGGCCGCAGCCAGCGCATCCCGGAGTCGCGGTACTCGCGCGCCTCGAGGCCCGCTGCCCGTGCGGGCGGCGTTCCGAGCCACCGGTGGTGGTCGATGCCAAGCGCATCGAGGGATCCGCGCAGCTCGCGCTCGCGCACGTCTGCGAGGTCCGCGACCGACGTGTCGGCGGGAAGGACGCCCGCGACGATCTCACCGAGCTCACCCCGCGTGCAGGTCACGAGCGTCACCTTGGTGCCGCGCTCGTGCAGCTCGCGGAGCAAGGCGCCGCCCGCGAGGGCTTCGTCGTCGGGATGCGCGTGCACGATGAGGACGTGGCGCACGGAGTCGAGCAGGCTCGCGCGCCGCTCAGGCATGTGTTGGTCCCGGCTCTGCGCGGGCGACCAGCTGGCGGAACACGGCCAGGAGCCCTTCGGCGCTGAGGTCCCACGAGTGGGCGAGCGCGTGCTCGCGCGCGGCTACGCTCATGCGCTCGGCACGCGCCGGGTCGCGCAGGATGCCCGCGATGGCAGCCGCCCAGTCCGCAGGGTCGCGGGTCTCGAGCAACGTGCCGGTGACGCCGTCGACAACGGCTTCGCGAAGCCCGCCAGCGGCGGAGGCCACAACCGGCACTCCCGAGGCTGCGGCTTCGAGCGCGACCAGACCGTACGTCTCGGAGTGCGAGGGGATCAGCACGACGTCGACGAGCCGCAGCTGGGCGGCGAGCGCGTGCCTGCTGAGCGAGCCGATGTACTGCACGTGCTCGGCGAGCCCGTGCCGCGCGACCGCCTCGTGCAGCTTCGCTTCGTAGGCGCGCCCGTCGTCGTCCGGAGGGGCGGCGCCCACGAGCACGTAGTCGGGGCGCACGTCGTCGTCGATCTCGGCGATCGCGTCGAGCGCCAGGTCGAAGCCCTTGAGCGGATGCAGGCGACCGGCGGACAGGGCGCGCTTGGGTCGCGACTCCCGGGCGGCTGGCTCTGCCCGCGCGTCCCGGGCCGGGAAGAAGAGGTCGGCGTCGACGCCGGGCGGCACGATGTGGGTGATCGCTGGGTTGCCGCCGAGCCTCGAGAGGACGGTGTCGCGCTCCGCTCTGCTCACGACGACGATGGCGTCGGCCGACTTCGCGAGCATCGCTTCGCCGGCGAGGCGGCCTGGCGACTCGGCGCGCTCCCCGTCGGCGAGCGGCGTCGAGCTGCCGGCGGCGATGGAGTGGAAGCTCTGCGCGATCGGGATGCCCAGCTCGCGTGCGACGGGGAGCGCGGCGACGCCGGAGAACCAGTGCTGGGCGTGGAGCACGTCGACGGACAGCTCGACGAGGAGGACGGCCAGCGCATCCCGAAACTCGTCGATGACGTGCTCGTGCTCGCCTTTCGAGATGAGCCGCGCGGGGCCGGCGTCGAGGTTGTGGAGGCGCAGGTTCTCGCGGAGCTGCACGGTAGGTTCCGCGTCGGGGTCGCTGCGCCTCGTGATGAGCTCGATCTGGTGGCCGCGGTCCGCGAGCGCCTCCGCCTGCGCCAGCACCACGACGTTCATGCCACCCGCGTCCTTGGTGCCCGGCTCGTCGAGGGGGGAGGTGTGGAGCACGACAAACGCGATGCGGAGGGGGCGCTCATCGGGGAGGACGTCAGGCATGCCTTTGACCGTAGGCGCAGCGGCCCCGCTTCGCCATTCGGGATGCTCCGCGTTACGAGTCAGCGTGCACTCACCCCCTCGGCAGAGGCCGCCGCGCTTCTGCTCCCCGCGCATGTCAACCGGTCGAAGCTGAGAGTTCAGGCTCGTAGCGTCGAGAAGACCACACACGGTGGCAAACCACACAGGGAAGGAAGGTGAGGGAGATGACGCTCGCTCGTGAACTGATGACCAGGACCCCGAAGTGCGTCGGGGAGAACGACACGCTTGCCGAGGCCGCGCGTCTGCTGCGGGACCTCGATGTCGGCTCATTGCCGATCTGCGGAGAGGACCAGCGGCTCAAGGGCATGCTGACCGATCGCGACATCGTGGTGAAGTGCATCGCCGAGGGCGGTGACCCGAGCGCGACCAGGGCCGGAGACCTCGCGGAAGGAAAGCCGGTGACGATCGGCGCGGACGACGATGCAAGGGAGGCCCTCCAGGTGATGCAGGAGCACCAGGTTCGGCGTCTGCCCGTCATCGACGGTCACGATCTGGTCGGCATCATCAGCCAGGCGGATGTGGCCCGAGCGCTCTCCGCGGAGGAGACCGGTGAGACGGTCGAGGAGATCTCCTCGTGAGCAGCCACCTGCTCGACCCCAGCACGCCGGACGAGGAGGATGCGGCCGCGGCTGAGGGGACACTCGATCCAGCGACGACCGATCTGAGCGAGGTCGCGGAGTCGGTCGCCGGGCGCGGGGAGCCCAATCTCTCCGATATCGGTGAACCCACCCCGGCCGCTGATCCACGTCAGGGGCAGGACCTCGGGCTCGAGCCGCGCACCGCGGAGACCGCTGGTGAGTGATCCGCGGAACGATGCGAAGACGCAGGACGGCGCCGACCTCATCCGTCGGTGCCTCGAGGCGTGCTCGGACTGCGCGCTGGCCTGCTCGGCTTGCGCGGGAGCGTGCCTCACGGAGGATCGGGTCGCCGATCTCGCACCCTGCATCCGATCTGACCTCGACTGCGCGGAACTCTGCACCGTGACGGGGTCCGTGCTCGCCCGCCGGGCGGATGGAGACACGCGCGGTCTTCGCGCGCTCGTCGAGGCCTGCCGCCAGGCGTGCCTAAGCTGCGCTGAGGAGTGCGAGAAGCACGCGCGCATGCACGATCACTGCCGCGTCTGCGCAGAGGCGTGTCGTCGCTGCGTGGCCGCCTGCGATGACCTCCTGGCAACGCTCCAGTAGACCCCGGAGGGGTCGGATCCGACCCCGGGAGGACGGAGAATATGTGGTTCGACAGCTGGTATGACCTCGCCCGCATCGCGCTGGTCGGCACGGCGAGCTACGTCACGCTCATCGTGCTCATCAGGGTTTCCGGCAAGCGGACGCTGACACAGCTGAGCGCGTTCGACCTCGTCGTGACGGTCTCGCTGGGTTCGGTCCTGGCGACCGTGCTGCTCACTGCGGATGTGTCGTTCCTCGAGGGTGTCGTGGCGCTGCTGCTCCTGCTGCTCCTGCAAGTGCTCATGGCGTGGGCGGTCGCCCGGTCCCGTACCGCGCAGCGTGTCATCACGGCCCCGCCGACGCTGCTGCTGCGCGACGGCCGCGTCGATGACGAGGCGCTCCGGCGCGCCCGCGTCTCGCGCGGCGACCTCGAGCAGGCGGTTCGGCAGAGCGGTGAAGGCGACCTCGGTCAGATCGCCGCAGTCGTGCTCGAGAGCAGCGGCAGCCTGAGCATCATCACGAAGAGCAAGATCGGTGACGGCTCCAGCATGCCCAAGTCCTGGTAACTGCTGGGCCGGCGACGGTGCCTGTCCTGAGGGCGACCGCGGGGCGGGCACCGTCGCCTCGTGTCAGAGGTGCAGACAGCGGCACACGGCGTGGCAGCCGTCGAAGGACCGGCCCCGTGCGTTGCGCAGCACGTCGATGGCTGGCGGCGATAGATGGCGACGCACGGCCTCACGCAGCAGGTCGTCGCCCGAGGCTGGGTACTCGATCTGCCAGAGGAGCTCTCGGATCTCGCTGCGCAGTGGCGCTTCGACGAACGACTCTCTGATGTCTATGATCCCGGCGAGCGCAGTCTCGGATGTCGAGCCGGCGGCGGCTGGATGCTGGTTGGTTTCCATGAGGACCTCCCTGTCCGTCTGCTTCCAGCGTCCCGCATCCGGATCACCGGAGGCAGTGGTAGCGCGCATCGAGGGAACGTGGTAGCGGATCCAGTGTCGAGCTCGCTTGGCGAGCTGCCAGGCGGCGCAGCCCGCGGCGCACGCCCAGAGCACCGCGAACTGGATGAGGGTCACGACCCCCGTTAACTCGAGAACCGTCATCGATCACCACCTCCTCGGACTCGGCACCCAGCGAACCTAGAGGGGGACGGAGGAACCTGAAACGGCTTGCGCCAGCGTTGCCGTGCCGCTAGTGATCGCGACGGCTCGCCGGTAGCCGACCGTCTGGGTGCCCCCGCCTCTAGCGCGAATCGGAGCCGGAGGGAATCCTCGCGTCTCTGTTCGGCGCGCTTCCTAGGCTGGATGCACGTGCCACACACACACGCCGACCGGAAAGGCAGCACGATGGGAACCCTCACGTACGCGTCCTTGCACCTGGAGTTCGAGGACCGACTCCTCCAGCATCTGCAGATCGTGATCATCCAGAAGTTCCGTCGCCACGAGGCGTTTCTCATGTCGTGGAAGGAGTCCGCGAGCGCGGGTGATGGGAGGGCGGCGATCTGGCTCACGCCGAACGTCCCGATCTCCTTCAAGTTCTACGGCAGCAAGGCACCGTCGGTGAACCGCGACTGGCTGTCGTCGCTCGGGCGGTCCGCGGACAGCTCGACGGGCCTTATCGTCACCGGGGAGGACGGCGAGCTCGCGCTGGCGTCCCCCGACAGCGGGCAACCAGGAACCGCCCACCACAAGTGGCCTTAGCACAACTCGCCAGCGATCTCTACCCCTCGAATTTTCAACTCGGCCTCGGGACGCTACTAGAAGGCCACGAAGATCGGGGGACCGCGATGGGATATCTGTACTACGGGGCTGATGCCCACGCGATCGAGATCGAAGACCGGCCTCTGGCGCACCTGCGCGTGGCCATCTTGAGCCTGCTCCGCGCGGGACGCAGCGTCGCCTTCACCTGCCCGCGGTCGAAAGACCTCGGCGGTGGACGCGAGTCGATCTGGATCACGCCGCAGACCGACCTGCGGTTCCGATTCCGCGGCAGCCGTGCACCGAACCTCAACGAGCACTGGGTGCGTGCCATCATCGCGACGAACGA
Organism: Pseudoclavibacter sp. RFBA6; assembly: GCF_002931575.1. Classification (NCBI taxonomy): domain Bacteria; kingdom Bacillati; phylum Actinomycetota; class Actinomycetes; order Micrococcales; family Microbacteriaceae; genus Pseudoclavibacter; species Pseudoclavibacter sp. RFBA6. The sequence continues at coordinate 266,456 of NZ_PSUA01000005.1, read as the reverse complement.
CTCAGCCGCGGGGTTGCATCTGGTTCCCGAATGCACGCAGTCCAACGAGCCGGTCCCCTATCAGCCGGCGGCTCGGCAGAGCGCGCCACCGCCGGAATCGAAACTCGAGCATCGGGCAGCGCACGAGCGTCAGCTCTCGAAGTCGTAGAAGGAGATGTCCGCGAACGGCGCGCCATCATCCTCCTCGGCGGCGACGACCGGCACCTCTCGGACACTCACGGACGAGGCAGTGGTGATGAGCTCCCACCGCTTGAGACGCCCGCGCGCCGGGAACCGAACCAGGTCCCCTCCCTGCCTGACCGCATCCACGATCATGTGCTGCAACGTCGGCATCGCGTCATCCTCGACATAGTGCGCACGGTCATCAACCGTCACTAGGAATGGCATGTCCACCTCCGCCGGGAAAAGATGTCTCCGTCAAGTGAACGCCCTCGCGGGCCAGGAATCTGGGCCTGGATCGACGCGAAGTCATGTGCTAGCGAAGACGCCCCGACAAGCTGGTGATCTCCCCTAGGATTGTTCCGAGCTTTTCGAGACTGAGAACGGAATCAACATGGCACGAGACGCTTACGACGCGGCAGTGCAGACGCTGCAGGCGCCGCTCGATTCTGTCGATGGCGTGGCTGACTCCCTCGTCGGGCTGTTCCCCGTCTCGGGCGCGGCCGTCTCCACGATCGGCGAGCTGCTCGGCAACCAGACGGTCTCTGCGTCGAACGAGGTCGCCGCACGGCTGGATGAGCTGCAGTTCGACCTCGGCGAGGGACCATGCTGGGACACCCTCGCCACAGGGCGCCCTGTTCTCGAGCCGAATCTCCGAGAGCTGCCAGACACCCGCTGGCCGGCGTTCGGCCCGGCCATCCCCCGCGACAAGGTGGGAGCTCTCTTCGCGTTCCCGATGCTGGTCGGCCCGCTGCGGGTCGGGGCCATCGACCTCTACGCCGCCGCCCCGATCGGCTTCGAGCCGCTCCAGACGCGTCAGGCCACTCACCTCGCCTCGCTCGTCGCGCGCAACGTCCTCCGCCTCGCGCTCGCCTCCTCGGGCGACGACCCCCAACCGGAGGGCAAGCACTCGCGTCGCAAGATCCATCAGGCGACCGGGATGGTGCTGGCGCAGCTCGAGACGACCGCGGACGAGGCGACCCTCGTCATCCAGGGACACGCCTTCGCGACAGGTCGATCCATGATGGAGGTCGCCGAGGAGATCCTCGCCGGACAGCTGGCGTTCCGAGCGGGGCCGTCCGGAATCGAGGAGCGGCGATGATCCGCGATGCAAGGGACACGCAGCTGCTCGAGACCTTCGCGGTGCTCGCCGACACGCTCGTCGCGGGCTACGACGTCGTGGACCTGCTGCAGACGCTCGTGGACCGCTGCCAGTCGCTGCTGGAGGTGACGGCGGCTGGGATCCTGCTCGCCGACGAGCACGGCGACCTCGAGCTGGTGGTCTCCACGAGCGAGGCGGCGAGCGTCGTCGAGACGATGCAGATCTCCGCGGATGCGGGTCCGTGCATCCAGAGCTTCAGCGAGGGACGCATCGTCGCGATCGAGGACATCCGGGAGGCCCCGGAATCATGGCGAATGTTCAAGGAGAGTGCGCTCGAGCACGGCTACCTGGCCGTGCAGGCGGTTCCGCTGAAGCTGCGGGACACCACGATCGGCACCCTCAACCTGCTGCGCGCGGCGCCCGGTGAGTTCCCGCGCCAGGAGACCGTCGCTGCTCGCGCGCTCGCGGACGTCGCGACCATCGGCATCATCCAGGAGCGCACGATTCGTCACGCCGACACCGTGCGCGAGCAGCTGCAGAACGCGCTGAAGAGCCGCGTCGTGATCGAGCAGGCAAAGGGAGTCGTCGCCTACCGCCGCTCCATCACGCCCGAGGAGGCGTTCGATGTGATCCGCGGATACGCGAGATCGAATCGGCTGTCGCTCTCGCAGGTCGCCGCGCAGCTCGTGGCGCGCACGCTCGACATCTGACCCACCCATTCTCACGTTGAGGGCGTACGCTCTCGGTGTTGGCCCAGACCTCGCCGACGCGCCCCGTGCACTCCGCCGGCGGCGCACGGTCGCCGCCAGCCGCTGAACTCGGACCTTGGCGTCGAGATATGAGACGCCTCCGCCGGGAGGCTGAACCGGGGTCAGCCATGTCCATTCTCATCACCGTCAATCGTGAGCAGTTCGTGCTGCGCGACCCGGACGCGATCACTCGTGTGCGTGCGGAGATCGAGGACGCGGCCCGGTCCGGTGGGCGCATGCTCGTGATCGGCGACACCGCGGACGGCCCCGAGGTCCTCGTGACGCCGTCCACGAACGTGCGCATCGACATCCTGCCGCTCGACTCGCCAGACCCAGGCACGAGCGACGACCGCGACGAGATCGTCTTCGTCGACTTCGACGAGTACTGATCCAGACGGGACGCTCACCTCGCGCGGAGTAGTTCCCCAGCGATCTGCCGAGGGGATTTGCCAGCCTGGATGCATGTCCGAAACCGCACTGGCCACCGACAACCGCTCGACCGGAGATTCCGACGCCCCTGCCTGGCGGGCTGTCCTCGACGACGACTCACTGTCGTTGATGACGAGGGGCTACGGGTTCGGGGCACACATCTGGAGCAGGGCTCGCGCGCAGGCCAGGGCGGTGCCACTGCGGCTCCTCGGCAGGGAAGCCCTGCTGGTGCGCGGCAGCGACGCCGTCCGGCTGTTCTACGACGAAGGCAGCATCGCGCGCCACGGGGCGATGCCCACGTTCGTGCAGGAGTCGCTCTTCGGCCACGGCTCGGTGCACAGCCTCGACGGGGCCGCGCACCGGCACCGGAAGGCGACGTTCCTGCGCGTGGCCTACGACGACGATCGCGTCGAGGAGCTGGTCCCCCACCTCGAGCGCGAGTGGCGAGCGCAGGTGGAGGCCTGGGCCGGCGGCGACCACGACGCATCGGCCTACGACGCGGCGGTGGCCGCGTTCGGCCGGGCATCCATGACCTGGGCGGGCTTGCCGGGCACGGCGGCCGCGAAATCGCGGTGGGCGGCGCGTCTCGCCCAGATCGTCGACGGGTTCGGTGTCCCTTACTCTCCCGAGTTCCTGCTCGCGTTCGGCAATCGGATGTGGTCGGACCGGCACGCTGCACGCCTCGTCGAGGCGGCACGCGCAGGGACGATCCCTGCCCCCTCTGAAACCGCGCTGCACGCGTGGGCCTGGCACGTCGACGAGCGGGGGGAGCTGCTGTCGCCGCGACTGGCGGGGATCGAGCTGCAGAACAGCATCCGCCCGATGATCGCCGTCGCACGCTTCGTGGCCTTCGCCGCGAAGGAGTTGCACGACCGACCCGGTTGGCGCGCGCGGATCGGCGACGAAGCGGCGGCCCGCGGTTCGTTGCATGGCGGCCCGCTTGCCACCGCATTCGCGCAGGAGGTTCGGCGCACCGCGCCTTTCGTACCGTTGCTGCCCGGCTGGGCGCGCCACGACATCGAGCTCGACGGTGCACGCGTTCCGGCTGGTGGACGGCTGCTCCTCGACATCCTCGGCACGAACACCGACGACAGCTCCTGGGAGGACGCTGGTGCTTACCGGCCGGAGCGCTTCCTCGACGTCGACGACTACGAGTCCATCACCGAGTTCATCCCCCACGGTGGGGGCGACGTCGCGGCCGGGCACCGCTGCCCCGGAGAGAAGCTCGCGATCGCGGGCCTCGCGACCGCCATCGCAGCCCTCAGCGACCCCCGCGTCGACATCTCGGGCGTCGGCCTGGAGGTGAACCGGAGGCGACTGCCCACGAAGCCCTCCTCCGGAGGGCTCATCCGCCCGGCTGCGCCATCGAGCCGGTCCAGGTCGGAGCCCGCTGCATCCCGCTGCCCCGTGCACTGATCGTGCGACGGGGCGCCGGATGCATCAGCGCGTCGATCGACCCGCCTTCCCATCCGAACCGCCTGGGGCTCCGAACAACTTCGCAACGCCCCAGCCGAGCGGGGCCGGAAGCGAGGTCACCGATGTCGATTGTGCTCACGGTCAACCATGATCGGTTCGTGATCCATGACGCCGAGTCGATCTCCCGCCTGCACGGCGACATCCGCGCCGCGCTGCGGGCGGGCGGCAGCCTCGTCCCCATCGGCAGCCGGCCGGACAGCCCTGAGGTGCTGATCACGCCAGCCACGCATGTTCGAATCGATGTCCTCAAGGCCGTCCGGGACGCCGAAGACGACCACGGCGCCGACCGCGGCGACGTGGTGTTCATCGACTTCGATCAGTACTGACCCGCCTGTCAGCTCGGGTCGCTCAGCGGAGCGTGCCCGGGTAGGGCGCGTCCGTGCCGACGAGTGCGAGCTTGCCCTCTTCATCCGTCACGAGAAGCCCCGTGCTGCTCTCGGCTGACTCGCCGAGCCGCTTGAGCCACTCGCGATTGATCTCCGGCACCTTGCCGCCTAGGAACTTGAACTGCATGGACGTGTTCGGGGTCAGCCAGATCGCCGAGCGACCGTCGCCGACTGATGGTGAGTCCTTCCAGGACATCAGGAACGACTCGTTGCGACTCAGCTTCTGGACGATCACGATCTGCAGGTGGGTCAGCAGACGGTCGTCGAAGTGGATCGACGTGCTGTCGTAGACGAGCGTGCCCATGGTGTGCTCCTGTCAGCCTGGGGGATGCGTCCAAGGATACGGGCCGCCGCCGGGAACGCCCAGGGCGTGCGCTGGGTGCGCTGAGCAGTCAGTCGGCCTCGACGCTGCTCGTGCGGTGCGGCACGCCGACCGGCTTCGACTCGCTGGAACCCCGCTGGCGCAGGTAGATGGAGAACACCACCATCGCCCCGACCGCGAGGAACTCGGACTGCCAGTTCTGCAGTGATCGATTCCAGAAGTCGGCCGACACCACGTACTCGACCCAGGTCGCGGGAGGCTGGCCGTGCTGCGCACCCTCCTCGTTCGCGACCACACGCCCAGCGATGGACTGCGCCAGCCAGGAGGCCAGGAAGACGCCACCCATGACGAGCAGCAGGGAGTTCGAGTAGACCCACAGCCTGATCCCTCGACTCTTCGCCCACTTCGGCGAGTCGGCTCGGGCGTGTCGGCCGACGGACTGCTCCACGTCGGTGCCGACGCCCTCATCACCCGGCTGCTTCGATTCCGGCGATCCGCGCTGCACGAGCCAGATCGTCGCGAGGATGAAGAGGAAGAACTGCAGGAACTCGGACTGCCAGTTCTCGGCGACGTCCACGATGAAGTCCGAGGAGGACACGTACTCGAGATACCCGACCTTCGCGTCCCCGTGCTGCGCCTGCTGCTCGTTCAGGTATGCGTGACCCGCGATCGACTGGCCCAGGAGGGCCAGGACGAAGAACACGAGGAAGGCGAGGCTGAGCCCCGCATCGCGGATGCCGCGCCGCATGGTCAGCGCCCCACCAGAGGCAGGATCAGCATGGCCGCGAGACCGGAGCCGATGAGCAGCGTCCAGGCCCAGAACACCACCCTGGGCCCCGATACACCGGTCTTCGTGCGCTCGCTCATCGCCTCGCCTTCCCGTTCATCGCTCCGCGTCCTAGAACGCGGGCGTGCCTCCGGCGATCGTGATCGTCGCCCCGCTCGTGTAGCTCGATTCCGGGCTGACCAGGTGCACGTACGCGGCGCCCAGCTCAGCGGGCTGTCCCGGTCGCCCGTACGGGGCCTGCTCGCCGAAGTGCGCCACGGTCTCGCCGTCAGATGAGGCTGGCTGCAGCGGCGTCCAGATCGGGCCCGGCGCGATCGAGTTGACTCGGATGCCCTTCGGCGCGAGCTGCTGCGCCAGTCCAGCGGTGAAGACGCCGATCGCGCCCTTCGTGAGTGCGTAGTCGAGCTTGTCAGGCGACGGCTCGGCGCCCTGGATGGAGCCGGTCGTGACGATGGACGAGCCCGGTTCGAGGTGCGGGAGCGCCGCCTGCGTCAGCCAGAACAGCGAGTAGACGTTGGTCTTCATCGTCTGGTCGATGCTCTCGGTGGTCATGGTGGTGATGTCGCCGTTGCTCTCCTGGTGGCCGGCGACCATGACGAGCGTGTCGAGTCCGCGGAGCTCCGCGACGGCGCGTTCGACGAGGTCACGGCAGAACTGCTCGTCGCTGATGTCGCCCGGCAGGAGCAAGATCTTCCGCCCCTCGCGGACGAGCAGGTCGCGCACTTCCTCCGCATCCGCCTGCTCGCTCGGGAGGTAGTTCAGGGCGAGGTCGGCGCCTTCTCGGCTCAGGGCGATCGCTGCCGCTCGGCCGATGCCCGAGTCACCACCCGTGACGATGCCGCGGAACCCCTTCAGCCGGCCGAGGCCGACGTAGCTCTCCTCGCCGTGGTCCGGTTTGGGGGTCATCTTCCGCGCCAGGCCGGGGAGCTGCTGCTCCTGTTCGGGGAACGGCGGCTTCGGGTAGAGGTCGAGCGGGTTCTTCTTCTCGTAGTGGCTCATGCCCGCGACGCTACGTTCGGGCCGGATACGGCGACAACCGCTTGACCTCCCAGCTTCCTCTCGCCCTTGCACCGTCAGCAACCCACGTCAAGGTCTCCCGACCCGCGGACGCGTTCGTGACACTGATTCGGAGTCGACCAGTGGGTAACGCGTGACGGCGAGGAGATTCCAGTGGGGAGCACGGGCCGCACGGACCTGCCACAGGAGCAGCGAGAGGCGCTGAGGGCCGCGGTTCGCTGGGAGTGGGCGACCATCGGCTTCACTGCCTGCACCATCACGCTCGTCGCGTTCGTCGTGGGCAACTCGCAGGCGATGAAGACCGCCTGGATCGAGGACATGCTCTCCCTCATCCCGCAGTTCGTGTTTCTGATCGCGCTCGTGTTCATCCGGCGCAAGCCGACCCGCACCTTCCCGTTCGGGCTGCATCGGGCAATGGGCATCGGGCATCTCGTCGCCGGTGTCGCTCTCCTTGCCGTCGGCGGCCACCTCGCGGTGGAGTCCGTCCTGGGGTTGGTGAACGCCGAGCATCCCACCATCGGCAGCGTCCAGCTCCTCGGGACCGTCATCTGGCAGGGGTGGCTGATGATCGCCGTCATGGCGGTCATCGTCGTCGGACCGCTCGTCTACGGTCGCGCGAAGGCCAGGCTCGCCCCGAAGCTCCACAACAAGCTGCTCGCGGCGGACGCCGACATGGCGAAAGCCGACTGGCAGACGAACGCCGCGTCGATCCTGGGTGTGCTCGGCATCGGGGTCGGACTCTGGTGGCTCGACGGCGTCGCGGCGCTCTTCATCTCCGCCGGGATCGTCTGGGACGGGGTCAAGAACACGCGGTCCTCGGTGCGCGACCTTCTCGACGAGCAGGCGCGTACCCACGACGATCAGGAACCGCATCCGCTGATGAAGCGGGTGATCCTGCGACTCCAGGACGAAACGTGGGTCGACGAGGTCGGCGTTCGGATGCGCGACCAGGGTCAGGTGTTCCACGTGGAGGCGTTCGTCGTGCCCGTCGACCCACATCCCCCGACCGTGGATGCGCTGCAGGACGTCGCACGGGATCTCGCGCGACTCGACTGGAAGATGCAGGACGTGGTGCTGGTTCCCGTCGCGGGCATCCCGGACGGGGCGCAGACGCTGGCGTCGATCCGAGGGACCGGTCGGACCTGACGCCGCTGCACGCTCACCACCATGAGATGTCCAAGGGGACGTCGGTACCCTCTCCTCATGTCGAACGGCACCCCGGGCATCCCCGCGCGCACGGCCCAGCCCGTCTCGCCGGCGCGCGTCGCGGTGTTCGGGCAGGCCGGCCGGGATCTTGTGCTGCGCGTTGCGGGGATCCCGGACGCGGGGGCGAGTGCCGTAGTCAGCGAGCGCATCGAACGTCTGGGCGGAAAGGGCGCGAGCATCGCCGTCGGGATCCGCCAGCTCGATCCCACCGCGCGGGTCTCGCTGATCGCTGTCCTGGGTGAAGACGGTGACGGCACGGAGATGCTGCGCGAAGCCGCCAGCCACGGTCTCGATACGCGCCACGTCGTCCGACGCGGCGCGACGGCGCTCCTCACGGATGTCGTCGCCGATGGCGGCGTGCGCCGACTGCTCGAGCACATCCCGCAGCAGGCGCTCCTCACCCCTGACGACGTCCGCGCCGCGACAGCTCTGACGACGGCGGACGCCGTCGTCCTGCAGCTGCAGCAGCCCTTCGACACGCTGCTCGCCGCTGCGCAGCTCACGAGGCAGCGACCCGCGAACGGCGTCCCGAGAGCGCTGCTGGTCCTCGACGGAGCCGTCGACGCGACCGAGGACAGGGCCAGACGAGACGAGCTTGTCGGATTCGCCGATGTGGTGCGCGCGAACGCGAGAGAGGCGTCGATGCTGTCCGGGTCCGAGGTCAGGAACCGAGAAGACGCGCTCCGCACGGCCTCGACGCTCCTCGACCTCGGCCCCCGCGTCGTCGCGCTCACGGTCGACGATGCTGAGCTCATCGCCTGGCCTGGTGAACACGTGTTCCTGCCGCACGAGCGCACCCGAACGGTCGACCCCACCGGCGCGGGTGACGCGTTCGTCGCGACGCTCACGACCGCGCTGCTCTCTGGAGCGAGCCCCCGCGAGGCAGGGCAGCGCGCGACGCAAGCTGCCGGCGCGAGCGTGCAACGCCTTGGCGGGCACCCCAAGCTCCGACGGCTCCCTCCCGACAGAAAGGGCAGCATGCTCCCCCCTTCCGACCTCCCCTCGACCGACGGCGAGACGCTCGCGTGACCGGCGCGATCCCCTTCGATGTCGCACCATGGAGCCTCGGCTTCACCGGACTCGACCTCGACGCACCCCAGCTCGCGCACCTCGAGTCGGTGTTCGCCCTCTCCAACGGCCACATCGGCTGGAGAGCCAACTTCGACGAGGGCGACCCGCACGAAGTGCTCGGCACGTACCTGAACGGCGTCTTCGAGGACCACCCCATGCCGTACGCCGAGGACGGCTACGGGTATCCGGACACGGGGCAGAGCGTCGTGAATGTGCAGAACGGACAGGTGCTCCGCCTGCTCGTTGGCGATGAGCCGCTGGATCTCCGCCGGGGCACGGTCGTGCGCCACGAGCAGCGCCTCGACTTCCGCGCCGGCACGCTCCGGCGCGACCTCGAATGGACGTCGCCCGCTGGGCGCACGGTGCGGGTCACCAGCATCCGCCTCGTCTCGCTCACCCATCGCTCGCTCGCGGCCGTGCATCACGAGGTCGAGGCGCTCGGCGACGGCGTGCACGTGAGCGTGCAGTCCGAGGTCGTCGCCAACGAGGACATGCCGGAGGTGCACCCCGACCAGCGGGTCAACGACCAGCTCGACGAGCCGTTCGAAGGCCTCGGACACTTCTCGCTGGGAAGCGCGGCCACACTCGTGCATCGCACGCTGAGGAGCGGCATCAGCATCGCCGTCGCCATGGACAACGTGGTCGCGGGCACGTGCGCGACGCCTCCGAGCATCGAGACCGAGACATCCCGCGACCTGGCGCGCACGACCGTGAGCGCGGAGCTCAAAGCCGGGGAGGTCCTGGAGATCACGAAGTACGTCGGCCACGAGTTCTCGTCGACGCTCTCCCCGGAGACGTTGCGCGACCGGGCGGAGGGCGCCGTCGACGACGCGAGGCGAGACGGCTGGGAGCGGGTGCTCGCCGACCAGCGCTCGAACCTCGACGAGTTCTGGGCGTGCGCGGACGTGGAGATCGACGGATCGCCGCGGCTGCAGCAGGCGACCCGCTTCGCGCTCTTCCACGTCTACCAGTCGGCAGCCCGGCTCGAGGCGCGTTCGGTGCCAGGCAAGGGCCTCACCGGCGCTGGCTACCTTGGTCACACGTTCTGGGATTTCGAGAGCTACGTGCTGCCATTCCTCTCCGCGACGGTGCCGTCCGCCGCCGAGCAGGCGCTGCGCTGGCGGCACTCGACGCTCGACTACGCCCGCGAGCGCGCGAAGCTCCTGAAGCTCGAGGGGGCCGCGTTCGCGTGGCGCACGATCGACGGCCGGGAGAGCTCCGGATACTGGCCCGCGAGCACCGCCGCGTTCCACGTCAACGCCGACATCGCCGCGGCGATGGTGCACCACATCCGCACGACCGGTGACGAGCGCTTCGAGCGGGAGGTCGCCGTCGACGTGCTCGTCGAGACCGCCCGGCTCTGGTGCTCGCTCGGACGCTGGGACCCGGACGGGGGCCTGCACTTCGACGGCGTGACCGGTCCGGACGAGTACTCGGCGCTTGTCGACGACAACACGTTCACGAACCTCATGGCGCGCCTGAACCTGCGCGCCGCGATATCCGTCGCCGAACGTCACCACGCCGAAGCGGGCGCGCTCGGCGTCGATGACGACGAGATCCGACGGTGGATGCACGCCGCCGACGCCATCGTGGTGCCGTTCGACGAGCGCCGCGGCGTCCACGCGCACGCGGCCGGGTCGACGGACCTCGCACAATGGGACTTCGCCGGCACCTCCGCATCCCAGTACCCCCTGCAGGAGCACTTCCCGTACTTCCACCTGTACCGCAAGCAGGTGATCAAGCAGGCCGACCTGGTACTCGCCCTCTACTTCGCACACGAGGCGTTCACCTTCGAGGACAAGAAGCGGGCCTTTGAGTACTCGGAGGCTCTGACGGTGCGTGACTCTTCACTGTCCGCCTCCGTGCAGTCGATCCTCGCGGCCGAGGTCGGGCACCTGCAGCTCGCCGCCGACTACCTGGCCGAGGCTGCAACGCTGGACCTCGATGACCTCCGCGACAACACCTCGCAGGGGCTGCACATGGCGTCGCTCGCCGGCATCTGGACGGCCGTAACGGCTGGTCTCGGCGGCCTGCGCGAAAGCGACAGCGGGCTCCGATTCGCGCCTCGCCTCCCGGATCAGCTGACACGCATCCGCTTCGGGATGCTCGTGCAGGGTCGACGGCTGCACGTCGAGATCCGGCCAGAGGCGACCGTCTACCAGCTCAGTACCGGCGAGCCCCTCCTGATCCGCCACTTCGACGAGGAGTTGGTCCTGCGGGCGGGTGACCCGGTGAGCGCATCCACTCCCCCGCTGACGAACCCGGGCACCGCCCCGGCGCAGCCGAAGCACCGGGCGCCGAGACCCTTCGCTGAGGCCATGCGGGAGGAGTGACTACCGTCGGTAGCTCGGCTTCGGCAGGTCGACGCGGTCCGGGTTCCGGAGCACCCACGTCACGGCGAGCTCCGTGAGCGTATCGACGGCCGGCTCGTCGAAGGATCCGCCGGCGAGCCGACCGACTGCCTGGTCGAGGCTCACCAGCTCCGCCTCCTCGAGCGGTGCTCCCGTGCGCACGTGCGCGCGGTACGCCTGCAGCATCCTGTCGAAGTCCTTGTCCCAGTTGCCGCCGCCGTTGCCGAGGATCTCGTTGCCGACGCGACCGGCGATGCGCACGACCTCGCCCTGCACGCTCTCGGCAGCACCGCCGCCTGGCACCAGCATCTTCCACAGCTCGCTGTACTGCGCCTTCCATCCCTCAGCCGTGACCGTGATGGGCTCGCCTGGAGCGAGAACCCTCGGCGGCACCGTCGGTTCCACGCCGAGCAGCTCGAACAGCTCGAACAGAATCGCGAGGTTTTCCTCGGACCCCTTGCCCCTGGCGATGAGTCCCTGCAGGTGCGACATCGTCTGGCGCAGGTACTTGGGGGTGTCCCCGGAGACGGTCGCGCCGCGGGAGACGAGGATGCGCGCCACCTCGAGCGCCCGCGGCGCGTGGTAGTCCTTCATCCTCGTCATCGCGCGGTCGAGCGCCGTCTCACCGCGACGCCCGAAGTCCACGAGCGGGTCCGCGCCCGCATCGAGGAGCAGGGTGAGGCCATCGATGTTCCCGTACTCGGCCGCAGCAGCCAGCGGCGAGGAGTGACCCGTGATGTTGGGGTCTGCGCCATGTTCGAGAAGCGCGGCCACGACGTCGAGCTTCGCCTTCCACTTCGAATGGTGGGTCAGCGCAGTGTTGCCGAAGCGGTCGACCGCGTTCACCTCTGCACCGTGCTCGACCAGCCAGCGGATGCCAGCTGCGTCGAGCCGGTCGCTCATGAGCGCGGACTCCTTGTTGACGTCGCGGCCGAGGGCGGTCGTCTCGACCTTCTCGAAGATCTCCTCCAGCTCGGCGACCGTGTAGGTCTCGCCCCGCCTGAATTCCTTGGGCAGGGTGATGCGCTTCTTCGGCAACGTCGTCTCCTCCGGTCGGTTCGGTCTCCAGTATCGTCCGCTCGCGGGTGCCGTGGCAGAGGCCGGTCGAGTCGGGCTCTGAGGCATTCAACCCGACGCGGGTGCATTGCCCGAGAGGGCATCCGTCGATAACGTCTCACTCATGAGCGATAGTTTTCCTCCGAAGCCGACCATGGCGGTCATCGCCGAGCAGGCCTCCGTGTCCCTGTCGACGGTCTCCAAGGTCCTCAACGGACGCAAGGGCGTCTCCGCGGGCACGCGCGAGCGGGTCGAGCAGCTGCTGCACGAGCACGGGTACCTCCGTCCGGGCGACTTCGGGCGCTCCGGTGGCCTGATCGAGGTGGTGGTCGAGCAGGGCCTGTCCAGCATGTGGGCGCTGGAGATCGTGCGAGGCGTCGAGGCGATCGCGCGCCAGCAGGGCCTGTCCATCGTGCTGACCCAGACGCAGGCCAGGCACGATCCTGGCGCCGCCTGGATCGACGGAGTCGCCAGGCGACGCCCCGTCGCGGTCATCCTCGTGCTCACGGACCTCTCGGCCGACCACAAGCGACGACTGCAGACGCGGAACATCCCGTTCGTCCTCATCGACCCCGCCGGTTCCCCTGACTCCGACGTGTCGTCGGTGGGCGCGACGAACTGGTCGGGCGGCGTGGCAGCAACGGAGTACCTGATCAGCCTCGGCCATCGGGACCTCGGCATCATCACGGGGCCGTCCGACATGCTCTGCACGCACGCCAGATTGTCCGGCTTCCGCCACGCGGTGGAGAACGCGGGCCTCACCCTCAAGCCCGGCCGGGTCGTCGCAGGAGACTTCACCCGGGATTCAGGCGTCGCCGCGGGCCTGCGCCTGCTCAGCGGTCCGGATCGGCCGAGCGCGGTCTTCTGCTCGAACGACATGGAAGCGCTCGGCGTCTACGAGGCGGCCCGTCGCCTCGGGCTCGCCATCCCCGAGGACGTGTCCGTCGTGGGGTTCGACGACATCCCGCTCGCGGGGTGGATCACCCCTGGCCTGACGACCGTCACGCAGCCGCTGGAGCAGATGGCCTCCGAGGCGGTGAAGATCGTGCTTCGTGCGGAGGACGCCACCACCGGAGGCACGCGCCTCGAGCTCGCAACGAAGCTCAAGGTTCGCGAGAGCACCGCCCCGCCAGCGAAAAGTTTCCAATAGCACTGCGACGACTTGCGCTCCTCTTTGCGTGACGCATAGGTTCGCCACACGGCACCGGGAGCGGGTTCACCGCCCCTCGACACCGCACCACGCACCTAACTCAAGGAAGAGCCATGATGCCCTCACGTCCCCCGAAATCCCGACCCCGCACGCTGGCGAAACGGGCGGTGACCTCCCTCGCCGCACTGTCCGTCGCCGCGCTGCTCGCGTCTTGCGCCGGCGGCTCAGGAAGCGCCGGTTCCAGCGCTGGCGACGCCGTGACCCTGTGGGGAATCACGTCGGACCAGGAAGAGACGGTCGACCCCTCGGTGGCCGACTGGAACGCCGCGCATCCGGACGCGCAGCTCGAAGCCACGTACTTCGAGGGCGAGGCGTACAAGTCCAAGATCAGGACAGCCATCGGCGCCGGTGCCGGTCCGAGCGTCATCTACAACAAGGGCGGCGGCACGCTGCAGTCGTACGTCGACGCCGACAAGGTCGTCGACCTGAGCGATGCGCTCGGGGACGACCTCGACCGGTTCCTGCCGTTCGCCCTCGACCCTGTGACCTTCGACGGCGCGGTCTACGCGGTGCCGATGAAGGCAGTGGCCCCCGTCGTCCTCTACGTCAACGAGGACGTGATGGATGAAGCTGGCGTCGAGCCCCCCGAGACCTGGGACGAGCTGCTGGTCGCCGTCGAGAAGCTCAACGCGGCAGGCGTCGCACCGTTCGCCCTCGCCGGCGCCGCCAAGTGGCCGGAGCTGATGTGGCTCGAGTACCTCGCCGACCGCATCGGCGGGCCCGAGGTCTTCGACGCAATCCTCGCCGGTGAGGCCGGCGCCTGGTCGCACCCCGCGATCATCCAGGCCAACGAGATGATCCAGGACCTCGTGGAAGCCGGAGGGTTCGCCGACGGCTTCGCCTCCGTGACCACCGACTCGAGCGCCGACGCCGCCCTCCTCTACACGGGCAAGGCCGCCATGCTCCTGCAGGGCACGTGGGTGAACAACACCTTCCGCGAGCAGGCGCCGGAGTTCGCGGAGAGCTCCCTCGGCTACCTCCCCTTCCCCACCGTGGAAGGCGGCACGGGCGACCCTGCCAACATCGTCGGCAACCCGACCAGCTACTTCTCCGTGTCGGCGGACGCCACGGAAGCACAGCAGGCCGTGGCCATCGACTACCTGAAGACCGGGCTCTGGGACGAGCCATTCGTCGACCGACTGATCGAGGCCAACCAGGTGCCACCGCTCGCGGACATCGACGACACCATCGCCGACCTTCCGGACGCGGCCTTCGGCGAGACGGTCTACCAGATGATCAGCGACGCACCGAACTTCCAGATGTCCTGGGACCAGGCGCTGGAGCCGGGCCAGGCGCAGGAGATGCTCACGAACCTCGACCGTCTCTTCAACCTGCAGATCACGCCAGAGGAGTTCTCCACCAACATGAACGCGACCCTCTGACCATGACCTCCACGATCCTGCCTGCCGGCGCATCGTCGGCCTCACGCGGCGAGAAGCCTCGCGTACCCTCCGACGGCACTCCGCATCCCGCCGCCGCAGACCACAGCCCCAAGCCGACGGGCCGCAAAGGCATCACGGACCGACCGAACCCCATCCTCCTGCTCCCCGCCGTCGCGCTCTACGCCCTGTTCGCCATCGTCCCCCTCGCAGTTGCCCTGTGGTTGAGCTTCACGAGCTGGGACGCCATCTCCGACCCCGAATGGGTTGGGCTCGAGAACTGGACGCGCATCCTCGGCGGCGACAACTTCCGGAACGGGCTCATGCTGAGCCTGCAGGTCATCGTCGTCTCCTGGCTGGTGCAGACCCCCATCAGCCTGCTCCTCGGCGTCTTCACCGCTGGGCACCAGAAGTATCGCGCCGTGCTCGCCGCGCTCTACTTCATCCCCCTCATCCTGTCCTCCGCCGCGACCGCACTCGCGTTCAAGGCCATCCTCGACCCGAACTTCGGGCTCGGCGCGACTCCCGGACTCGAGCTGCTGCGGCAGGACTGGCTCGGCAACCCCCAGCTGATCTTCGTCACCGTCGTCTTCCTCATCGCCTGGCAGTTCGTTCCCTTCCACGCCCTGCTCTACCAGGCCGGCGTCCGACAGATCCCCCGCACCCTCTACGAAGCAGCCGAGCTGGACGGAGCGGGTCGACTGCAGACGTTCTGGTACGTTACCCTCCCCCAGCTACGACACACCATCGTCACCTCATCCACCATCATGCTCGTCGGCTCGCTCACCTACTTCGACGTCATCTTCGTCCTCACCGGCGGGGTCCCCGGCTACGGCATCCGCATCCTGCCCATCGACATGTACCTGACCGGCTTCGCCGCGAACGACATGGGCGGCGCCAGCGTGCTCGCCATGGTGCTGGTCGTGGTGGGACTCCTGATCGCGCTGGGCATCACCCGCGTCAGCGGCTTCTCCCGCATGAAGAGCGACCAGGAAGGAGCCTGAACATGACCGCCACCGCACCCAAGCTGGCCAGCAGGCCCACGTACCCCCGACCACCCCGCGAGCGACGCGGCGGCCGACGCACCCCCAACGTGCTCGGTGCCCTCGGTGGCTTCGCCTGGCTGCTCGTGATCATCGTGCCGGTGTACTACATCGTCATCACCAGCTTCCGACCCCAGGCGGGCTTCTTCAGCGACAACCAGCTGCTGCCGTCGTCCGAGCCGACGCTCGAGGCCTATCTCCTCGTCCTGCAGAGCGACTTCCTGCTCTACCTCGCCAACAGCATCATCGTGACGACCGTCGCGGTCGCCGTCACCGTCACCGTCTCCCTCATGGCCGCGTTCGTCATCGTGCGCTCCACGCACTGGACCGCCAAGGTGTCCTTCTCACTGCTCCTCATGGGGCTCGCCATCCCACTGCAGGCGACCATCGTCCCCCTCTTCTACATGCTCAGCCAGGCGGGCCTCTACGACACCCTCGCCGCGGTCATCCTCCCGTCCGTCGGCTTCGCCATCCCGATCACGGTGCTCATCCTGGTCAACTTCCTGCGCGACATCCCCACCGAGCTGTTCGACTCGATGCGCGTCGACGGTGCCACCCAGTGGCGCACCCTGTGGTCGCTCGTGGCGCCCCTCGCCCGTCCCGCCCTCGTGACGGTCGCCATCTACGACTCCCTCACCGTGTGGAACGCCTTCCTGTTCCCGCTCGTCCTCACCCAGAGCCCCGAGAACCGGGTGCTGCCCCTCTCGCTCTGGACCTTCCAAGGAGAATTCAACGTGAACGTTCCCGGCATCATGGCGGCGGTCGTGCTCTCGACGCTGCCCATCCTCGCCCTCTACATCTTCGGCAGACGCCAGCTGGTGAGCGGCATGACCGCGGGGTTCGGCAAATGACGGCGACACGGTCAGCGCTCATGGTCAGGGGCGGATGGGCCGGTCACGAACCGGTGGAGACCAGCGACTACATGCGGGCCTTCCTTGAGCGCGAGGGATTCGAAGTGCGAGTGGAGAACGGACCGGCCGTGTACGCCGAACCCGGCTACCTCCCCACCGTCGACCTCATCGTGCAGACCGTGACGAAGAGCACCATCGAGAAGGAGGAGTTCGAGGCGCTGCGCGCAGCCGTCACCGCCGGCACCGGCTTCGCCGGCTGGCACGGCGGCATCATCGACTCCTACCGCAACAACGCCGACTACCTGCAGCTCGTCGGCGGGCAGTTCGCCGCGCATCCCGGATGCGACCCCGCGGATCGCACGGGCGAGCAGGCCGACAACTACCGGCCCCACACCATCGAGGTGACCAAGGCCGGACGCACCGACGCGATCATGGCCGGGATCGACGACTTCACGATCGACTCCGAGCAGTACTGGGTCCTCGCGGACCCGTACATGAAGGTGCTGGCGACCACGACCCAGCCCGTTCGCCCCTGGGATCCGTGGCACGAGCCCGTGACGACCCCGTCCGTGTGGAAGCGGTTCTGGGGACAGGGGCGGATCTTCGTCTCGACCTCTGGCCACCACCTCGACGTGCTCCAGCAGGACCCCATCCGCACGCTCACAGAACGGGGGCTGCTATGGGCAGCTCGATCATGACCCCTGCGCCGGAAACGGCCGCAATCGGCCTGCGCGCTCCGAAGGCGCTTCGACCGGAGGCGCTTCGACCCGACCAGCGCATGCGTGTCGCCATCGTCGGGGCCGGGGTGATCAGCGGCCAGTACCTCGACAGCCTCGCCCGATTGGACGACGTCAGGCTCGTCGCGGTCGCGGACCTCGACGACGAACGTGCCCGGACCGCCGCCGAGCAGTACGGCCGCGGCGCCCGCGCGCTCACCGTCGACGAGCTGATGCGCGCCGACGACGTCGACACGATCATCAACCTCACCATCCCGGCCGCGCACCTCGACGTGTGCACGGCTGCCCTCGAATCGGGCAAGCACGTGTACGTCGAGAAGCCGCTCGCTCTGACCGTCGCCGACGGCCGCCAGCTGCTCGACCTGGCGAGCAGCCGGCGGCTGCGGATCGCCGGGGCACCGGACACGGTGCTCGGGACGGGCCTGCAGACTGCGCGCGCCGTCATCGATGGCGGCCACATCGGAGTTCCCGTCGCCGCGAGCGCGAGCTGGTCCTCCCCGGGGCACGAGCGATGGCATCCCGCTCCGGACTTCTACTACAAGACCGGCGGCGGACCGCTGTTCGACATGGGCCCCTACTACCTGACGGCGCTGGCCACGCTGCTCGGGCCGGTGCGAAGCGTGACGGCGACCACCGGACGCTCGGATCGCCGCAGGTCGATCGCGAGCGGCCCACGCGCGGGAGAGCCCATCGCCGTCGAGGTCGACACGCATGTGACCGCTGTGCTCGAGCATGAGGGCGGCGCTGTGTCGACACTGCTCTTGAGCTTCGAGCAGTGGGGGTCCCGACAGCCGCGCATCGAAGTGCACGGCACGGCGGGGTCGGTGACGGTGCCCGATCCGAACATCTTCGACGGCGGCGTCGAGCTCCTCGGCACGGGACGCGAGTGGCGAGATGTCCCTGCTCTGGCCGGATACGCGGAGGCCGGCCGCGGCTACGGGGTCGCGGACCTGGCACGCGCGGTCGCCCAGAACGAGGCGCATCGCTCGTCGGCCGAGATGGCCCTGCACGTCCTGGACATCATGGAGTCGATCGGCCTGGCGGCCGCGAGGCGAAGCGCGGTGTCGCTGTCAACCACCGCGCAGCGACCGGCCCCGGTTCCACTGACCCAGCTGCCCGCACCACGCACCGAGGTGGTCTACGGACGGCTGTAGCGATGCCGCACGGTGGTTCCGGCCTGACCGCGCTCGTACACATCCCGTTTGCCTTCACGGCGCAGTATGGTCGCCGCATCCCCCGCCGCAGGCCGCGGCGGGTGGATGCGCGGCATCTGAACCTCGGAGGAACGCATGGCCATCGATCAACCCCAGGACCTGCGCGAGTACATCGAGCACCTGCGCACGCTCGGCTACTCGGTCCGCGACGGCCACACCAACGACCCGGACCTCATCGACCCGCAGGGCAACCCCGTCTACACCTGGCAGGAGGGGTACCCGTACGAGGAGCGGCTGAGCCGCGACGAGTACGAGAGCGAGAAGTACCGCCTGCAGGTCGAGCTGCTGAAGTGCCAGTACTGGATGGAAGACAACGACCGGCGCGCGGTGATCCTCTTCGAGGGGCGAGACGCGGCGGGCAAGGGCGGCACCATCAAGCGCTTCACGGAGCACCTCAACCCGCGCAAGGCGCGCGTCGTCGCCCTCGCCAAGCCGAGCGACCGCGAGCGCGGCCAGTGGTTCTTCCAGCGCTACATCCAGCACCTCCCCACCGACGGGGAGCTCGTGCTCTTCGACCGCTCCTGGTACAACCGTTCAGGTGTGGAGCGCGTGATGGGGTTCTGCAGCGACGACGAGCACGCGCAGTTCATGCAGCAGGCGCCCGCGTTCGAGAAGATGCTCGTCGACTCGGGCATCCATGTCACGAAGTTCTGGTTCTCCGTGTCGCGCACCGAGCAGCGCACGCGCTTCGCGATCCGTCAGCTCGACCCGGTGCGCCGCTGGAAGCTCTCCCCCATGGACCTCGCCTCCCTCGACCGCTGGGAGGACTACACGGCGGCGAAGGAGGAGACGTTCCGCCTCACCGACAAGAAGCACGCGCCGTGGACGATCATCCGCTCCAACGACAAGAAGCGCGCCCGCCTCAACGCCATGCGATTCTGGCTCGGACAGTTCGAGTACGAGGGCAAGGATCACGACGTCGTCACGAAGCCGGACCCGCTGCTCGTGATGCGCGGCAAGCAGGAGACCGCGGACGAGTAGACAGGCGCTCGCGGTTGCGGGGCAGGCGGGCAGAGGCTGCGCCGGGCGGCGGAAGCAGGGGTCAGCCCGTGACCTGCCCTCGCATGAGCTCACGGAACACGGGCACAAGCGGATTCTCGGTCGCGAGCAGCGTGCACATCATGACCGTGACGGGGTCGACGTCGTCGATCGGCACGAACACGACGTCGTCCCGCTGGTAGTGCTTCGCGGCCGCGCTCCCGGCGATGTTGACCCCGACGCCAGCGGCCACGAGCTCCAGCAGACCCTCCATGCTGTCAGCGGATGCGCCGGGCACGATCCGCCGCCCGTCCGGCCTCGGACTCACGAGCCACCAGTCGAGGATCTCCTGCGGGCCGGCGGACGCGGCGACGAAGATCTCGTCGTCGGTCTCCATGATCGAGACGGAGGTGCGGCCCGCCAGCCGATGATCGGCGGGGACCACGAGCATCCGCCCCTCCGTCCACAGCGGCTCGCATGCGACCTCGTCGGAGCCGCTCACAGGCGACGGCGCCAACACCACGTCGACGCGGTCCGCCAGGAGGTCGGCGGCGACGTCGAAGAACCCCGTGCGGCGCATCTCGAGCCGCGCATCCGGCACCCGCTGCAGCATCGAGCCGATGGCCGACGCCGCCAGCGACCCGGTCGCCGAGGCGACGACGCCGAGCCGCAGCCGCGGCACCGCCTGCTCCCTCGAGAGCAGCCTCGCCCAATCGAGGATCTCCCGGTGATCGTCGCGCAGCCGCCGTGCGAGGGGCAGCAATTCGAGGCCGTGCGGGGTGAGCGTCAGCGGGCGAGAGTCGCGGTCGAAGAGCTTCACGCCGAGCTGCCGTTCGAGGCGGCCGATCTGCTGGCTCAGCGACGGCGTCGCGATGCGGATGCGCTCAGCCGCTCGGCCGAAGTGCAGCTCTTCCGCGAGCACGCAGAAGTACTGCACGGCGTGGACTGGGATATCCATGGTCAGAGACTAGACGGCCCGGTCAGCGCGACTCCGCGGGCGACAGGACCTGCTCGTCGAGGAACCGCAAGGCTGGCCCCATAACGACATCGAGATCGTCGAGCCCCCGCCACATGTGGTCGGCCCCGGCCACGAGCTGCAGCTCGACGTGAGCACCCACCGACTCGAGCGCATCCCGCAGCCGCACGCTCTGCTCGCTTGGCACCATGCCGTCGGCGGTCCCGTGTGCGAGCAGGAACGGCGGCATGCCGGCGTGCACCACGAGGGCCGGGCTTGCGGCCCTCGTCAGCTCGCGATGCTCGGTGAGGGGCCCGCCGATGAGCATCTCCTCCCTGCTCGGCGACGCGACGTCCCCCCGCTGCGTCGGCGGCGTCGGCTGCTTGGGGATGGCGGCCAGGTCGCTCGGTCCGTACCAGTCGACGACCGCGCGCACCGGCGTGCCCGGCGCCGAGGCCGCGAGGGCAGCGAGGTGCCCGCCGGCGGACTCTCCCCAGAGCGCGAGGCGCGAGGAGTCGAGGCCGAACGTCGTGGCGCCCTCTTCGAGCACCCATGCGACCGCGGCCTCGACGTCGGCGAGCGGCGCCGGGAACGTCGCCTCCCCGCTCAGCCGATAGTCGACGGACGCCACCGCCCACCCCGCACGCGTCAGCCGTCCGAAGGTCTCCTCCTCGGTGCGGCCCGGGGTGAACACGCGCCTGCTGCCGCGGAACCAGCCGCCGCCGTGGACGAACACGATGACGGGCGGCTGCCCGCCATCCGGCAGGTGCAGGTCGAGCGTGAGGGGCCGGAACCCGGGCGGCTCCGAGAAGACGATGTCGCGTTGGACGCGACCGCGGGCCGAACCCGCGCGCTCATGGGAAGGCAGTGGGCGCTTCAATCGAACAGCTCGTATCCGTGCACGAAGTGCACGTCGTGCTTCGCTCCCTCGGCACCGAAGACCTCCGGCGCTGGAATGTGAAATTCTGCTTCTTCCGGGATGCCCGGCTTCGCGGTCGGCCTGGCGACGGCCCGGAAGAAGTCGGTGAACCCGGCGCTCGTGACGCCGAAGATCTTGCCCGTGCGCTCGATGCGGTACGAGTGGATCGTGTCCTTCGGCACGAACCCGAAGCCCCCGGCCTCGAGGATGCGCGTCTCCCGGTTGCCCTGCCGGTCGTCGATCCACAGGCGGATGGCGCCCTCCAGCACGAAGAACGTCTCGTGCGTCTCCGCGTGGAAGTGCGGCGGGACGGGGCGACCGGGACGCCCCTCGGTGATGAACGCGTCGAACTGGCCGGTGGTCTGCGGCGACGTCGTGAGCAGGGTGAAGAGCTGGTCGAAGAGCACGAGCTTGTCGCCCTCGCCGTCCCCGAGCAGGTACGGCAGCGGGCCGGCGGGGAGCAGGCTTTCGAGCGGAGCGAGTTCTGACATCGGCAACCTCCTTGTTGCGGGCCGGTCGGCCCATGCGACCACCCTCGCAACTCGGCTGGCCGCGCGCGACGGGCTCCTGCCTAACGATCGTGAGCCGTCTCCTAACGCGCGGACGCTCCGCGAGCCCGACAGCGACGCATCCGGGGGCTACCATCGGCTCTCATGAGTCACGAGACACCGGCATGACGGGGAGCGACGCTCCGACGGGCGATCCGATCGGCCCAGCCGTGCCGCCAGCGGGAGGCTTGCCCGCCCCGCCGTCGATCCACGCCCGGGCCGTGCTGACGTGGCTCGCCATCTTCCCGCTCGTGGCGATCACCTCGATGCTGGCCGAGCCGCTCGTCGGCAACTGGCACCCCATCGCGCGGGCGTGCGTCGTGACGCTCGTCGTGGTCCCGCTCGCCGTGTACCTCGTCGTGCCGTCCCTCGTGAAGCTCCACGGGCGCGTCCGCCGTCGCTGACCGGCCGCGCGCTCCACTCTCTAGGCTCAGACCATGCGCCATGCAGACTTCATCGACATGACCGAGGACGCCGCGACCGGGTTCGGCCTGCTCCTCGAATCGGCAGATCTCGCGACGCCCGTGCCGTCCTGCCCGGGCTGGTCGCTCGCCGAACTCGCACGTCACCTCGGCGGCGTGCACCGGTGGGCGCATGCCCAGCTGCTCGGCGGCGGGCAGCAGGTCGACCGTCAGACTCCGGATGCGCCGCTCGCCGACCGGGACGCGCTCGTCGGGTGGTTCCGTGAGGGCGCCGCGGACCTCGTGGCGACGCTGCGCGAGCTGCCGGAGGACACGCCATGCTGGGCCCTCTACCCTCCTGCACGTGCCTCGACGTGGGCGAAGCGTCAGGCGCTCGAGACGGTCCTGCACCTCTGGGACGCGACCGACAGCCTGGGCATCGCCGTGCCGATCCCTTCGAACCTCGCCGCGGTCGGTGTCGCTGAGGTGGCCGAGGACATGTACCCGAGGCAGGTCGCGCTCGGGCGGATGCAGTCGCTCGAGGAACGCGTCGAGCTGCGGCTGCGAGACCGGCTCGAGCGCCCAGGCGATAGCAGGAGCTTCGGCGTGCGCGTCCGACTCGGACCCGTCGACGAGGCACCGGCGGACCCCTCGACGGCCGCGAGCGAGACGACGCCGGCCGACGCGACGCTCGAGGTCACCGCCGGGGACGCGCTGCTCGTGCTCTGGAAGCGGCGCGACCTCTCGGCGGTGGATGCGCGGATCACCGGCTCCCGAGCGGTGCTCGAGCGCGTGCTCGCGCGACCGCTGGCCCCCTGAGCCCAGGAGAGCCAGCTCCTAGGCGCCCAGCGTCGCCGCGAACGGGTCTCGCGTGTGGTCGACGAGCGGGACCGGATCGACCGTGCTTCCGATGACCACGACCTCACCGGCCGCCGCCGACTCCTCGATGGCGAGCATGATGTCGAGCACGTGCAGCGCCAGTTCCCCGGTCGCGACGTGCGGGAGCCCCTCGCGGATGCCCCGCGCCATGTCGAGAGCACCGTAGCCGCGGCCCGTGACGGTGCCCTCCTCGGGGTAGTCCTCCCAGGTCGGTTGGAGCACCTCCGCGTACTCCTGCGGGTGCCGCGCGACCCTCGTGCCGCCATCGGCGTGGTTCGGATCCGGGGTCAGGAGCATCCCGCCGGCCCCGATGATCTCGACCGTGCCCATCTCCGCCAACGGGGAGTCGTTGCTGAAGGTGAGCTGCGCGCTCGCCCCGCTCTCGAAGGTGACCAGCGCATCCACGTGCGTCAGCACGGAGACGGGGAACGACTGTCCGGTGAGCGGGCCGAGCTTGACGGTGCGCGTCTCCTTGGCCGTCGATCCCGTGGCGTAGACCTTGCGGACAGGACCGAAGGCGCTCACGAGCGTCGTCACGTAGTACGGCCCCATGTCGAGCAGGGGGCCGCCGCCTCGGGCGAAGAGGAACGCCGGGTTCGGGTGGAAGAGGTCGGGGCCCGAGTAGCGCATCATGGTGCGCGCCGTGAGCGGGGTGCCGATGGCACCCGCCGCCAGGTGCCGCAGGGCGGTCTGGATGCCCGGGTTCAGCACCGTGTCGGGCGCCACTCCCACGCGCAGGCCGGCCGCGTCGGCGGCCAAGAGGAGGGCCTTCGCCTCCTCGCGGTTGATGCCGATGGGCTTCTCGATCCACACGTGCTTGCCCGCCGCGATCGCGTCGAGGGCGACCGGCACGTGCGCTGCGGGGATGGTGAGGTTGATAACGATCTCGACCTCGGCGTTCGCGAGCACGGAAGCCGGTGACCCCGAGAACGGAACACCATATGCCGCCGCTTTCTCTGCGGCCAGCGCCTCGTTCAGGTCACCGAGCGCCACCACGCGGACGTCGGGGAAGCGGATGAGGTTGTCGAGGTAGGCGTTGCTGATCATGCCCGTGCCGATGATGCCGATGCCGACGGGGCCGCTCCTGGCGGATGCGGATGCGGATGCGGCTGCGCCTGCGGCTGCTGCCTGCGGGAGGCTCATGCGCGGTTCTCCAGGTAGTCGAAGCTCGTGGCAATCGCCGCGAAGATGTCGCCGTCGTAGTGGTCGAACTCGATGACGGCGAACTCCGCCGACGGGGCGGCGTCGAGGGCCGCACCGAGCGGGATGACACCCTGGCCGGCCGCCACCTGGCCGAGACCGGACGGGTCGAAGGGCGCATCCGTGAGGAACGGGTTCTCGACCTGGGGGCCGTCCTTGATGTGGAGCGCCTTGACACGGTCGCCGAGGCGAGCGAGCAGAGCGGGTGCCTCCACGCCGCCGATGTGCGCCCAGTAGACGTCGACCTCGAGCACCACCTCGTCGTCGACGAGCCCAGCGAAGTACTCGAGGGCCGGGACGCCGTCGATGCGGTTGCTGAGCTCCCACGCATGGTTGTGATATCCGACGCGGAGGCCATGCTCGGCGGCGGCCTTCGAGGCCTCGTTGAGCGCCGCGGCCGTCGCTTCGACCTTCTCGCGCGTCGACCAGTCGAAGACGGCGGGGTCGATGACGTACCGCATGCCGAGCTTCTTCGCCGCCTCGAACGTGGTCGCGTGGCTCGGCACCTGCGTCGTCACGCCTTCTCGCGTGACCTCGTTCGCGACGAGCATGGCGTGTCCCGTCGGGGCGGCGATGCCGTGCCGCTCGAAGGCCGCGGCGAGCTCGTCGGCGCGGTCGACGAAGGCGAAGGCCTCGACGTTGCGCAGCCCGATCTCACCGAGCCGAGCGAGGGTGCCGTCGAGGTCGACCTCGAGGTGCGAGTTGATGCTGTAGAGCTGCAGCGAGGTCACCGGGCGCTGTGATTCCTGTGGGGTGCCGGGTGCTGCTGGTCGGGTGGTGGGCACGTTGACTCCTGTGTCGGTGGGCGCCCGCCACATCGCGGTTCGCTCTCACGAGAGACGTTACTAGAAAATTGCCATTTGGCAACTTTCATTGTTCGGGTTCAGCTGGTTCGGCCGAGCCGCTCCAGCAGCCCTAGAGTGCCCGCAACATCGACGCTCGGGTCCAGGAGCCATCGCACCTGCAGCCCGTCGGATGCGGCCATGATCAGGTCGACGAGCATGGCCGCATCAGCACGGCGCTCCTCGGGGAGCGCCGCGAGCTGGCCGCCGAGCTCGGCCGCCAGCTTGACCCTCGCCCGGGCGAACCGCGCCGTGAAGAACGAACGAGCAGGACCATCCCCAGCCTCCACCGACTTCGCGAGCATCTCCGTGAACAGCGAGACCATGCCGGGGAACTGCACGTTGAACTCAGCACTCGAGCGCATCCGCTGCACGAGCGAGACGGAATCCGGCATGCGCTCGTCGTTGACGCGGTCGTGCTCGCGGATGACCTCGACGAGCAGCCCCTCTCTCGAGCCGAAGTAGTGCGTCAGCATGCCGTGGGAGACGCCGATGGACTCACCGATCGCGCGCAGCGAGGCCCCGCCTGCGCCCGTCTCGCGGAGCGTCTCGTAGGCCACCGCCAAGATCTCGCGCTTGCGCTCGACACCCTTCGCGTACCGACCCCGCACTCCGTCTGCTGCCACGCCCAGCATCGTAGCTGGGGAGTCGGCAGGGCCCGCTACGCTCCGCCGCTGGGCCGCGCCTCGTGGTGGCGTGCCCCGTGCGTTCGGCGGTCCTCCTTCATCGCCGCCTCGGCGAGGTGGCGGCGACCTGCGACGAGCTGCTCCCTGACGTCGCGTTCTGCCGCCCGGAACGGCTCCCAGTAGGTGTCGTCGTAGTCCTCGACGATCTGGAACGTCCACCGCCCCTCGATCACGTTGCGGCCGACCAGCTCCGAGTCGAGCCGGTCGGCGAGCTCAACGTGTCCCGCGTCCCGCAGCGCATCGGATGCCTCACCCAACGCCAGGTCGGCAGCCCCCGTCAGCCGGTGGAAGCTGTAGAGCAGCCCGCGCGCCTGGTCGACCATCTCGAGCGCCTCCGTGAGCTTCCCGACAGCAGCGATGGTCGCCTCGTCAACTCCTTCCGGCGGCAGATGCTCGGCGCTCCGGCGCTCCCGCTGATCGTCATCGGCCCCGGACTCTCGCGTGTTCTCGTCGCTCATGGTGCGATTGTTGCGGCCGAGTCTGGGCGATCCGTGGACTCCCGGCCGGGACAGGGGCCGGCCCTGCCAGAGCCCGCGCGGCGCCGAGCTTCGACTCAGCCCTGGGGTGCTCTGCAGAGGCAGAACGGGTGGCCCGCGGGATCGGCGTAGACCACGAACTCGTCGGGGCTGCCGGGCTTGTCGCTTGCCTTGAGGAGACGGCCGCCGAGCTCGAGCACTCTCCTGTGCCCCTCCTCGAGGTCGTCGATGTAGAGGTCCAGGTGGATCTGCTGTGGGGGATGCCCGTCAGGCCACCGCGGTGCCACGTGGTCGGGAGCGAGCTGGATGCCGAGCCTCCACTCGCCGTCAGCGTAGACACTGTGCCAGTCGTCCTCCTTCTCGACCGCGCCCTCCAGCAGGGACGCCCAGAAGGTGCTCTCCGCATCGATGTCAGCGGCGTCGAACACGATGATCGTGCGGCGGATCTTCATGGCCCCTCCGTGGGTGTCAGCCTGTGGAACACGCTCACGCTACGAAAGAACACTGACCGACATCTGCCAGCGGGCGCGCATCGTCAGCCCCGGTCTCAGATCCAGTGGCGAGGCCGGGTGAGCGAGTCCGGCAGCTGGGTCGTCTCGTCTCCGAACGCCGCCGCCAGCTGCGGCTGCGTGAGGTGCAGCACGTGGCGCAGGTCGGCTCCGTGCAGCTCGGCGTCCCGCAGGTCGGCGCCGAGGAGGTCGGCCCATCGCAGGTCTGCGCCACGAAGCTTCGCCGCGATAAGCAGAGCCCCGCGCAACTCCACGGCGCGCAGGTCTCCTCCGGAGAAGTCGGTGCCGAGGTAGACGCCGCGCGGCTCGACCCGCGACCAGGCCCCGGATGCGCGGCGGCGGGGCGCGTGCGCCCGCCTCACTTCGAGGCTCACGGCTCCAAGCAGTTCGCCCGCGGCGGGCCTGCTCGATTCGACTGCCGCTCGCAGCACGGCCACGCTGGGGGACGCGGCCTGCGCATCCACCCGATCGAACAGGGAGTCGATTCGGCGCAGCAGCGGCCGGTCGGCTGTGCGCCGCCTGGCCTCGGTCAGCAGCCACAGCACCTCGTGCAGTTGACGCACGAGCGGGAACACCGCGAACATCGCGTCGCGCAGCCCCTCGCCCTCGCGCCAGTCGCCGCCGCCGAAGGTCTCCTGCGTGACCCGCTGTCCGGCGCCGTGGCACTCGAAGACGGTGCAGCCCCGGTACCCGCGCTCGAGGAGCACCGCGTGGATGCTGCAGCCGAGGTTCTCGTCGAGGTTGCGGCACGGTTTGCCTGCTGGCTTCTCGTGGGCGAAGTCGTCGCCCCGAGAGAAGGCGAGGGCCGAGCAGCAGAGGGCTACGCAGCGCACGCAGTCGCTCTGGAAGCGCGTCTCTTCTGCGTCCGCACCATGCCGAGCGCCGGAAGCGCCCCCGGCGGATCCTCCCGAGCGAGACCCGGCCGCTTGACCCGAAGCGGGGTCGACAGTCAGCGGCATCGGCACGCTCGGCCGGTGCCGCAGCTCCTCGCCGGGGTCGCCTGGTGACATCGTGGCCACAGCCTACGTTCGCATCCGCATGCTCCCGCTGAGCGTCTTTCACCCTGTGGATCACTCCGGGCGCGCGCGGGCCGCCCCGACTCCGGTACGGAGGTTCGGTGCACCGAACATTCTTCTTCCCCAAGCCGTAGCGCTATGCTCTGGGCATGCTGACCCCCGTGCTGCATGCAGCCAGACGGAAGGCCACCCGCATCGTCGCGGCCGGCCTCGCACTCGTCGCGCTCGCATCCCTCACCGCTTGCGCCCCCGCCGCCGAGGGCGACGACCGCCCGGTCGTCCTCACCACCTTCACAGTGCTCGCCGACATCGCCAGACAGGTCGCCGGCGACGAGCTCCGGGTCGAGTCGATCACCAAGGTCGGCGCGGAGATCCACGGCTACGAACCAACCCCCCTCGACGTCGCGAAGGCCTCCGAGGCCGACCTGATCCTCGACAACGGCATGAACCTCGAGGCGTGGTTCGAGCAGTTCGTCGCGAGCATGGATGTGCCGCACGTCGTCGTCAGCGACGGCGTCGAAGAGGTGCCGATCGCGGGGGACGCCTACGCGGGGCTCCCCAACCCGCACGCCTGGATGTCGCCCCTCAACGTGCAGCTCTACGTCGACAACATGGTCACGGCCTTCTCCGACCTCGCGCCAGCAAGCGCGAGCATCTTCGAGGAGAACGCCGCCGCCTACAAGGCCGAGCTGCAGGCCGTGCACGACGAGCTCGTCGCCGCGATCGAGCCGCTCCCCACCTCGCAGCGCGCACTCGTCACGTGCGAAGGAGCCTTCTCCTACCTCGCCCGCGATGCCGGGCTGCAGGAGGTCTACATCTGGCCCGTCAACGCGGAGCAGCAGGCCACGCCGCAGCAGATCGCGGGCGTCATCGACCACGTGCGCGACAACGACGTACCCGCCGTCTTCTGCGAGTCGACCGTCTCGGATGCACCCATGCGTCAGGTCGTGGACGCCACGGACGCCGAGTTCGGCGGCACGCTCTACGTCGACTCGCTGAGCGAGGAGGACGGCCCAGTGCCCAGCTACCTCGACCTGATCCGGCACGACGTCGACACGATCGTGGCCGGCCTCACCGGTGAGAAGGGACGCGAGTCGTGAGCCGCGCGTCCAGCTCCGGCCCCAGCAGCGCATCCGAACCCGGCACCGCCGCGTCCCCCGCCATCGAGGTCGACGCCCTCACGGTGCACTACGGCGAGGTGCTCGCGCTCGACGGCGCCAGCCTCACCATCTCACCGGGGCGCGTGTGCGGCCTCATCGGCATGAACGGCTCCGGGAAGTCGACGCTCTTCAAGTCCATCATGGGCGTCGTGCGCCCCGATGCGGGCACGGTCCGCATCCTCGGTGGCTCGTCGGCGGATGCGCGCAAGCGGGGCAGCGTCAGCTACGTCCCGCAGAGCGAGCAGGTCGACTGGGACTTCCCGCTGTCGGTGCGGGACGTCGTCATGACGGGCCGCTACGGGCACCTCGGCATCACCAGGAGGCCGAAGGCGCGCGACCACGCCGCCGTCGATGCGGCGCTCGAGCGCGTCGAGCTGAGCGACCTCGCGGGCCGCCAGATCGGGCAGCTCTCCGGTGGGCAGCGCAAGCGCGCCTTCGTCGCCCGCGGCATCGCCCAGGAGGCCCAGGTGCTGCTGCTCGACGAGCCCTTCGCGGGCGTCGACACCAGGTCACAGGCGACCATGACGCGCCTCCTCCGCGAGCTCGCGGCGCAGGGCGTCTGCATCCTGATCGCCACGCACGACCTCGGCTCGCTGCCCGAGCTCGCCGACGAGGCCGTGCTCTTCAACCGGCGCGTGCTCCTGCACGCCAGCCCCGAGGAGATCATCAGGCCGGAGAACCTGGCCCTCGCCTTCGGCATCGACACGGGCAAGGGAGCGGCAGCATGACCCCCGCATCCGCAGACAGAGTTGTGGCGATCTGCAGCTCCCCGCCGCCTCGACAGCAAGCATCCACAACTCTGCGCCGTGAGCGGCGTGAACACCGAGATGGAGACCGCGCATGAATCTCGTCGACCTCCTCCTCGAGCCGCTCGGCTACGAGTTCATGGTGCGGGCCC
This sequence comes from Pseudoclavibacter sp. RFBA6, assembly GCF_002931575.1. Classification (NCBI taxonomy): domain Bacteria; kingdom Bacillati; phylum Actinomycetota; class Actinomycetes; order Micrococcales; family Microbacteriaceae; genus Pseudoclavibacter; species Pseudoclavibacter sp. RFBA6. The sequence continues at coordinate 236,444 of NZ_PSUA01000005.1, read as the reverse complement.
TCATCACGACGATCATCACAGCCATCGTCTGCGCCCTCCTCAGCTGCTGGCTGGTCCTCATCGGCTGGTCCCTCATGGGCGACGCCGTCTCGCACGCCGTCCTCCCCGGGGTCGTGCTCGCCTACATCGTGGGCGCACCGTTCGCGCTCGGTGCCCTCGTGTTCGGGCTCGTCGCCGTTGGCCTCATCGGCGTCATCCGCGACACGAGCAGGGTGAAGGAGGACGCGGCGATCGGCATCGTCTTCACGACCCTCTTCGCGTTCGGCCTCGTCCTCATCTCCGTCACCCCAAGCCAGACCGACCTCAGCCACATCCTCTTCGGCAACCTCCTGGGCGTCAGCAACACGGACCTCGTACAGATCGGCATCCTCGCCGCGATCGTCGCCATCGTGCTGCTCGTGAAGCGGCGCGACTTCACGCTCGTCGCCTTCGACGCCACCCACGCCCACGCGATCGGCCTCAACCCGCGACTGCTGCGAGGCGCACTCCTCGGACTCCTCGCACTGACGGCCGTCGTCGCGTTGCAGACCGTCGGCGTCATCCTCGTCGTCGCGATGCTCATCATCCCCGGCGCCACCGCGACCGTGCTCACGCGCAGCTTCGCGCGGATGCTCGTCATCGCCCCCATCGTGTCCGTCGCCTGCTCCGCCATCGGCCTCTACGCCAGCTACTACCTCGACGCGGCGTCGGGCGGCATGATCGTGCTCGCGCAGGGCGTCGCGTTCCTGCTCGCCTACCTGCTCTCGCCGACGCAGGGGCTCGTCACGTCGCGCTTCCTCGCGCGACGGCGCGCGAGGGTCGCGTAGGTCTCCGACCTCAGACCGAGGTCACCCAGACGGCGCGAGCAGCCACCGGGCCGAGCGCGAACGAGGCCGCGGACGCCGCATCCACGACGCCCACCAGGAGCGACTCGGAGTACGGGTCGCTTTCGCCGATCTCGAGTCGCGCCCCGACGGTGAGCCCCTTGGCGGCGAAGTACTTGAGCAGCTCGGGGTCGGAGTCGGAGATGCGCTCGACGACAACACGCGTGCCCGCGTCGAGGCTGCCGAGCAGCACAGCCTGCGGGATGCTCACCTCGCCGGTCGCTGACGGGATCGGGTCGCCGTGCGGGTCGCGCTCCGGGTGCCCGAGCAGCGCGTCGATTCGATCGACCATGAGGTCGGACACGGAGTGCTCGAGGTTCTCGGCCTCGTCATGCACCTCATCCCACCCGTACTGCAGCACCTCGACGAGGAACGTCTCGAGCAGCCGGTGCCTGCGAATCATGGCGAGCGCGTGCGCGCGCCCTTCCGCCGTGAGCGAGATGCTCCCGTAGCGCGCGTGCTCCAGCAGGCCCTGGTCGGCGAGCTTGCGGATACCCTCGGAGACGGTCGAGAGCCGGAGCTGCAGCCGCTCGGCGACGATCGTGGCCGTGACGGGCGCATCCGACCACTCTTGGAGACTCCAGACCACCTTGAGGTAGTTCTGCGCGCTCACCGAGAGTTCTGACACCGACATGCGGCCAAGCCTACGGGCAGGGGTGCGCTGCGCGCGGATGCCCCGGAACGCGGATGCCGCGACGGCGGAAGGTCAGGCGCTCCACCGGTCGCCGAAGCGGCTCTCGCCCGCGAGCATCGTCCACACCGTGGTGCTGAGCGGCGGATACTCCGTCGCGATACGACGCATGAGCTGCGCGTCGTGCGCGCCGCTCTCCGGCGCCTCGTCGCCACCCCGCTCGAGCGCTTCGGCACGCATGAGCAGCACGACCAGCTCGTCGACGGTCGGCAGCTCCTGCATGAAGCGCCACGGGTCCTCCCCGTTGCGGGCACGTGCGTAGATCATCGTCTCGCGCTCGTCCTGCGCTTCGGCGCGCAGGACCTCCAGGCTGGCTCGCCTGGTCAGTTCATAGCGCTCGGTTTCCACGCGACGAGCCTACGCGCCACCTCGTCATCCCGCTGGGACTTGTGGAATGAGCAGAGTTGCCTGTGGACAGAGGTCCGCCCGTGGCGTCCGCGTGAGAGTCTTCTCACCTGCCAGGCTCCGGACTCCTGCGCCCCGGATAATCGATGGATGCGGGTGATGACGGCGGGCGAGGCACGGCTGGAGGTGCGGCCGCGCTCCTCGGTGCGGGTGCGCATCCTCGCGTCGATCCTGCTCGTCACGATGCTCGGCATGGTCGTTGCGGGCGCCACGAGCTACGTCGCCGCCCGCGAGCGCGTGCTCACGGGCGTCGACGAACGACTCATCACCGTGGCCGAGAGCGTGCGCGGGCTCGTGAGCGGGCAGGAGCTCGCGGCACCGACGACACCTGACTCCGCCAGCCCGTCCGCGACCTCCAGCCCATCAGCGACCGCGCCAGACGCCGCCCGAACGTTCGCGAGCTCAACCGAGGCGCTCGAGCTCGTCATGCAGCGCCTCATCCCGGAACGCAACGAGGGAGCGCTCGGACTCATTGACGGAGCGCCCGCGTTCATCCCATCGACCGCGACGCCCTTCTCGCTCGTCGAGCTCCCCGCCCTCGTCGAACGCGCCGTGGGCGAGACCGCCGACGGCTCGGTGCGCATGGGCACGTTCGTCGACGCCACCCACGCCCTCCGGTACGTGGCCGTGCCGTTCACCGTGGGTGACGGCACGAGCACGGCCCTCTACCTCGCCGCCTACGACCTGCGTGCCGAGCTCGCCGACACCAACAGCACCTTCCAGACGTACGCCCTTGTCGCCGTCGCCGCCCTCGCCGTGATCGCCCTCGTCGGCTGGTTCGTCGCGGGCCGTCTGCTCAGGCCGCTGCGTGAGCTGCGGGAGACGGCGGCCTCCATCACGGGCAGCAACCGATCCGCGCGCATCCCCGTCGTCGGCCACGATGACGTCTCCGCGCTCACCGCCACGATCAACGGCATGCTCGACCGTCTCGACGGCTCCCTCACCGCCCAACGGCAGCTGCTCGATGACGTGCGCCACGAGTTGAAGACCCCCATCACGATCGTGCGGGGACACTTCGAGATCCTCGACCCGACAGACCCCGCAGAGACCCGAGAGACGGTTGCCCTCGCCCTCGATGAGCTCGACCGGATGAGCGAGCTCATCGACGACATCGAGGCGCTCGCCGTCAGCGAGCAGCAGGGGCTGCTGAGCCTGGCGCCGTGCGACGTGCTCGAGCTGACCGAGCAGGTGCACGCGAAGGCGAGCGCGCTCTCGGCGCACCGGTGGGTGCTCGAGCAGACGGCGCCGGTTGTCGTCGATGTCGACGCGCGACGCATCACGCAGGCCTGGCTGCAGCTCGCCGACAATGCAGCGAAGTACTCGCCAACAGGCTCGCGGGTCGGCCTCGGGAGCCTCGTGGATGCGCGCGGCGAGCTGCGCCTGTGGGTGCGGGACGAGGGCGTCGGCATCCCCCCATCAGCCCAGGACCGCGTGTTCGACCGCTTCGGGCGGGCAGAGACGGGACGCAGCCAGACCGGATCGGGCCTCGGGCTGTCGATCGTGCAGTCCATCGCTCGCGGCCACGGCGGGCGCGTCGAACTCGAGAGCGAACCGGGCGTCGGGTCGACGTTCACGATCGTGCTGCCCGGCGCCGGCGCCGCCTTCGGTCCGGAGCCGGCTGACACAACATCCGAACCCCAGCGAGAGGACCCCGCATGAGCAGCATCCTGGTCGTCGAAGACGAGGCGCGCATCGCCTCGTTCGTCGAGAAGGGCCTGAAGTCGAGCGGCTACGCCGTGACGGTCGCGGTCAACGGCACCGACGGCTTCGAGCTCGCCCGCGGCGGTGACTTCGATCTGGTGCTCCTCGACGTCGGACTCCCAGGTCTCGACGGCTTCGAAGTCCTCGACCGACTTCGCGCCGAAGGCAACGCCGTCCCCGTCATCATGCTCACGGCCCGCACCTCAGTCGAGGCGACGGTGCGGGGCCTCGATGGCGGGGCCAACGACTACCTCGCGAAGCCGTTCAAGTTCGACGAGCTGCTCGCGCGCATCCGCCTGCGGCTTCGGGATGCGGGCCAGGTGGCGGCCACCGAGCTCACCCATGACGACCTGCTGCTCGACCTCCGAACGCGGCGTGTGCGGGTGAATGGCACCGACATCGACCTGTCGGCGCGCGAGTTCGGCCTCGCCGAGCAGTTCTTCGGCAACCCAGGTCAGGTGCTCAGCCGCGAACAGCTGCTGAGCCGAGTGTGGGGGTTCGACTTCGATCCTGGCTCGAACGTCGTCGACGTGTACGTGCGGTACCTGCGCGGCAAGATCGGCGCGGACCGGATCGAGACGGTGCGGGGCATGGGCTACCGCCTGCGCTGAGCCGAGCCCGCGCGCACCGACGGGTGCCCCTCGGCGTCCCCAGGTCAGTCCTCGTCGTCCCCGTCGTCGTCGTCGTCATCATCATCATCGTCGTCGTCGATCTGCGACGGCGCGACCGGGTCGACCGGCACTGGCGCCTGGATGCTTCCCGTCGGCAGCGAGGGCTGCACCGGGTCGGGCACGCTGCTGGGCGACGGGGAGGCCGGGGCAGTCGGTGACGGGGGCACGCTGATGGTCGTCCCGGGCGACTGCGCGCCGACGATGGGCCCGACGTCGAGAGTCTCACCCGGTGACGAGCGCAGCGACATGGCCTGAGCGAACGTGACCCCGGCGAGCGCGATCGCGAGCGCTCCGGCAACCGCGCAGGCAAGGATCAGCCAACGCGGGCGGGACTTCTGGGTGGTCATCGTCTCGGCTCCTTCGAGAGGGCGACGGCGAAATCGAGGATGCGGTCCGGCAGTGCGTCGAGCCCGGCCCCGCCGCGGACCGCGGCGCCGAAGGCGTGCGAGAGCAGGTGGGTGAGGGCGACCGCGTTGGCGCGGATGCTCAGGTCGGGGTCGTCGGTGAGCGTTCCGACCTGTCCTGGGTTGTTCCAGGTGTGTGCGAAGTCGCCCCACGCGAGGCGCACGAGCTCGGCGAGCTCGAACGTCGAGGTCCGGAGATCGGTCCTCCCGCAGAGGTCGTGGGTGAGGGCGGTCACGATCGCGTGGGCGTAGAGACCGCCGAGGTCGTCGGCGAGGTCGCCGACGCCCGCCGTGTCGATGTCGACGACGCCCGTGATCGTGGCGCGGCCGTCGGTCTGGGCGTGCGGCTCGACGAAGATCTGGCCGAGGTGGAGGTCGCCGTGCACGGTGCGCGCTGGCCCCGGGCGCGCTCGGGCGACCTCCGCGCGGATGCACGCGGCCACCCCATCGATGTCGGCCCTGCGCGCGGGGAGGAGGTCGTGGAGGCGCAGCAGGTACCAGTCGAGTCCCGCCGTCAGGCTCGCGCGGGCTCCACGGGAGACTCTGGCGGCGCCGATGGACGCGACCAGTGACTGCAGCTCCCGCAGGAACGCGAGCCGCGCATCCGGTGTTCGGGGCACGTGTGAGTCGGCGGGAACGCCCGGCATGCGCTCGAGGGCGACGAGGCCCGCCTCACTCCAGCCTCGGCTTCGCGGCACTGCCACGCCGGCACCGGCGAGCTCCTCGTGGATGCGGTGGAGCGGTTCCGCGTGCCCCGGTCGGACGACCTTGAAGAAGAGGGTCCCCTCGGGGCCGGCGAGACGCAGCACCGCCCGGCGCCCTGGCCGGTACGCGAGCATCTCGAGCTGCCCATCGCCGACGGCGCCGAAGCGCGCCGCGGTCTCGCGCGCGGAGTCGGGGAAGGCCGTCGCGGGGAGGGCGGGAAGGGCGGGGTCGTGCGGGTAGCGCCACACGCGCACCTGCTCGCGGGTCGCGGGGTTCTGCACGGTGGTCCACTGCTGCGATTCGCCGGCGACCGAAGCGGCCGCGGGGTTCGTCGCCGTGTCGATGAACAGACGGATGCGCTCGTCCGGTCCCTGCAGCGACGCGAGCTCGACGTCGTAACCGGCAAGCACGCCGTCGCCGCTCGGCTCAGCGCAGGCGAGCGTGACCGACGCCACCTCCCGGCCGGTGCCCGTGGCGACGGCCTCGATCACCTGCCTGGCTGCTGCGAACATGTGCTCCTCCTGCGGCGCTGCACTGAGCTGCTGTCGTGCTGAGTCCTCTGCCGCCGCGTCCCGCGGCTCTGCCTCGAACCTACCGGGGTCGCTGCGCGACAGCCCGGGAACGTGCTCAGCTGTGGAGAACGGCGACTACGCGCTCGGCACGGACGGCGGGGTCTGCGCGCTCACCGGGCTCTGCGCGGAGACCGGGCTCTGCGCACTCACGGGGCTCTGCGCGGAGACGGGACTCTGAACAGTCGGCACGCTCTGCGGGGTCTGCGCCGAGACGGGGCTCGGGGAGCTGAAGACGGGCGTCGCGGTTGGTGAGGCGCTGCTGCCCGTCGTGGGAGAGGCCGATGGGGTGGTGGATGCGGCTGGGCTGCTCGTCGCGGACGGCGTCGAGAGGTTGAGCTGCTCGCCGGGCACGTCGCGCACTTCGAGGGCGTTGGCGACGCCAGCCCCGCCGACGGTCAGGATGCCGAGGCCGAGGGCGCTGGCCGAACCGACGATGATCCAGGTGTTCTTCTTCTTGTTCATGGCTGCTGCCTCCTGTTGTCTGCCGAGGCGTGACTTCGCCTCGGTAGCCCCAAGTTTCGTGAGCGTTCATGAGACGCACAGTGCCCTGAAGATGAGAGCGGCCTCATCTTCGCGCGGACGCCGTCGTGCAGACGCGCGAGGGGCGAGTGGATGCGTGCATCCACCCGCCCCTCGCGTCGGGAGCCCAAGCCGGGTCAGGCGGTCTGGCCCCGGTGCTTGCCCTCCGCGACCTCTTCGACGAGCTTCGCGTTGAACGCGGGGAGGTCGTCTGGCGTTCGGCTCGAGACGAGGCCCTGGTCGACATGGACCTCCTCGTCGACCCACGTCGCGCCGGCGTTGATGAGGTCGGTCTTGAGGCTCGGGAAGCTCGTGAGCGTGCGCCCGTCGAGCACCTTCGCGTCGGTGAGGATCCACGCGCCGTGGCAGATCACCGCGACCGGCTTGTGCGCCTCGAAGAAGTCGCGCACGAAGCTGACCGACGCCTCGTCGAGGCGGAGCAGATCAGCGTTGCCGACGCCGCCGGGCAGGACGAGCGCGTCGAAGTCGCCCGCTCTGGCGTCGGCCGAGATGAGGTCCACGGACTGCTCATGCCCGTTCTTGCCCTTCACGCTGCCGGACTCGGGAGAGACGAGTGAGGCATCGCCTCCAGCCTCGGTCACGGCGCCCCATGGGCTCGTGAGCTCGCTGTCCTCGAAGTCGTTCGTGAGGAGGAAGGCCACGCGCTTGGTGTCGAGAGTCGTCATTGCTGATCGTCCTTTCGTCGGGGGAAAGAGTGTGCTGCTCGATCGAAGCCGGGATGTTCACCCGCGGCGAGCAGGCATCCACCGTCTCGCACGGACCTCCCCGAAACGTGGACGGCCCGTGTGCGCGACCTGGCTGTCAGCTGGACGAACCCAGGAGGAGCTTCCGCAGCGCCGCCTCCCCGGACCCACGCCCCACCTCGACGACCCGCCCCTCGTCGTAGGCCTCGATGACCCTTGGATCGATGTAGCTCGAACGCGCGACCGCCGGCGTGTTCCCGAGCAGCTCCGCGGTATCCCGCACCGCGTGCGCGACGAGTGACGTGCGCTCGCGCACCGTCGCCCCGACGCCCAGCTCAGCCAGTCGCCTCGCGGCGAAGACCGTGCCGTGCAGCGTGCGGAAGTCCTTCGCAGTGAACTCGCCCTTCGTTCGCATCCTGATGTCGTCGTTGACTTCCCGAGCCGAGAGGCGACGCCAGGCGCGGCCGTCCCTCCACGACAGGATGCGCCGCCCCGGCGACCCGCTCGCCTTGCGCTCACCGAGGAACGAGACGAGTTCGAGGTCCTCGATGAGGGCGCTCCACGGCACCCCGCTCTTTCCCTTGAACTCGAGCAGCACCTGCTCGTCCTGCAGCGAGATGTGCCGGTTCAGGAGCGTCGTCAGGCCGCGGTGCCCGAACTGCTTCGCCGACCGCTCACTGCCGACGCGAAGGAACGCCGTGTCGAGGAGCTTGAAGCTCGCCGCGAGCGATGCCTCGCGTCCGTCATGCACCGTGCGGAGCGCCCTCGTCGCCGCGCGCCGCGCCGACGGCAGCACGCGCGAGAGCTCCAGGGCCCGGTCGAAGGTCACGATCTGGCGCTTCGCGGTCCAGTCGGGATGGTAAATGTACTGGGTGCGGCCGAGCGCATCCACACCCACCGCCAGCACGTGGGCGTTCTCGTGGGGCGCGATGCGCACGTCCCGCCACGCCGGCGGGATGGCGAGCGATGCGAGTCGAGCGCGCACCACGGGGTCGACGATGCGCTCTCCGCGCTCATCCCGATAGCTGAAGCCGCTCCCCGCTGCATGCCGCGTCCACGCGGACTGAGTCGGCGTCCACCTTCGCAGTCGAACCATCTGTCTTGGGTAGCACCTGCCCGGCCCGGGAGGCAAGAGCTGAACAGCCATCGGCTGGAAGGTGTATTTCTCAGAGGTATCGCCTTCCCACAGATGTGGTGAGAACCCTCCATAGATCCCGTGGAAGCGGCTCCGCGCACATGTCGATGCGCGAGGATACGACTATCCGTTCGAGACGGTCGCCAATGACGGCAGGAGCCTCATGCCATTCCCCGTTCCACCTCTCACCGCGACGATGCCCGCCGAGGGCCGAGTCGACCGCCTCTCCGAGCACACGTATCGCGTCGTCAAGGACGGCCGCATCCTGGGCTTCATCAACAAGATCGACGAGCTCTGCGTAGTCTCGGCCGGATCCGACGCAGGGGCCGCCCTCGAAGTGCTGCAGACCCGCGACTTCGCGCGCGCCGTCAAGGAGCTCCAAAACCGAGCCTGATCCATGACCTCACGCCGCAGCTCCCCGGCCCGCTGGACGACAGCGGGTGTCGGGGTTCTGGCCGCCATCATGGTGGTCGTCGGACTGACCGGATGCACCGCGGACAGTTCCGGAGCGAGCTCCGAATCAGCGAGCGGCACGTTCGCGCCCGGTTCCCCGACCTCGTCAGCGGCCCCCGACCAGCCCGGCGCCACTGAGTCCGACGGTGACCTGATCTTCGCTGCGACCGCCGACGACCGGCATTCCTGGATCACAGCTGAGGCCCGCGTCTCGGGCGTCACACGATCCGGCACCTGCGAGTACACCGCGAGCGCCGAGGGCGTCGACACGATCACGCGCACCGCCAAGGCGCTCCCCAGCAACTACGACACCGTCTGCGGCGACATCTCCTTCGAGCTCGGCACGCCGGGCACGTACACGATCACGGTGACCGTCACGGATGTCACCGACGAGCCGCTCACGGCCAGCACCGACGTCGAGTTCCTGGGCGCATCCGCCGACTGACCCGGCTCGTCAGCCTTCGCGCCCCCCTGCACCCCCTCCCGCCCTCCGCGCACGCAGGCTTCCCCGAGTGAGCGTCTCCGTCGCACGCACACACACGAAGAGCGCATGCTCGTTCCGCAACGAACCAGCATCTCCCGCGTGCCTGCATCCGGATGAACGCCGAAACACGACGCCCTTCCGCGAGCTCGAGCTGCGCGGGCTCGAGATCGCGCGCTCAGCGCCCGCGGCGAACGAGGTGGCTGGCTCTGGCACCCGCGCCGCGCAGGAGCCGCTCGAGCTCATCCGAGCGGTGGCCAAGACGCGGTGACTCGAGCGACAGCGCCACCGCTCCGATCACCTCGCCCGAGGCGCTGCGCACGCCGACGGCCGCGCACGTGTGACCCGGCACGAACTCCTCGCGCTCCCAGGCCACGCCGCGCAACCGGACCCGTTCGAGGTGCCGCTCGAGCTCGTCGCGTGACGTGATCGTCGCATCCGTGAAGGAGGGCATGCCGTTCGCGTCGAGGAACGAGTCGCGCTCCTCCACGCTCATGCCGGCGAGGATGATCTTGCCGAACGCCGTCGCGTGCGTCGCCTCGTGGAAGCCGAACTCAAGGGGGCGGATCCGCTGTGCACGCGCCGAATCGGCGACGTGCGCCACGACCACGTCCGTGCCCCGGTAGACCGCGAAGTACGCCGCGACGTCGCCTGCCTCGTGCAGCGCCTGCACGACCGCCCGCATGGGCGGCGAGACACCGAGCTGCTGATGCAGCGCCCGCCCGAGCTCGTGCACCTTGTACCCCAGTTCGAACCGGCGCTCCTCACGCAGATGCACGAGGTAGTCCGCATCCACCAGCAGCTGGGCGAGCCGGTAGACGGTGGGCAGCGAGAACCCGAGCGTCTCCTTGATCTCCGTCGCGCTCGCACCGCCGTTCTGGGCGACCAGTTCCAGCAGCGACAGCGCCTTGAGCGTGCTCGAGGAAGGCGCGGCCGACGCCATGCCCGGACTCGCGTCCAGCTCGAGGGGTGGCACGGCGGCGACCGAGGGGGCGGATCTGTTTGCGGGGGCATCCACGTCGACACTCACCGCAGCAGTATGCGCAGCGAAGACTGGGCCCGCGGTGAGTGTTGCGTGGCTCATGACCGCTCCCTACAGCTCGCCGGCGCGCAGCTGCGTCGCCAGGTAGTCGGCCTGGCGCATGGCGAGCGCCACGATCGTGAGCGTGGGGTTGGCCGCGGCGCTCGTCGTGAACACAGAGCCGTCGCCCACGAACAGGTTCGGCACGTCGTGGGATGCACCCCACCGGTCGACGACACCGTCCTCGGGTCGCTCGCTCATCCGCGCCGTCCCGAGGTTGTGGGTCGACGGGTATGGCGGCGTGCGGTGCACGTGCTCCGCACCGACGGCCTCGTAGAGCAGCGTGCCACGGTCGTAGCCGTGCTCGCGCATGGCCGCGTCGTTGGGGTGGTCGTCGTAGTGCACGTTCGGGACGGGCAGCCCGTTCGCGTCCGTCACCGAGCGGTTCAGGGTGATGCGGTTCGACTCCTGCGGAAGGTCCTCACCGACAATCCACATACCTGCCGTGTTCTCGTACGCGTCGAGCACCGAGGTGAAGGACTTGCCCCACGCGCCGGGGTCGGCGAAGCTCGCCAGGAACGCGGGCCCAAGCGACAGCGTCTCCATGAAATAGCCGCCCACGAAGCCGCGGCTCGGGTTGTGGCCTGACTCATCCCGGATCACGCCGGCCATCGTCTCGCCGCGATACATGCGCACGGGCTTGTCGAAGCGGGCGTACAGCGAGCCGGTCGTGTGGCGCATGTAGTTGCGGCCGACCTGGCCGGACGAGTTCGCGAGGCCGTCTGGGAACAGCGAGCTCGCGCTCAGCAGCAGGAGGCGTGGCGTCTCGATCGAGTTGCCCGCGACGACGACGACCCTGGCGCGCTGGCGCTGCAGGTTGCCGTCCCGGTCGAGGTAGAGCACCCCATCCGCTCGCCCGTCGACATCATGCGTGATCTGCACGGCGTGGCTCTCGGTTCGCAGGTCAAGCAGCCCCGTCTCGAGGGCGCGCGGGATCTCGCGCACCATCGTGCTCCACTTCGACTTGTTCTTGTCTCCCTGGAAGTTGAAGCCATCCTGGATGGATGCGGGCCGCCCGTCGTACGGCTCCGCGTTCGTCCCGTATGGCCCCGTCGAGTAGTGCGTGTAACCGGCCCGCTTCGCGCCCTCGGCGAGCACCTTGTAGTTGTTGTTCGCCGGCAGCGGCGCCCGCCCGCCCGTGTGCGTCGACCCGATCGCGTCCTCCGCCTTCACGTACCAGGGCGCGAGCTCCTCGAGCGTGATCGGCCAGTCGAGGAGGTTGGCGCCGTCGACGCGACCGTACGTGCTGCGCGCCTTGAACTCGTGCTCGTAGAAGCGCGGCGTCGCACCCGACCAGTGCGTCGTCGTGCCACCGACCGCCTTCACGATCCACGCGGGCAGGTTCGGGAAATCCTTCGCGATGCGCCACGAACCGCTCGTGGTGCGCGCATCCAGCCACGCCATCTGATTGAACGCCTGCCACTCGTTGTTCTCGTAGTCCTCGTTGCGCAGGTACGGCCCGGCCTCGAGCACCACCACGGGGATACCCTTCGCGGTCAGCTCGTGCGCGATGGTGCCGCCTCCCGCCCCGGACCCGACGACGACGACGACCTCGTCGTCCTGCGGGATGGGCTTCCCGAACTGCGTGGCGCGTGCGCCCGTGTCCTCGGTCATCGCTCGACTCCTTCGTGGCTCGCGGCGAGTTCGCCTGGCTGGTTGGTGGAGATGGGGGTGCCGTCGCCGGTCGCATCGGCGGCGGATGCCGCCGGGATGCGCACGGCGCCCGTCTGCGGACGCTTCAGTCCGGGCAGCGGCGAGAAGGGCACATCCGCCGGCTCCTCGATGAGCGGCTCGGGCACCCAGTCGAGGTCGTTGAAGCCGCGGTGCACGTACCCGCCGAGCTCGAACGATGAGCCCTCGTAGCCGACCGCCTTCCACACTTCCGGGTCGTCGTAGAGGTTCAACACCGTGGTGCGGCGGATGAAGCCGAAGAAGTCGGTGTGCTCGATGCTGCGCAGCACCGCGGTCGCCTGATCCTCGTCGAGGGCGGTGAAGTCGCCCGCCGACAGGGAGTCGAGCGTGAGGAGCCCCTGCGTGAGCGTGACCCGCAGCCACGTCGACGACTTCGACTCCTCGAGGATGATGTTGGCGGTCCGCTGGTACGGCGAATCGGGGAAGGTCGGGTGCGGAAATGCCACCCGGATGACGCGCACGAGCAGATCGCGCGCATGCTCGGTGAGCTCCGTCTCGTTGAGCTGGGGGTATTTGGCCGGATATGCCATGGGTGTCGCTCTCCTCTCCATTGAGGTTTCACTGTGCATTGGTCACTGAAAGGTCCGTCGATGCCGGACTCGAAACGCCCGGTGCGGGGCCAGCATCCGCCTCGTGTCAACGGCGACGCGGTGGTGGATGCGGTGCTCATACGGTGCCCCGCAGGCCCATTCCCTCACCACTCGCATTCTCGACATGCAAGAAACGGCGTTGCCTGGGCGGTCGCCGCGACGGGAGTCTGTGACGTGTCGGGGCGGATGAGAACGGCCCCGCGCATCCCACAGATGGCGCCCTTCGCGCCCGCAGCAACTGAGAACAGGAGACAACGATGTCCAAGGTCCTTATCCTCGCCGGTGACTTTTCCGAGACCCTCGAGGTGTTCTACCCGTACGAGCGGCTCCGTGAGGAGGGCTACGAGCCCGTCATCGCCGCGCCGACCAAGAAGCGCCTGCAGTTCGTGGTGCACGACTTCGAGGGCTACGACACGTTCACGGAGAAGCTCGGCCACGGCTGGAACGCCGACATCGCCCTCGCCGATGTGAACCCCTCCGACTACGTCGCGCTGGTCGTGCCCGGTGGGCGCGCCCCCGAGTACCTGCGCAACAACGAGGACGTGAAGCGCATCGTGAAGCACTTCTTCGGCGAGGACTCCCCCGTCGCCGTCACCTGCCACGGGCCGATCATCCTCGCCAAGGCAGGTGTGCTCGAGGGGCGCATCACGTCCGGCTTCCCCGAGATCGCAGCCGACATCGAAGCTGGGGGCGGCACCTACCAGAGCTCGGAGGCGCTCGTCGACGGCAACCTCGTGAGCGCCCGCGCCTGGAACGACAACGGCCCCTGGTTCGGCAAGTTCATCGCGCTCCTCCGAGAGAAGGCCCCCCTCTCCGCGTAGCGCCTGGGGGCGCCCCGGCCGCGCCCCGCCCCGCCTCTTGTCTCCCGCACGGGGCTCCATCCACACGAGGAGTGCGTGTTCGTTCCCGAACGAGCATGCACTCCTCGTGTGTCTGCGAGCGGATGCGGTGGGCTCAGAGAGTGAGCGGGGGCGAGGGAAAGAGCGAGTTATCCACAGGCGCAGACAGGAAGCGCCCACGCGCGGGGGCGCGCTTCTCGCATCTGCGCATGGCACCAGGAGACGATGAGCACCACGACCAGCGGAGCACGCGAGTTCAGCGCGCGGAGCGCTCCCGCACGAGCGATTCGACTGCCGGCGTGAACCTCCCCCGCCCTGTGAGAGTCGGTTGACGGGCTGGCGAACGCCGAAGGCCCGTGCGCGGGAGCGCATCCCGTTGCCAGACTCACTCCGCAAGGCCGGGTTCACGGTCGCGGATGCTCGCGCGATGGGCGTCGGCCGCGGACGGCTCGACAACGCGAACCTGGATCGGCCGTTCTACGGTGTTCGGGTCGCCCCGCTCAGTGAAGCCGAGCAGGCCCGGCTCGCAACCATGACCGAGCTCGAGCATGCCAGCGAACGGCTCCGGAATCGCGACCTGAGCTACGCGGCGAGGGCACGGCAGCGGCAAGCGTTCGGTGCCGTCTCAGCAGCACGCATCCTCGGGCTTCCGCTGCCTCTGCACTTTGCACAGGACGAACGAGTCCACCTCATCGTGCCGCAAGGCTTCAGCTCGTCTTCGCCGCGGGGCACGACCACTCGTATCGTGCCGCAGCACGCCTGGCGCACCTTCGAGTTCGACGGACTGCGGCTGCCGTCGCCCGAGCTGATCTTCTGTCTGCTCGCGAGGGAGCTCGACGTCATGGACCTGCTTGTCCTCGCGGACGCACTGGTGACCACTTCTCGCTGGTATCCCGGGCGTCGGTGGTGGGGAAACCTCTCGACGCCCGAGCAGCTCTCAACCGCCGCTCTCGCCTGGTCGCCTGGCACCGGCGCTTCGAAGCTCCGCGAGGTCCTGCCCCTCATCCGGTTGACCGTCGAGTCGCCTTACGAGACGACGATGCGCTTCCACCTCGAGCAGTCGGGATACCCGATGCTCGCGGTGCAGCACGTCCTCTACGGGCCGGACGGGCGCAAGATCGCGCGCGGTGACTGCGCTGACGTGGAAGCACGCATCCTCTACGACTACGACGGGGATGGGCACCGAACGAGTCGGAGCCAATGGCAGAAGGATGTCAGGCGGGCGCGGAGAGTGGCGGCCTTGGATTGGCATCCGGAACGCCTGGTGCTCGCAGACCTCTGGCCTGATCCTTCGGCATTCGTCACTCATGCGCACGCCCTCCGAACACGCCGCGTCACCGAACGCTGAGACACCCGAACCGGGTGCATCCACACGAGGAACACAGGCTCGTGATGTCAGCAAGCTGCAATCCCCGCGTGGATGCCCCCGGGCGACGCGAGCGCGGGAGTGGCGCGGCCGTGCGGAGGGGCGAGTGACTAGCTGAACTGGATGCCGCCGTCGACGAGGATCGTCTGGCCGGTGACGTAGTCGGAGTCCTCGGAGGACAGGTAGGAGACGAGCTGCGCGACGTCGTTCGGCACGGAGACTCGGCCGAGGAGGATGGACTTCGCGTTCTCCGCGAGCGCCTCACCCTTCGCGAGCCCCTGCTTCGCGCCGAGCTTCTCGTCGATGAGATCCCACATGGCGGTGCCCACGATGCCGGGGCCGTACGCGTTGACCGTGATCTTGTGCTCCGCCCACTCCATCGCAGCTGCCTGGGTGAGGCCGCGCACGGCCCACTTCGACGCCGAGTACGGGCCGAGGAGCGCGAACGGGCGGAACGCGACGATCGATGCCGCCCCGATGATCTTGCCTCCGCTGCCCTGCTTGATGAACTGCCTGGCCGCGGCCCGGTACTGGTAGAAGACACCGGTGACGTTCACGTCGAGCACCCGCTGGAAGTCGGCGCTCGAGTAGTCGAGCAGAGACTCGACCTGCGCGATGCCGGCGTTGGCGATGAACACATCCAGCTTCCCGGCTCTCTCGGCCGTGAACTCGACGAGGGCGTCGACGGATGCTTCATCCGTGACGTCGACGACAGCTCCCGTCGCGCGGCCTCCCGCGTGCTCGATGGCGGTCACCGTCTCCTCGACGCCAGCCTGGGCGCCTTCCAAGTCGGCGACGATGACGTGCAGTCCGTCCCGGCCGAGACGCTCTGCGATCCCCTTGCCGATGCCCCGTGCTGCTCCCGTGACGATGGCGACGCGCTGTTCGGTGCTCATGAATCCTCCTTGACTCGAGCGGCGCCTGCGCTCAGGTGCGCGGCGCTCGCTGCGAGGCTACGGAGAACGAACCGACCGACGAAAGCACCCCTCTCGCTGAGCGAGAACGCGCATCCGTGCCCGCATCCACGCCCGCCGCCCTTCATCCGTCACCCCGCACGTAGACACACGGAAAGTGCCGGTTCGTTGCGTAACGAACCGGCACTTTCCGTGTGGATGCTGGGGCCCCAGAAGGTCGCCGGAGGGACCGGCCGGAGGGATGAGAGTGGGAGCCCTCAGTCGTCAGCGTTCGCGGCTGCCGTCGCGACGATGCGGGAGGCCATCGTCGCGAAGATGAAGCCGTGGAAGGGGAAGACGGCGGCCCAGTAGAGGCGGCCGAGCAGGCCCTGCGGGAAGTAGACGGCGCGCTGCTCGTAGCGAGAGCGGATGCGCTCCCCGCCCGTCTCGTCGTCGCCGCGCGCGTCCGCCTCGTTGTCACCGTCGCCCACCGGCACGGCCCGCATCTCGAGCCAGGCGAGCCCTGGCACGCGCATCTCGGCGCGCAGGCGGAGCAGCGAGCCGTGCTCGCCTCCGCGTTCGATGGTCTCGACGCGCCAGAAGTCGAGGGCGTCGCCTTCCGCGAGACGGTCGGGGTTCGTGCGTCCACGGCGCAGGCCGACGCCGCCGACGAGCTTGTCCATGACGCCTCTGGCTCCCCAGAGCAGCTTCGACGAGTACCAGCCGTTGTCACCGCCGATGCCTTCGATGACCCGGAACAGCTGCTCGGGTGGCACCGTGCTCTCCTTCGACTGCTCGTCGGTGAACACCGTCTGCCCTGCCCAGTCGGGGTCGGCGGGCAGGGGGTCGCTCGGCGAGTTGTGCACGTTCGCGTCTCGCCAGCTGGTCTCGGTCGCGCGGAGCTTCTCGCGGCCGAGTGCCAGCTCGACCGCTCGCAGGTACGTCGTGAGGCCTTCCTCGGGCGGCGGGATGAGCGCGTCCACGTCTCGGTTCTTGACGACGCATTCGTTCTGCAGCGACTCGACGAGGGGGCGGGCGATGGACTTCGGTATGGGCGTGACGAGGTTCACCCACCTCGATGCGAGGCCGGGCGTGAAGACGGGGAGCGAGGCGATGGCCCGCTGCGGGAGCCCCGCTTTCACCGCATACCCGTTCATCATCTGCCCGTACCTGAGCACGTCGGGCCCGCCGATGTCGAGCGGACGGTTCACGTCCGCTTCCACTCGGGCGGCACCGAGGAGGTAGTGGAGCACGTCGCGCACGGCGATGGGCTGGATGTGGTTGCGCACCCACTGCGGGGCGGGCATGTAGGGCAGCACGTCGGTGAGGTGGCGCACCATCTCGAACGACGCCGATCCTGAACCGATGACGATGCCGGCCTGCAGCACGATCGTCGGTACGGGCGAGTTCAGGAAGACCTCGCCGACCTCCTTGCGGGAGCGCAGGTGCTTCGAGAGCTTCGCGTCGTCGGGATGCAGGCCGCCGAGGTACACGATGCGGGAGACGTTCGCCTTCGCGGCCTGCTCGGCGACGTTCTCGGCGAGCTTCAGGTCGGTGCGCTCGAAGTCGGAGCCGGAGCCCATGGCGTGCACGAGGTAGTAGACGACGTCGACGTCCTGCATCGCCTCCCCCACGGCTTTCGCGTCGTCGGCGTCGCCCACGACGACGTCGACCTGGTCGCCCCAGTCGTAGGCGGCGACGCGCCCCGCGTTGCGGGCGAGCACGCGCACGCGGTAGCCGGCGGTGAGGAGGCGCGGCACGAGGCGTCCCCCGAGGTAGCCGGTGGAGCCGAAGACCAGGACGCGGGGAGCGGACCCGTCGGGGCGCGGCTTGGCCTTGAGCGCGGGCTCGTTGCCGGTCGGTGCGGGGGTCGCGGGAGTGCTGTTGTTGGCGGGGGCGTCGCCGGTCGTGAAGTCGTTGCCTGCGGGGCCGGATGGGGGCGTGCCTGGGGTTGCCATGCTCGCGAGGCTATGACTTCAGACTGACCGAAAGATGATGGGTTGACATTGCGGCGCTCGGGCCGTCCGGGACAGGGAAGACCCCCGAGCGGTCGAGCCGCTCGAGGGCCTGTCCTGCTGTGTTCTGCTGGGCGTCTAGCTCTGCACGACCGCGACAGGGTCGGTGGTGGGGAGGCCCGTCTCCGAGCCGCCCTTCGACTCGACGGTGACACCGACGGCCATGCCGGGCGCGAACGTGCCGTCGAGCACGCGCACTGCCGGGGATCCGTCGGCCATCGTCAGGATGCCGGCTGGCGCCGGCCCCTCGCCGTCGATGTACCAGAGCTCGTAGTCGTTCTCAGCTGGCAGCTGGGCCATGCCGTGGGCGACGACCGCCGACCGACCGAGTTCCTCGGACCAGTAGACGGTGACGGTGCCGCCGCCAGCGACCTCCGTGCGGGCGCTGTCGACGTCGGGTGCGGCGAGGATCAGCGCGACGTCACCGTCCGCGGTCGGCGGCTCCTGCCCATCCTGACCGAACCCGCCGAAGGCGAAGCCTCCGCCGAGGAACAGGCCGACGGCCAGCACGACGGCTGCGGTTGCCGCGAACATCGCCTGCGCGCTGCTGCGGAACCAACGGCCACGGGCACGCGTCTCGACGGGACCGAAGTCGTCCCCTGGGTTGCCGGTGCTGGATGCTCCCCCGCCGGCCGAGGCGACTCGACGATCGTCGTGGAGATCACGATCGTCGTCCTCGCCGGTCTGCGGCTCCGGGACGAGGGAGAGCTTGCGCTGCCCCTCGCCGTGGGTGTCCTCGTTCGCCACGTCGGCGCGCGAAGGCACTTCGGTCGCGTCCGAGGCGTCGGCGGAGGACGTCGCGTCCCGCTCGTCGCCGACCGGGTTCTGCTGCGGGAAGCTGTCGAGCTTCGCGAACAGCGAGTCCTTCATGGAGACGGGAGGCTGGACGGGGTCAGTGGCGAGCGCGAGCTGCGCCGCGGCTTCCTGGTAGCTCTCGAACTCCTCGGCGAGCTCACCGTCGGCCAGGAGCTTGTTCATGAGCGCCCGGTCGGCGGCGTCGTCGAAGTCGTTGGCGGAGAGCGCCTCTGCAGCGAGCAGCTGCTCGAGCTCTTCGCGTTCGCGATCCTGTTCGTTGCTCATGATTCCACCCCCAACTCTCGTCGCAACCGATTCATTCCGTCTCTGATTCTCGTCTTCACCGTACCGAGCGGCACCTCGAGCCGTTCCGCGATCTCACTCTGCGTGAGACCCCCGTAGTAGGCCAGCGTGACCGCTTCACGTTGTTGATCGCTGAGCTTCGCGAGCGCCTGCTGCGCCCGCTTGTGCTCGATGCTGATCTCCGCTGACTCGGCGACGTCGTCGCGTTCGCCCTCGAAGTCCCGCACCCCGATCTTCAGGTCACGATCCTTCGACGCCTGGGATGCACGCACCCGGTCGATGGCTCTGCGGTGCGCGACAGTCAGCATCCAGGTGGTCGCCTTGCCCTTGCTCGGCGAGTACGACGCGGCGGTCTGCCAGATCTCCAGCAGCACCTCCTGCGCGACCTCTTCGGATTGCGCCTGGTCGACAAGCACTCGCCGGATGAGCCCAAGAACTCGCGGGGCCATGAGGTCGTAGAGGGTGGAGAAGGCTTCCTTGCTTCCTGTGGCGGTACGCACGAGAAGTTCCTCTATCTCTCCGATGGCTTCGCTCACCAGTTCAGCTTGCCATCTCTCGAAGCTTTCGCGAATTCGGTTGACGTCAACCTGTGAATCAGCGCTGGTTCGGGCGGGGGCTGGGACGTTCGGCCTGGCCTCAACCGAAGGTGAATGAGTAAGCATCCACGCCACCCCCCAGAGTGACGGTCAGCTCTCCCTGCTTGCTCTCGTCCCCTTCGAAGAGGAGGTACGAGCCCGGGTTTCCTTCGACTTGGATCTCGCGGGGGCCCGTGCCGTCGTCGACGGTCACCGTTCCGGATCCGCCGAGCACCATCCGAATGGTCGAGGCGGTGTACGAGAGCCTGATCTTGCCTTCGTCGTCACTTCTGATGCCCTGAGAGTCGAGGTTGAAGTCGCCCTCGAGCGCGAAGGTGTCCTGCTGCTGCTGTCCGGGGAACGTGAAGCTGCGGTCGCCCTGGCCGTACTCGCCCTCACCTGCGTAGTTGACGACCTTCGTCGGCATCAGGTACGTCTCGGGGGTCGTGCTTCCAAGCTCTGGCGTGGTGTCGGACGTGTCGGTCTCGCCCGGCAGCTGCACGTCGGGGTTAGCTTCCTTGAGGAGGTCGCGGATCTGGGCTTCCGTCTCCGCGTATCCGCCCTCACCGAAGTGGATGGCGCGGACGGTGCCGTTCGCGTCGATCAGGTAGTGGGCTGGCCAGTAGCGGTTGCGGTAGTTCGTCCACGTGCCGAGGTTGTTGTCGAGGGCGACGGGGTACTCGATGCCGAACTCGTCGATGGCGTTCGAGACGTTGGAGGCTTCTTTCTCGAAGGCGTACTCGGGAGAGTGGATGCCGATGACCTGCAGGCCCGCGTCTTTGTAGGCCTGGTCCCAGGCGGTGACGTGAGGGATGGAGCGGATGCAGTTGATGCATGAGTAGGCCCAGAAGTCGATGAGCACGACCTTGCCCTCAGCTGCCTGCGCTGCGAGCTGCACCTCTTCGCCGTTCGGGGTGTTCATCCACTCTTGGATGTCGAGGATCTCGGGGGCGGGACCGCAGTCGCCGAGCTCAGGATCACCGGGCGTGCAGTTCGTGAGCTGCTCGTTCTGCTCGTTGACGAGGCCGCCGAACGCGAGGGCCTCTTCGACCTGCTCGTTCGAGTTGAACTGCTCCTGCAGGCCCGCCGTGTAGTCGGGGACGAGACGCTGCAGGATCTGCGGCAGGTTGAAGACGAGGCCGATCGCGAGGGCGATCATGACGACGCCGGCGGTGATGCGGATGCCGCGCTGGTGCTTGCGGAAGGACTTGACGCGCTCCCCCACTCGACGCCCTGCGAGGGCGAAGATGAGGAGTGGGATGGCCGCGCCGATGCCGAAGGTCACCGTGAGGATGACCGTCTCGATGCCGATCTGGCCCGTCGAGCCTGCGA
The DNA here is from genome assembly GCF_002931575.1 of Pseudoclavibacter sp. RFBA6. Lineage (NCBI taxonomy): Bacteria > Bacillati > Actinomycetota > Actinomycetes > Micrococcales > Microbacteriaceae > Pseudoclavibacter > Pseudoclavibacter sp. RFBA6. The sequence continues at coordinate 215,659 of NZ_PSUA01000005.1, read as the reverse complement.
CGGTGATGGCGGCGAGCACGGGGCCGGCGCATGGCACGTAGACGGCGCCGAGGGCGATGCCGAGGAGGAACCCGCCGCGGTCGGTGTTGACCTGCTTCTGCGGGATCCACGAGAACGGCTTCTCGAGGAGGTGCTCGAACTTCGGCACGATGAGGCCGATGCCGATGAGCACCAGCACGATGATGCCCGCCCAGCGGAGCACGTCCTGGGGGAGGCCGAGGAGGCTGAGGAGCAGCGAGCCGAGCAGCGTGAAGACGCTGAAGCTTGTAACGAGGCCCAGGATGACGAGGTAGGGACGGGCGGATGCGCGCCGCTTCGTCTTCTGCTCGCTCTTGACTCTCGTCTTGAGCGCGCCCTCGTCGGGCCCATCGGCCCCGGGATCCTGGGCCTCGGCCTGCATCTCCTCGTCGCTGCGCGCACCTTGCACGCCGCCCGAGAAGAAGATGACGGGCAGCACCGGGAGGATGCATGGTGATATTCCCGTGATGAGGCCTCCGAGGAAGCCGATGAGTCCTAGCGAGATCATGTTGCGCTCCCTGCAGCGTGGCTGTCAGGCGGTCAGTGATGCCTGTGAACTGAGTTCGGAGCGGTGTCCGTTTCGGTTTGGTCCCACCACCTCTTCTGTTGCTGAAGGAGGTCACATCCCGAGTCTCGGAGGGGCACCCATATGTAAGGACTCGAAAGCCGCAAGTCGGGCGTCCCGGAATTTATTCCGAACTTTTCCAATCCGTCCCGGGAGGGCCTCCGAATGTCTCAGTGAACCGCAACGGATGCGGCTCCGGCCCACCGGCCGAGAAATGAGGAGTGAAGTTATGCGCACTATCACCAGGAAGGGCTCACTCGCCCTCCTCTCGCTGGCGGCCATCTCGACCTTCGGCCTGGCAGCCTGCTCGAACTCGGCCCCCACGGCTGAGCCTGACGCCTCGATGGAAGCGTCCCCCATGGAGACGACCATGGAGTCGCCGATGGAGACCTCCATGGAGACGATGGACCCAGCCGCCAACCTCGTTGGCCCCGGCTGCGCCGACTACGCGGCTCAGGTACCGGACGGCGCTGGCTCGGTTCAGGGCATGTCCCAGGACCCGGTCGCGGTCGCGGCTTCCAACAACCCGCTGCTCACGCAGCTCACCGCAGCTGTCTCCGGCCAGCTCAACCCTGACGTCGACCTCGTCTCGACGCTGAACGGCGGCGAGTTCACGGTCTTCGCACCAGTGGATGAGGCCTTCGGCAAGATCGACGCTGGCACCATCGAGACGCTCAAGACCGACGCGGACCTGCTCTCGGGCATCCTGACCTACCACGTCGTCGAGGGCCAGATCCTGCCTGACGAGATCGCCGGCGAGCACACGACCGTCCAGGGCGAGACCGTCACCGTTGAGGGCTCGGGCGACGACCTGACCGTCGGCGCCGGTGGCGCCAAGGTCATCTGCGGTGGAGTCCAGACGGCCAACGCAACTGTCTACCTGATCGACTCGGTGCTCATGCCGCCGTCGAAGATGTAAGACAGTAGCAACTAGCACAAACAACAGATAAGGCCCCGGATCTTGCATCCGGGGCCTTTTTCTGATTTTTTCTGCGATTATCGCGGATATGTGCGCAACTATCACAGGAAGAGCACGGCTTTCCGAGTGTTTGCGCACAGGATTTCCATATACCGATATCGGGGGCCCACAATGGACTGTCCGGTGAACAGCCTGGCTGCACCGCCGAGCGCCACAAGCGCCACGACGGTCGACCAGCGTCCGACACCGGCGACTACAGTCAACATCGAACTTTGGAGCTCTCATGGGATTCCTCGCATTCCTCCTTCTCGGACTCATCGCCGGGGCCATCGCGAAGCTCATCCTGCCCGGCAAGCAGGGCGGCGGATGGATCGCAACCCTCATCCTCGGCGTCATCGGAGCACTGCTCGGCGGCTGGATCGGCGGCATGCTCTTCGGCGAGGGCGTCGACGCGTTCTTCTCGCTCAGCAGCTGGCTTCTCGCCATCGGTGGCTCGATCATCGTGCTCCTCATCTGGGGCTTCATCACGAGCCGCGGCAGCAAGAACAAGGCGTAGCACCCCGCACGACCTCGAATGCGGGCCCCGGCATCTTGCCGGGGCCCGCATTTGTCTTACCTCTGGCCGTCTGCGATCTGCTCAGCGCACTGCGCTCGAAGAGCAGGCACACGGCCAGCGGCGTTCCACCGTCCACGGCGGACCGGTCAAGGAGCAGGTGTTGCACTTCCCGAGTAGTTGATCGTGCCGGCGCCGAAGATGACCGTGCCGATGCCGAAGGTGTTCAGGTTCCAGGTGAGCGTCTGCGGGCAGGTGATTGAGATGAGGCTCGGGAGGCCGATCAGAACGACGTTGACCGTGATGGTGATCTTGGTCGGCCGAACGGGGTTGCTGTTCGCGAGATAGGTGCCGTTCGGGAACGAGACGTTGGTGAACAGGAATGAACCGGGGAGCGCGCCGAGCTGACCGAACGTACCCGTGCCTGTTCCAAGCCCGGATCCGGTGTACGTCGCCCCGTTGCTCATCGTCAGGGTCGCCGACGTCACGAGTGAGGTGTACAGCGGCTGGAACAGGTTCAGGTTGCAGGTCCGCGAGTCGAGCCCGAAGGCGCCGGCGAACAGCAGAGAGCCCTTGTTGCCCAGGACGATCGCCTGCGAGGTGACAGGACCGAGGACGCCCGCCTTGATGCACGTCGGGCAGGCTGGCTGTTGCGATGCGGCAGCCATTGGCGTCGCCACCGCGGCGGCGACCACGGGCACTGCCCACGCGCCTGCCGTGATCAGGGAGCGACGGGTCGTCGAGGCCTGGTCGGGGGAAGAAATCTCAACGGACTGCACAGTGTTCAACTCGGGTACCTCGCGATCTGGGGCAGCAGTCGCTGCAGGGGTGGGAGTGGGAGTCCCTCCGGTCGGGTTGCCGGAATACTGCACAACATAGTGAAGCCTGATTCCAATCGTCAAGCGGCTGGCTGTCGATACCCGCAGAACGATGAGTCGAGACGGGAAGATCACCGAGCCCACTTGACTATTCACATAACGACTCATTAGCCGCACACATGACAGGAAAACACTGCAAAAATGGAATAAGAGCCGACACGACGTGGGTTCGCTTAATGGGCGCTACTACATGACCCGCGCGCCTGGACCGGACCATTCAATGAAAAGAGGTTTTCCGTTAATCTGAGATAACTGAGGGAATCTACAATCACGTTACGCGCGATCGCCGCTTCGGATCCTTCTCCTGACGTCAGCAGAAGGCCGTGTCGACTCGGCCACGGAAGGGCGACGAGCTCGTCGTAGGCAGCGAAACCACCCCAGGCGACAGCACGAGCCCACCACCTACAGGAGACAACTTTCGAGGATTAACACAAAATACGGTCTTCTTGCCCCGTCTCGCGCTGGGTTCCGGGCCGAACCACTTTTGGTTCACTTGTTCGCACGAATCCCCGGAGAGAGCTCTTGTCCAACTCAGTACCCCGGCGCACCGTCGTCACGTCCGCAGCTTGGGCTGCACCCGTGATCGCACTGGCGGCCGCCGCTCCATTTGCCGTGGCCTCGCAGCCCTGTCCTGTCTTCACCGAGTTCAACCAGTGGACACGCAGTGGCGCTACCGATGGCCAGTTCGTTCAGAACACCGGCCCAATCCAGTACGACACCACCACCGACACGTTCCTGTCAGTGGCCGATAACTTGTCAACGAGCACCACGGCGACCGTGACGCTGTCAACCACGTTCAACGTCGTCGCCGGACGCACCTACACGTTCTCGTGGGGACTCCGAGGCAGCCTCGGAATCGCCGCCAACGGATCCAGCAAGCAGGGCCTCATGATCACGGCCGCCCAGGCTGGCGCACCGACGCAGACGGTCTACGCCGGTCAGACTCGCAACCCGGACCCCGGATTCGAGCAGATCCTGATCGCCGGACCACCGCCCGCTCCGCGCACCTCGTCATTCACGGCGACACTCTCCGGCCCGCTCACACTCTCCTACACGTTCACGTTCGCACCTCGGCCCGTTGGCGCCGAGACCGCCAACGACGATATCTACGCCAAGGTGCCGCTCTTCGCGACCAACACCTGCTGAACCAGCGAGTCCCTGCGCCCGCAGTAAGACCGAGGTCCGGTCCCTCACCTTCGAGGAATCAGACCTCGGTCTTCGTGTCCAGCAAAGAACATGCAATCCAGTCTCGGCCCATTCAGAGAATGGACCGTCAGTAGATTCAGTATCTGGATGAACTTCATCTGTGAGTTCCATCTTTGCCGTGCGCGTTGAGGAACCACACGTTGGAGTAAGCAGACAAAAGTGGCCAGCCCATCCGATCGCGCCGAGAGCGCCACCGCTGAACTCCCCCGCGAGAGCAGCATGGGGAGCGACAGGGATCCCCTCCCTGCGCCAGCAGCTGCACCTCACCTCTCAGAGCCGCTCTGATGGCTCAGGCTCCGCGCACACACTCGTAGTGAAGAACGAGAGAACAGCCGCAGGGACCCAGCGGTGGCGGTGTCAGACGCGTGGGTCTTCGTTGGTCCGGAAGCGCGCTGACCTGGCTCGCCGGAATGAACTGCGGGAGTTCCTGCTGTGGCTGCTCGAGAAGCTCTCCCCGAACGAGCTCGGCGGCCCGAGCGCCGCCCGACACTTGCGGCGCCGGACCGCGTAGGCGTCGTGCTGGGAGATCGAGCCAACGCTGGGCCCGGTCGAGACGCGCCATCGCGTCGTTCTGGTCCATGGGTCCTCTATCGGTTTGTGGTGCCTGTTGATCGCGGTCACCGAGGACCTGCTGGTACTGGTGTGGCAATGGTGCTCGACCGAGTCATCGACCGCCTGGACGGCGCTCTTGGCGCGCGCCCTGCTCCTGTGGTTGTGGTCTGCGGTGGCGGTTCCGGTTAGCGTCGACAGCCCGCTCCTGCTGCCCAGACACGAAGATCCAACGCTGCACGTTTCACGTGCAGAGGAGCGTGCGCCGCCACCTCGCTCTGCGCCCGAGAACTCACGCCGAGCCGGGACCCGAGAAGCTCTCCAAGGCGCTCTCCCGGGTCGTCGACGCGGACACCGCCGTCGCGTGGCAGCTGGGGTTGCAGGCCTGGTGGTCTCAGCACGGGCAGGGGGCACCACCGCTGGTACTCCGACGAGAGCGTTGTGATCGCGTAGGTGCTCGAGACCTCCCTGGCATGACTCTCGGGCGAGACCGACAGCGGTGCGCCGCGTAACGCAGAAAACCCGGCTGCCTTGTCGGCAACCGGGTCTTCGTCTGTAGCTGGAGAGAGATTCGAACTCTCGACCTCACGATTATGAGTCGTGCGCTCTCACCAACTGAGCTACCCAGCCAAGGGTTTCTGCAACAGACACCTGCTCCAGAATGGAGCCCCGAGTCGGGTTTGAACCGACGACCCCTTCCTTACCATGGAAGTGCTCTACCACTGAGCTATCGGGGCGAGATGCCAATCGAGCTTGTGGCTCCGAATGGCACCAGATGAGGATAGCACCTCACGGAACCCCGTGAGAACACGACCCTCGTCGTGGACCGAGTGTTACGCGCCGGCGCTCTCGCCCGGCATCGTGACGACTGTGGAAACCACGTTGAACTGCGTGAGGAAGGCGATCGGGTCGATCTTGTTGCCATCCGCCGTGTGCACCTCGAGGTGCAGGTGGGGGCCAGTGGATGCGCCCGTGTTGCCGACCTTGCCGAGCTCGTCGCCGACCTTCACGACGTCGCCGACCTTGACCGCGATGGAGCCGACCAGCATGTGACCGTAGACGCTCTCGTAGCTCTGGCCGTTGATGACGTGCTCGACGATCACGTGCACGCCCAGGCCGCCGTTGTCGGTCGGGGTGACGCTCTTGACGGTGCCACCCGCGATCGATCCGATCGGAGTGCCCTGCGCCGGCGCGAAGTCGATGCCCATGTGGTTCGTGCTGCCGACGCCGCCGGGCGAGACGCGCGGACCGAAGTCGTCGGTGATCGCGACGCCGACCGGGAACGGCCACTGCACGGTCGACGAGAGGTCGTTCTTGTACGTGCCACGGTCGACGAGGCTCATGAGGTTGGCGGCGGTGGCCGACCCCATCGTGGTGACGGCGTACGCGTCTTCGCGCTCGACCGTCGTGCCTTCGCCACCGGAGACCGTGAGGGTCTGGCCGGGAACCGAGGAGACGGCGTCGGCGAGCGCTGCTGCACTGTCGCCTGCGACCTGGTCCTCCTGGGTGGACGTCGCGTTGGCCGGCATCGTCGAGACGACGGCGATGGTGGCTGCGAAGCCGAGTGCTGTGACGCCTGCCGCGCCGCGGAGGAGGGCGCCGCGCTTCTTGTGCGACGACTCCGAGTTCTTGACCCGGACGAGGCCGCGGCGGCCGGTCTTGCTGTCCACCTCGGGGCGGAGCGCCTCTTCGTTGCGTGCGAAGCTCAGCGGCACCTCGAGGACCGCGACCGAAGCGCGCTCGATACGAGCGGTCGATTCGGTCTCGTCGGAGCGGATCTGCGCGACTTCGGCGATGCTCGGCGTGACGATGGAGGCGGGAGCCGGCGCAGGTGCGGAGACGACCGGGGCCGCCTCGGCGACCGACACGAGCTGCGGCGCGAGAGCCGCGGTGATGACGGGGGACGTCTGCACCGGAGTCGAGGTGCGCTCCGCCTCGCGGCGGGCACGGCGGGAGGCGAATGCCTCCGGCGTTGCCTCTGGCGCGTTAGCCGCGAGCGATGCGAGACGCTCTGCTTCGCGGAGTTCTCGACGGGTCATGGGCGCCGGCTGAGCCTGCTCCTGGCCCGATGTGAGAAGGGAAGTCAACGATTCAAATCCTTACCGCGGTTTATAACGAACTGGTAAATAGTAACGCGCAGGTCACGGAAACTTCAAGGTCTCCGGAGAATCGGTCCCCCGCGCCATGCGGCCAAACGGCCGACGCACCGGCCCCCCTGGCCAGTAACCACGCGGGAACTCGCGGGTGCGAACGACATTTCAAGCCCACAGATTTTCCTCGGGACGAGCGCACCTCGGGCGTGCCACCGTTACGAATTCAGAGGCCGACCCCAGGAAGCGCCGTGACCAGATCGGCCAGCTCGAGCTCCAGTCCTGGCTTCGCCGCGATGATCAGGCGGCGCCCTTCGCGTCCCATCGCCTCGCCCACGACGACGGCTCCGGCCTCACGAGCGACCAGCGCGGCACCCGCGTGATCCCAAGGGTTGAGTCCCGACTCGTAGTACGCGTCCAGCCGGTTGATCGCGATGTTGCAGAGATCAAGGGATGCGGCGCCAACGCGGCGCAGGTCGCGCACTCGGCCAGCGAGCGTCTTCCACTGCTCCGCCTGCTGCACACGACGCTCGGCCGAGTAGCTGAAGCCCGTGCCGACGAGCGCGAGCTCGAGAGGCGGGGCCGCATCCACGCGCAGCCGCTCGCCGTTGCACCAGGCCCCCTGCCCGCGCATGGCAGTGAAGGACTCGCGACCTTCGGGGTTGACGACGGCGGAGGCGAGCGCGGTGAAGCTCGAGGGCTCCGAACCTGGATCGCCGAGAACGACCGCGACGCTCACCGCGTAGTTCGGGTAGCCGTAGAGGTAGTTGACGGTGCCGTCGATGGGGTCGACCACCCAGGTCAGTCCCGTCTCGCTTGCCGTGGCGTCTGATTCCTCACCGAAGAAGCCATCGCCAGGGCGGAGCTCCTCGAGACGGCGGCGGATGTGGGCCTCTGATTCCCGGTCAGATGCGGTGACGATGTCCACCGACGACGACTTCGTGTCGGCGACCGCCACGCCTTCCTTCCGGCGCGCAGCCACGAGTTCGCCGGCCTCCGTCGCCAGCGTCACCGCGATGTCGAGGAGCTCCCGCAACTGCTCGGGAGCGAACTGATCGGCGTCTGGTGCAGGTGAGGAAGCGTCGCGTTGGGTCACCGCTGGAGCGTAGCAAGCGCGCCCATCGCAGTTGATTCTGTGTTTGTGTTTGTTTCTCTTGTTTTACTTCCGATTCGAGCGTACGCTCTCCACCAGAACCAACACCCGGATCGCACAGGAGCATCCATGTACGCAACGGAGCGGCACGCGCTCATCCTCGAACGCATTACGCAGCACGGGAAAGTCGCCGTGCGCGAACTCGCGAGCGACCTCGACGTCACACCGGAGACCATCCGCCGCGACCTCGACCAGCTCGAGCTCGAGAACCTCGTCAGACGAGTCCACGGCGGAGCCGTCAGCAACGCCCTCGGCAGCCTCGCCGAGACCGCCGTCGCCGAACGCCAGCCGCTCAACCACGACGCCAAGGTGAGCATCGGCGAAGCCGCCGAGCGCCTCATCCCCCGCGGATTCACCGGGTCCATCCTCATCGACGCCGGGACGACCACCGCCGAGATCGCCGCAGCCCTCGTGCGACGACCCTCAGACGAGCTCGCGAAGCTGCAGGTCATCAGCAACTCCCTGCCCATCCTCGCGCTCCTCGCGGCGCACAGCGAACTCACGACGATCGCCATCGGCGGGCGAGTGCGAGGCCTCACGAGCGCCGCCGTCGGCCCGAGCGCCCTCGCCCAGCTCGCCGCGCTCCGCCCCGACCTCGCCTTCGTCGGCACCAACGGCATCAGCGCCGAATTCGGGCTCAGCACCCCAGACCCCGACGAGGCGGCAGTGAAGTCGGCCATGTGCCGAGGCGCCCGCCGAGTGGTCGTCGCCGTCGACGCCTCCAAGTTCGACCAAGACGCCCTCACCCACATCGCGCCGCTCTCCGGCGTCGATGCCCTGGTCACCGACCAGCCCCCGCGTGCGGCACTCGCCGCCGCGCTCACCGAGAACGACGTGGAAGCAGTGCTCGCATGATCGTCACCGTCACCGCCAACCCAGCAATCGACAAGACCCTCGCCCTCCCCCACCCGCTCGCTCGAGGTGAAGTCCAGCGGCTCACCGGCAGCGAGTCGCAGGCGGGCGGCAAGGGCATCAATGTCTCCCGTGCGCTCCGCGCCTCCAAGCTCGACAACCTCGCCATCTTCCCCGCGTCCGCAGACGACGACTTCACGCACCTCGTCGAGGCCGAAGGACTCCGGATGCTCCCCGTGCGCATCGAGGGCAAGGTGCGCACAAACTTCGCCGTCACCGAGACCGACGGCACCACCACCAAGCTCAACGAGCCCGGCCCGCACCTCAGCGCCGACGAAGCAGACGCCCTCGTCGCCGCCGTCGTCGCCGCATCCCACGGCGTCGACTGGCTTGTCCTCGCGGGCTCCCTGCCGCTCGGAGTCGACTCCTCCTTCTATGCAACGCTCATCGAGGCCGTTCGCGCCGAGCTCGGCAGCGCATCACCGCGTGTCGCCGTCGACAGCTCAGACGCCCCACTCGAAGCGCTCCTCGCATCCGGAACCCGCGTGCAGCTCATCAAGCCGAACGCATTCGAACTCGCCGACCTGAGCGGCATCTCCGACGGAGACACCCTCGAAGCCGACCCGCAGCTCGCCGCCGACGCAGCAGGACGGGCACTCGAGCGAGGCGCCGACGCCGTGCTCGCCACCCTCGGCGGCGCAGGCGCCATCTACCGCGACGCCACCACGAGCCTCTTCGCCACCCCGCCACCCACTCGCGTGCGCAGCACCGTCGGAGCAGGCGACTCGTCGCTCGCCGGCTACCTGCTCGCGAGCGTCACCGGGGCCACCCCCGAACGCGCCCTCGCCCAAGCCGTCGCCCACGGAAGCGCCGCAGCTTCCCTCCCAGGCAGCGGAGTCCCATCCCCCGAGCAGACACAGCCCGACCTCGTCCGCATCGACCACCTCGCCACCACCGGCGAACACAGCAACAGCATCGCAACCAGCACCAAGGAGAACGCCTCATGACCACCTACATCACGCCAGGGCTCGTCGCCCTCGACGTCGACCTCGGTGCGGACAAGACCGATGTCATCCGCAACCTCGCCGAACGCGTCGTCTCGCAGGGCCGCGCGACCGACGCCGCAGGGCTCGCCGCCGACGCCCTCGCCCGCGAAGAGCAGGGAGCAACCGGCGTGCCCGGCGGCATCGCCATCCCGCACTGCCGCTCCGGCGCCGTCACCGAGGCCACCCTCGCCATGTCGCGCCTCAACCCGGGTGTCGACTTCGGCGCGCACGACGGGCCAAGCGACCTCGTCTTCTTCATCGCCGCCCCCGACGGCGCCCACGACGAGCACCTCCAGATGCTCTCCAAGCTCGCCCGCTCCCTCATGGTCCCCGAGTTCAACGACTCGCTCCGCGCCGCGACCACCCCGGAAGAGATCGTCGCGATCGTCGAGAAGGCGCTCGAGCCAGAGGAAGCGAAGCCGGCAGCTGCTGCCGCACCCGCGGCTCCTGCCGCGAGCGGCGCATCCACCGGCCCCGTCATCGTCGCCGTCACGTCCTGCGCCACCGGCATCGCACACACCTTCATGTCAGCGGATGCGCTCACCGCGAAGGCCAAGGAGATGGGCATCGAGTTCTACGTGGAGCCCCAGGGCTCCTCGAAGGTCACGCCCCTCGACCCCGCCATGATCAAGCGTGCAGACGCCGTCATCTTCGCCAACGACGTCGACGTGCGCGACCGCGGCCGCTTCGCCGGCAAGCCCGTCGTGCAGTCGCCCGTGAAGCGCGGCATCGACCACCCGGATGAGCTGCTCAACGAGGCCGTCGCCGCAGCCAAGGACCCGAACGCCAAGCGCGTCCCGGCCGCCGACTCCAGCGAAGCCTCCGAGAACAACGCCAACGAGAGCGTCGGCGCCCGCATCAAGCGCTGGCTGCTCACCGGCGTCAGCTACATGATCCCGTTCGTCGCAGGTGGCGGCCTCCTCATCGCCCTCGGCTTCCTCCTCGGCGGCTACGACATCGTCAGCGACGGCCGCAACACCGACATCATCCTGCAGAACTCCCTCTTCAACCTGCCGCCGGACGAGGCAACCCGCTCGGGCCTCCTCGTCTACCTCGGCGCCGTCGCATCCGCCATCGGCCAAGCCTCGATGGGCTTCCTCGTACCAGCCCTCGCCGGCTACATCGCCTACGCGATCGCCGACCGACCAGGCATCGCGCCCGGCTTCGTCGCCGGTGCCGTCGCAGGCATCATGGGCGCCGGCTTCATCGGCGGCATCGTCGGTGGCCTCATCGCAGGTGGCGCCGCCTACTGGATCGGCTCGTGGAACGTGCCCCGCTGGATGCGCGGCCTCATGCCGGTCGTCATCATCCCGCTCGTCGGCTCCATCATCGCCTCCGGCCTCATGGTGATCCTCCTCGGCGGCCCCATCGCGGCCCTCACCAACGGCCTCAACACCTGGCTCACCGGCCTCACCGGCGCCAGCGCCGTGCTCCTCGGCATCATCCTCGGCACCATGATGTGCTTCGACCTCGGAGGCCCCGTCAACAAGGTCGCCTACGCGTTCGCAGTCGCCGGCCTCGGCGCCGGATCGTTCGACAACCAGGCACCCTGGATGATCATGGCAACCGTCATGGCAGCCGGCATGGTCCCGCCGCTCGCCATGGCACTCGCGACAACCATCGCGCCTCGCCTCTTCTCCCCCGTGGAGAAGGAGAACGGCCGTGCCGCTTGGCTCCTCGGCGCCGCCTTCATCTCCGAAGGCGCCATCCCCTTCGCCGCAGCCGACCCGCTGCGCGTGATCCCCGCCAGCATCCTCGGCGGCGCGGCCACCGGCGCCATCACCATGGCGACGGGCGTCACCTCGCAGGCACCCCACGGCGGAATCTTCGTGTTCTTCGCCATCGGCAACCTGCTCTGGTTCGTGCTCGCGATCCTCATCGGAACCGTCATCTCCGGCCTGACCGTCGTCGCGCTCAAGAAGTGGGTGCGCAAGGCTCCGGTCGACGCCGACGTTCCGGCCGCAGCCTCGCTGCAGGGCGAGATGGCGCACTAGGTCGCTCGCATCGCGGACGCCCCCTCTGACTCGGGATGGGTTCCACGCTTCGGGATGGGTTGCAGCCCATCCGGAAACGTGGAACCCATCCCGAGACTCGTTGCAGGAGCGTCCGCGCACGGGACCGGTGCGATGTCGCCCATCCCAGTAGTCCGCATCGTTACTCCAGCGAAACTTCCCTGCGGGCATACTCACACTATGGACTTCATCAACGAACTCATACTCGCCGGCGGTGATCTGCTGTGGACGTGGGCAGTGCTGCCCATCCTGGCCCTGCTCGGCGTGTACTTCACCATCCGCTCCGGCGTGGTCCAGTTCCGCCTCATCCCGGAGATGTTCCGCACCCTCACGAACAAGACCCCCCTCAACGATGCGGGCGAGCCGCAGTCGGTCTCCGCGTTCCAGGCGTTCACGATCTCCGCCGCGTCGCGAGTCGGAGTCGGCAACATCGCCGGCGTCGGCACCGCGATCGCCATCGGCGGGCCAGGCGCAGTGTTCTGGATGTGGGCGATGGCGTTCATCGGCGGCGCGTCGAGCTTCGTGGAGTCCACGCTCGGGCAGCTCTACAAGGTTCGCGACAAGGACAGCTTCCGCGGCGGGCCCGCCTACTACATGCAGTACGGGCTGAAGTCGCGCTGGATGGGCATCCTCTTCGCCGTCATCCTCGTCATCTGCTTCCCCTTCGCCTTCAGCTCCCTCCAGGCGAACACCATCTCCGCGACCGTCTCGGCGAGCTTCGACGGCGACGTCAGCTGGATCCCGTGGGTCGTCGGCATCGTCCTCGCCGTCCTGACCGCGCTGGTCATCTTCGGCGGCGTGCACCGCATCGCCTCGATCACGCAGGCCGTCGTGCCCCTCATGGCCCTCATGTACCTGCTCATGGGCATCGTCATCGTCGGCATGAACATCGACCAGCTGCCGGTCGTGTTCGGACAGATCTTCACGCAGGCGTTCGGCTTCAACGAGGTGCTCGGCGCAACCGTGGGCACCATCATCATGACCGGCGTCAAGCGAGGCATGTTCTCGAACGAGGCGGGCCTCGGCTCAGCCCCGAACGCAGGCGCCAGCGCCGCGGTCACCCACCCCGTCAAGCAGGGCCTCGTGCAGACGCTCGGAGTCTACTTCGACACGTTCCTGGTCTGCTCGATCACCGCCTTCATCGTCCTCGTCTCGACGCCGGACCTCGCGGGGGCAGAACGAGGGATCGCGCTCACGCAAGCGGCCGTCGTCGGGGCGCTTGGGCCGTGGTCGAACATCCTGCTGAGCATCATCATCTTCCTGCTCGCGTTCAGCTCGATCATCGGCAACTACTACTACGGCGAATCGAACATCGAGTTCATCAACCCGAACAAGACCGTGCTCCGCGTCTACCGCTTCGCCGTCGTGGCCGTCGTCCTCCTCGGGTCCATCGCCTCGGCCGACCTCATCTGGAACACGGCAGACGGCATCATGGGGCTCATGGCGCTCGTGAACCTCGTCGCCATCGGCCTCCTCTCCGGCGTGGCCTTCAAGCTGCTGAAGGACTACACCGACCAGCGCAAGCTGGGCAAGGATCCCGTCTTCACGCGCTCACGCCTCCCGGAGCTCCAGGGCGTGCACTGCTGGGAGAACGAGCTCAGCGTGACGGGCCCCGTCACCGTCGTCGACGAAGCCAAGGCGCGCGGCTGACCCGGCGTACCTGACCCGCAGAGAAGAGCCGGGCCCGCATCCACTGGCACGTGGATGCGGGCCCGGCTCTTCTCGGCTGGCGCTGGAGTCAGCTCTCCTTGGTGTGCGGCTGCGCGTCGCGCCCGTCGACGTGGGCGTCGATCTCGGACTCGTCGGCGTCGCTTCCGATCGGCGTCCTGTCGATGTCGGGGATGCCGTCCTCATTCATGTCGTCGCTGCGAGCGCGCTTCGCGTCGTGACGCAGGGTGATGGCAGCGAGCACGGCTGCGAGGAGGCTGCCACCGAGCACGGCGAGCTTGGCAGCCGCCGTATGCTCCGAGTCGGGGAACGAGAGCTCGGCGATGAGCAGTGAGACGGTGAAGCCGATGCCGGTGAGGAAGCCGACCGGGAGCAGGTCTCTGACGCCGATCGCGTCGGGGAGCCTCAGCGGCGTCAGCTTCACGACCAGCGCCGTCATGCCGAGCACGCCGACGAGCTTTCCGAGCACGAGCGCCGCTGCGATCGCTACGAACACGGGCTGTGAGAGCACCGCTCCGAGGCCATCGCCATCCACGACGTTCACTCCGGCGGCGAAGAACGCGAAGACGGGCAGTGCGAAGCCAGACGAGAACGGACCGATCTTGTCGCCGAAGAGATGCGTGCGCGAGTCGGTTTCGCCGTGGATCTTCTTGGACGGCACGCAGAAGCCGAGGAGCACTCCCGCGATGGTCGCGTGCACCCCGGCCTCGTGCATGAGCGCCCAGGCGATGAGCGCGATCGGCAGCAGCAGCCACCAGGAGGGGCGCTTGGAGCGGACGACGAGCAGGAAGACGCCGACCGCGACGAGCGATCCGAGCAGTGCGAGCAGGTTGATGCCCGCCGTGTAGAAGATGGCGATGATGACGATCGCAAGGAGGTCGTCGACGACCGCGAGCGTCAGCAGGAAGGTGCGGACTCCGCGCGGGAGGCCGCGTCCGAAGATGGCGAGGACTCCGAGGGCGAAGGCGATGTCCGTCGCTGTCGGGATCGCCCAGCCGTGGAGCGCGGAGGTGTCTCCGAGGACGGTTACCGCGATCACGTAGAGGATGGCAGGCATCGCCATTCCCGCGACGGCGCCGAGGACGGGCACCGCCGCCTCCTTCGGCTTGCGGAGGCTGCCCGAGACGAACTCGTGCTTCAGCTCCACGCCGACGGTGAAGAAGAAGACGGCGAGCAGGCCGTCGGCCGCCCAGGTCGCGAGCGACAGGTCGAGGTGGATGGCGGCGGGACCGATCGTGATCGCGCTGAGCGCCTCGTAGCCTCCGCGCCACGGCGAGTTCGCCCAGATGAGGGCGATGGCGGCCGCGAACAGGAGGAGGGCCCCTCCGGTGGTCTCGCGCATGATCCACGCGTTCAGTCGCGCGAAGCCTGTCGGTCGTGTGGCGGGTGCTGTCATGGTTCTCCTGACGTCTGAGACCGGCCGCGGAAACCGGCACGGCCGCCGACCAGACTTCCCGGCACACCGGGAGACGAGTCTACCGCTCAGCTGGCATCCGTCGCAGCCCGCGCGGGGCGGGCGGCGTGGGCGCGGTCAGAGGCCGCGGGTGAGGACCTCGTCGAGGGCGGCGACGAAGGTGTCGGCGCTCTCCTTCGTGAAGCACAGCGGCGGCTTCACCTTGAGCACGTTGCCGCGATCGCCGGTGGGCTGCACGATGATGCCGATGGCGAGCATCCGGTCGCAGAGGGCGAGCGTCTCGGCCGCGGCCGGCTCGAGGGTCTCGCGGTCGCGCACCAGCTCGATGCCCTGGTACAGCCCGCGTCCGTGGATGGCGCCGATCAGCGGTTGCCGTTCGGCGAGGCCCAGCAGCTGCTCGCGCAGGTAGCCGCCGACCTCGCGCGCGTTCTCTTGCAGCCGGTCGTCACGCATGATGTCGAGCACGGTCATGCCGAGCCTCGCGCTGAGCGTGGAGCCGCCGGCGGAGGAGAAGAAGGTGCCCTGGTCGGCGAGGGCCTCGGCGATCTCGGAGCGCGTGATGACGGCGCCGAGCGGATGCCCGTTGCCCATGGCCTTCGCAACGGTGACGACGTCCGGCACGATGGGCTCGCCGTCAGGGCCGGGGTGCTGTTCGAAGCCCCAGAACACGTCGCCCTGCCGCCCGTACCCGACCTGGACCTCGTCGGAGATGACGACTCCCCCGCCGGCGCGTACCGCGTCGTAGACGGCGGCGAGGTAGCCCGGGGGCACCTCGATGGCACCCGCGTTGCCGTTCCGCGGCTCGGCGATGAACGTGCCGATCGGGGTTCCGGCGGCGGCGAGGCGCTCGAGCTCGGCGAGCGCATCCGCCGCGTACCGCTGGCCCGCGTCCTCACCTCGATGCGTGCCCCGGTAGCCGTTCGGCGCGTCGAAGGCGTGCACCCATGGTGCGCGCAGCTCGGCGGCGAGCGGGTTGTCTGACGTGGATGTGGACACGGCATCGGCCGCGTACGACCAGCCGTGGTACGACTCCTCGACGCAGGCGACGTCGTCGCGCCCCGTGAAAGCTTTCGTGAGCCGGAGTGCGAGGTCGACGGCCTCGGTGCCGCTGTTGACGAGCAGCACGGTGTCGAAGCCGTCGGGCAGGGTCTCGAGGAGCCGGGTGCTGAGTTCGGCGACCGACGCGTAGTTGAACCGTGAGTTGGTGTTGAGCATGCGCCATTGCTGCGCGACCGTGTCCGCGAGCACGGGATGCCCGTGGCCGAGGGCGGTGACGTTGTTGACCATGTCGAGGTAGTGGCGGCCGTCGGTGTCGATGAGCATCTCGCGCCAGCCGCGCTCGAACTGCGGCGGATGCGCGTAGTAGTGGCCCTGCAGGGGCGCGTAGGTGTCGAGTCGCGCGCGGAGGGTCTCGCCGGCTCCGGCTCCCTCCGCTCGGGCCTCGCTCGGGGCCAGCCCGATGAGCTCGCTCGGGTCGCCGATGACGGCGAGCCAGGCCGGGAACTCCTGGGCGGTCACGAAGCGCGGCACCGGCGCGGCAGCGGCGTCCACCGCCGACACCTCGCCGAGTTGCAGGGAGACCTGCGCCCAGCCGGCGATCTCAGCGAAGGGGTCACCCTCGTCGACGCGGGTGGGGACAGCTGCGCTCTCTCCTTCGAGCGAGCGGCCCTCGATGAGCCCGCGGGCACCGGCGATGACCAGGGTGCGGGTGCCGTCCGTCAGCGTGACGTGTCCCTCGGCCGAGGACACGAGTCCCGCGAAGGGCGCCGTCAGTGCGAGGTCGCCTGTGCTGTACAGCTCGACGCCGGTGGCGACGTTGGCGGGGGCGTCACGGGAGACGCCCACCGAGCGGGTGAGTCGCGGCTCCCCGAAACGGGTCGCGGCGACCCCGCCTGTGCGAGCGGCGAGCAGCAGCAGCTGCGCTTCGGCTTCGGCCCCTTCGTCACCGAGCCAGGAGCCGTCGCGCAGTGCCGTGCTCGTGTGGTCGAGCGTGATGATTCGGGTGCGGCGCGCGAGTTCGGGGTCGAGGAGCGTCGCGCCGCTGGGTGCCGCGTCTGGTCCTGGCGCAACCGTGCGTCCGAGTGCTCGTCGGATCGCGGACGTCGCGACGCGCGAGTCGAGGGCGGCCGGGACGGCGAAGATGGTCCATTCGCGGTTGAGCGCCGCCTCTGCGTAGTCGTTGCCCTCGTCGATGGCGACCTGCTGCAGCCCGCTCACCACCAGGGTCGCGCCTCTGAGCACGATGAGCGGCCACAGTGCGTCGATCTCGGCGTCGGTGAGCGGCACCACCTCGTCGAAGGCGCGGATGAGTGGCAGGACGGCGAGCGGTCTGGCCGGGTCGTGGTGGAACACGGCGGTGCAGGCGACGGCGAGCTCGGCGACGCGCCACCCCGTTCCCACATCGCCGAAGTCGATGATGCCCGACAGCTCCGGGCGTCCGAGGGCACCAGCCGTCGCGACGAGGTTGTCGTCGGTGAGGTCGCCGTGGATGGCCTGCAGCGGCAGTTCGTCCTTGACCGGGGCCAGCGCGGCCGTGACGTCCTCGAGCGCGCCGAGCACGAAGGCCTGCCGTTCGGGCTCCACGACGTAGCCGATGAGCTCCTCGACGAGCTGCTCGCCGACGCGCAGGTCCCACTGCAGCGCACGGTCGAGTCCCGGATGCTCGAAGCCGGCGAGCGTCGCGACGACCTGCCCGACGAGCGTGCCCATGGCCGCGATCGTGTCGGCGGAGAAGTGCTCGAAGTCGATGAGGGGCGTGCCCTCGACGAACGTCAGCAGGCGGATGCTGTGCGGTGCCCCGTCCACGTCAGCCGTCTCGATGTCGCGGCCGTTGACACTGGGGAGCGGGGCGGGCGACGGGTGACCCGCGGCGTGCATCCGCCGCATGGCCTCGTTCTGCGCCTCGATCTCGTCGCGGCGCACGGCGCGGTTGCTGATCTTGAAGAGGACGCGGCGGCCGTGCGCCTCCGTGGCGGAAGCAGACTCGGTGAACAGGAAGTTGCGGTCCTGCTGGCTGCCGAGCTCGCGAACCTCACCAGCGACGCCGTACAGCTCGGCCGCGATGCGACGCACCTCGTCGATCGTGACGTTCGGGCGCGGCAGGCCTTCTGCGAACGATGGAATGCCCTCTGCGAATGCGGCCATGACTGCTCCCCTTCGAGTCGCCGACCGGTGCGCGGTCGAACCGAGGCAATGGTAGCGGCGGCCGCCGACATCGCGGTCGAGGGCGAGCACACGCCAGCGCCAAGACGTTCGAGTTGGAAACCTCGCTTCGTTGTGGGAACTTTCCCCGAACGAAGCGAATCTTCCAGCCCGAGAAGGCTGGTCCTGCCGTTGCAGCCACCAGCGAGGGAACGCCGATGCCCGAACTGCGCCCAGCGTGCGCGGCTGGGGATGGCTTTCGCACTTCGGGATGCGCCGCACCCCATCCGGAGGCGAGGAAACCACCCCGAGACTCCGACGACGAGGACAGCGCGATGAAGGGGGCGCGGCGACTCACGAGAGCTGCCGCGCCCCGACGCCCTTACGCGAGTTCTTCTGCGAGCTTGCGCGCTCCGCGGACCGCGATGGCGACGCTCATCAGTGTGGGGTTCATCGTGGTGGCGGTGGGGATGAGCCCGTTGCCGCCGACGTAGAGGTTGTCGATGCCCCAGACCCGTGAGTAGGGGTCGGCGACGGTGGTGCCGTCGTCGTTCGCGCCGGCGCGCATCGTGCCCTGGTAGTGGAGGCTCGACCCGTTCGGCAGGAGGCGCGGCTCGGCGATGAAGGTGCCGAGCTTCTCGCCGGCGCGGCGCAGGTGCGCTTCGCCGGCGGCGATCTCCGTCTTCTCCACGTCGGTGAGCGCGTAGTCGACGGTCATGTTGGGGAAGCCGCGGTAGTCGAGCTCGTCGTCGTGGAACGTGATGCCGTCTTCGACGCGCGGGTGCTTGCGCATCCCGTATCCCATGTTCACGTATCCCCAGCGGTTGCCGGCGTGCGGATGCGCGGGGTCGAGCGGGAACGGCGGGTTCTCGGCGTACATGACCTGCAGGGAGAAGGGGTGGTCGGGTTCGGAGAAGGGGATGCGGTTGACGGCGCCGACGGGGTCGGCCGGGTTGAGGGCTCGGCGGGCGAGTTCCTCTTCGAGGTCGGCGTCGGTGGCGAATCGCGCCATGCCCTCGGGGTCGAGTGCGACGGTCGAGATGACGACGGGGTGCTCGGTGAGGTAGCGGCCGAGCGCGGCCGGGCGGATGCCGGAGGCCCAGAGGAGCTGCGGGGAGCGGAAGGCGTCGGCAGCGACGACCACGGCGTCGGCGGTGAAGAAGCTCGTCTCTCCCGTGCGGAGGTCCTCGACGGTCAGGCCGGTGACGCTGCCGGTGTCGGCGTCGCGTTCGACGCGACGCACGAGGGTGAGGTCGCGCAGCTCGAAGCGCTCCGCGAGGGGGTTGCCTGCTTCGACGAGCGGGCCGAAGACGACGTCGGCACCCGCCCAGCGGACGGTGCCGTCTGGCTGCGCGTCGCCCGCGACGGGGAGCGTGCTCGGCCCGAAGCCCTCCGGCAGTTCTGCGGAGAACTCCTCGGAGAGGAGCGAGCGGATCGCAGCGCCCACGCCGGAGTCGGCGAAGGCCGCCGACTGCACGTGCAGCAGTCGCTCGGCGTTCGCGAGCAGGTCATCCCATTCGGCGTTCTCGATGAAGTCGACGCGCTCGCTGAACTCGGGGGCGGGGGTCGCGCAGGTCCAGTGCGCGCCCATGCCGCCGACGTTGGTGGAGGCGGCCGCGGCGGGGAACGTCTCGGTGTGCGCGGAGCCCTCGCCGCCGAAGTCGAGGAGGTGCGTGCCCTGCCGAGCCGTGAACATGCCCTCGACGACGGCCGCCTTGGGGATGCCGAGCGACTCCCGGAAGTCGCCGGCCTGTGGTCCCTGCGACCGCTCACGGGCCAGTTCCTTCTCGGCGGGGTCGGCGATGTTGCGCACGCTCTCACCGGGGATGTCGGTGAGCTGTGGGCCCGCTTCGAACATCGTGACACGCACGTCGGGGTTCGTCTCGAGGAGGATCCGCGCGTAGGCGGCCCCGATGGGTCCGCTGCCGACGATCGCGACGACTGGGTTCTTGGTCATGTGCTTCCTCCTTGGAAGTGAGGGGTGAGTGGATGCGGCTGCCGTGCTCAGGCGCGCGACGCCGGCTCGTTCTGGGGTTCGGCGACGACGGGGATGCTCCCCGTCTCGTTGGAGAGGCGCCCTGGCGGGAGCAGGAGCGCGGCGACGAAGCCGACGGCGTACGCGGCGGAGAGGCCGATGAAGATGGGCGCGAAGACGTCGCGGTAGATCTCGGCGACGGTGGCCTGGAAGGCCGCGTCGCTGCCGTGCACGAGCTGCGGTGTGAGGCTTGCGGCGTCGAATCCGATGGGCAGCATGGCGGCGACGCCGGCCCCGATGACCCCGCCGATGATGGCGGTCGTGACGGTCGACCCGACTTGGCGGACGATGTTGACGCTCGCCGTGACGGCGCCCGTGGCGTTCTTGGGGGCGGCGCTCTGCACGACTGCGACGATGAGGCTCATGAACGAGCCGGTGCCGAGCCCGACGGCGAACATGACGACCATCGGCACCCAGAGCGGGAGCCCGACGGGGAGCATCGACATGATGAGGAGCCCGACGGCGCCCAGTGCCGTGCCGACGATCGGGTAGACGCGGTAGCGACCCGAGCGACTGGCGAGGAAGCCCGTGAGGAGGTTGCTCACGAGCATCCCCATGACGGTGGCGATGGGCACGAGCCCGGAGACGGTCGCGGTGGTGCTGTACGCCACCTGCACATAGGTGGGGAGGTAGGCGGTGATGGAGAAGAGGCCGACGCCGATGATCGCGGAGAGCGCCGTGCCCGCCGCGACGGTGCGGTTCTTGAAGATGTGGAGCGGCACCACCGGGTTGGCGGCGCGCACCTCTGCCCAGAAGAACAGCGCGAACGCGGCGAGGGCGATGCCGAAGGCTGAGAGAGCGGGGGTGAGCAGCTCGGGGTCGGCGACCCAGCTCACGCCGAGCACGAGAGCGACGAGTGCCGCGGTGAAGGTGACCGAGCCGAGGACGTCGAACCCGGGGGCCGACGCGCGGGGGATGCTCGGGATCGCGACGAGCGCGAAGACCAGGGCGGCCACCCCCACGGGGAGGTTCACCCAGAACACCCACTGCCAGCCCCAGTTGTCGGCGATGATGCCGCCGAGCAGGGGTCCGATGAGGATCGCGACGGGGAACGCCGCCCCGATGATGGCCATGTACTTGGGGCGGGCGCGCGGGCTCGTGACCTGCGCGATGATCGTCTGCGACATGAGCTGCAGCCCTGCCGAGCTCATGCCCTGGAATACGCGAGCGACGATGAGCAGCCCCATGTTCGGGGCGAACCCGCACGCGAGCGAGGCGATGAGGAACAGGACGAGCGACGACAGGAACACGGCGCGGGGCCCGACGATGTCGCCGAGCTTGCCGAGCACGGGCAGGAGGACGGTGCTCGCGAGCGTGTAGCTGACGACGACCCAGCCCATCTGCTCGAGCGCGCCGAGGTCGCCCGCGATGGTCGCGAGCGAGGTCGACACGACGGTGTGGTCGAGGGCGCCGAGGAAGGAGACGGTGAGGAGGGATGCGACAAGGAGACGGAGTCTCAACGGTGAGAGTGGCATAAAAGGGCCCGAACGATCGGACGATCTACGCGACATGGTGTGCCCTCGGCCGCTGCGTCGCGGCCGGTGACGGGTTCGTGGAACCCCTGCGTCTGAACCACCCTACCGAGACTTATGTAGAAAAACAACTAAAGATGGTCTGCAAGTCGCGCATCTCCGCCTTGCGGCGACCAGACCGCGTCCTGAATCCGCCGCTGGAGCTCCAGGTCTGCCAGCACGCCGGTCACATCATCCAGCGGTTCGCATGCACGTACCGCCTCGATCGCGCGACGCAGCTGGCCGCGCGGCCCGTCCTCATAGCCATCCCGGACGACCTGCTCACCCCGCGCGGATCGCACGGCACACACCGCGACGCCCATCCCCGCATCGACGAGCACCTCGATCTCCGTCGCGCCGAGCGCGGAGACTCGCAACCAGGCAGGTCCGGATCCTCGCTGCCAGGAGATGGACGCCGGGAAACCGCGCTCCGACTCGGCCAGCGCGATCACACCCCGCCCTCCCCCTCGCACAGCCGTCAGCGTCAGCTGCGACCCGGTGAGCACCCGAGCCCAGCCGAGCGCGTCTCGCAGGACGCCGCTCGAGGCCGCGCCCCCGACCTCGACAGTGACCAGTCGAGCCCCATCCGTCAGAGGCTCCACGAGCGCACCCACCCCATCAGCGAGACCCCTCGGGAGGAACCGCCGCGCGACCAGCACGGGTACCCAACCCGCCGCCGATGCCACGCCTGCGCTCATGGGCGCACCTGCACCGGCGCCCGCGCGCACATGTGTGCCCGAGTTCGCTCCAACACTCGCATCCGCCACCGCATCCGCATCCAACAGGACCGCCTCGTCGACGACGACACCGAGCGCGCCCGCGGCCAGGGCGGCGTCGAGCCCGGCAGCCCAGCCACCCGTGGCACGGCCGTCCACGACGACCACCGCCCCCTCCGCCCCTCCCGCAGCCTCCGCACTCAACGGCAGCGCTTGGATCGCCGCGCGATAGGCAGCCAGGACGTCGCCACGAGGGCCGGCCGCGTCACGCTCGAAAGGCGGCACGAAGACGGGCACGCGCGCGCTCACGAGGCGCTCGCCTGGATGTGCGCCGCGGCGGCCGCGGCGAGCTCGAGGGCGTAGCGGGTGTCCTCCAGCTGCTCGTCATACTCGAGCGGAGCACCGCCGGAGAGCAGCTCTGCGAGGGCGAGCCACTCTGCCTCGTAGCCGTCACGCGGCGACCTCGGTGGTGAGCCGACCGAACCGTCAGCATGACGCACCGTCACGCGTGCGGCCCCGGCGTGCACGAACGCCGGCGGGAAGTCGACATCGACGCGCGCCTCCCCCGCCGACGCCGTCAGCCGCCACCGCGCATCCGCCCCGCCCTCCCGCATGATGGCCGCGACCTGCACGCTGGCACCACCCGAGCGGTAGCCGAGAACGAACCCGAGCGGGGCGACGAAGCGCGCGTAGTCGATGCCATTGAACCCGGGAAGCAGATCACGGACAGCGGGCAGGTCATGGATCGCGAGGCCAGATACGAGCTGCCGCACGATGCCCGCCTGCACGTGGGCGGGGAGCCCGGGCGGTGGATGCCGCACGGAAGGAGCCTCGCCTGCAGGAACCTCGGTGACCAGCCGGTGGTAGCGGTCGTTCGGGGGCAACGACAGCGTGACCTGCACACTGTCGACTGGCGCGCGCAACTCCCCGATCGCCCGCCGAGCCTGCACCCACCCGGGGTCATAGAGATGATTCGTGCCGATGAGCAGCGCGACTCCCCGCTCGCGACAGACGGCAACCAGCGCTTCCGCCTCGGCGACGGTCGTGGCGAGGGGCTTCTCGCACAGGATGCCGGCGACCCCGGCCTCGATAGCGGCCCGCACGTGCGCCGCGTGCTCGGTGGGCGGCGAGCAGATGAGCGCCACCTGCACACGCGCATCCTGGAACACCTCGTCGGCACTGGAGCCGCTGCGGGCACCGACGGAATGCGCGAGCGCGGCCGCACGGCCGCTCCCCGAATCGGCGATGTGCACGACCTGGAACAGCTCAGGCAAGCGAGCCAGGGTGGGGAGGTGGAGCGCAGAGACGCCCGGCCCGGCCCCGATGACGCCGACTGACCACATGCGATGACTTCCTTGTCCGCTTTTGTATGTTTCGTGCGAAAGATCGTTGTGGACGAACGTATCTGGGCATTCCCTGCGACGCAAGGTCGACATATTGGGTACAGTTCGGCCATGAGAGAGTCAACGCTGCGCTTCGGTGCTCAAACCGACGAAGTCACGAGCCTCCTCCGCGTCGTCAACCTCGTGCGAATGGGCGAGGCCCAGACCCGCCCGCAGATCGGCACGGTCACGGGCCTCGGCCGCGGGGTCGTCACCCAGCGAGTCGAACAGGCCATCAGCATGGGCTTCCTCGAAGAGGGCGACGTCGGCCCCTCATCCGGTGGCCGCGCGCCACGTACGCTGCGTTTCCGAGGCGAGAGCGGCCTCATCGTGGTCTGCGCGCTCGGCGCGCTGCACATCCACGTCGGCCTGGCACAGCTCGAAGGCGACGTGATCGCCCAGGCCCACCTCGACTGGGAGATCTCGAGCGGACCGGCCGCGACACTGGACGCCGCCCTCGAGCTCGTCGAGGAGCTCCTCGCCGCGGACGCGAAGAGCCGGGGCAGCGAGCTTCCCGTCTGGGGAATCGCCGTCGGCGTTCCAGGGCCCGTCGACTTCGACTCCGGCCGCCCCGTGGCCCCGCCTATCATGCCGGGCTGGAACGGCTTCGACATCCGCCGCCGTTTCGAGCAGCGCTTCGACGCGCCCGTCTGGGTCGACAACGACGCGAACCTCCTCGCGCTCAACGAGCGCACGAATCGTCAGGTGCCGTCGGTCGACCTCATCTACGTCAAGGTCGGCTCGGGCATCGGAGCAGGCCTCGTCTCACGGGGGCGCATCCACCGCGGCGCGAACGGCGCGGCGGGGGACATCGGCCACGTGAAGGTGTTCGGCTCGACCTCGCAGTGCCGGTGCGGCAAGATCGGCTGCCTCGAAGCCGAGGCAGGCGGCTGGGCGCTTGTCCGCGACGCCCAGCTCGCGATCGATGCAGGGGACGACGGACTCCTCGCGCGGCGCGCCCGTGCGGGGGAAGAGCTCAACCCCGAGCTGATCGCGATGTGCGCGGAGGACGGCGACGCCCTCGCCATCCAGCTCGCGCAGCGCTCGGCGAAGATCATCGGCGAATCGATCTCAGCCCTCGTCAACATGTTCAACCCGAAGGTCATCGTGGTCGGCGGTGCCCTCGCCTCCGCCGGCGAGATCTTCCTCGCCGAGGTCAGGCAGCGCGTCTACGAGCACTCACTCCCCCTCGCCACGCGCGACCTCAACATCGTCGTCTCCGCCAACGACGTGCGAGAACCCCTGCGTGGCGGGGCGGCGATGGTGCGCGAGCAGCTCTTCGAGGAGACGTTCACCCGCTGGTTCGCGGATGGACGCCCCACGATCGCAGGGCTCGCGCTCGGGCGCTGATCCACGCAGCGCCACCAGCATCCACTTCTTCCGATTTTCGACATAAGCAGGTAGGTTCACTCCTAAAGCCGAAGATGGCCGTCACAAAGGAGTGTCATGCCCACCAACGCCACGCGCATCCGCGCACCCCGGGGAGCACGTTCGTGAGCCTCGCGATCCTGCTCGACGACGCACTGCGCAGCGAAGACACAGGCTTCTCCCTCCGCGTCTCACTCCCCTGGATCCGCTCCCTGCCGCTCGCGAGCCTCCACGACCTCCGCGTGACGATCGACGGAGACACCGTGCCGCTTCCCGAGCTCGCACCCAGCCCGACGTGGTGGTTCGTGCAGGACAGGATCGTCGTGCGATCCGACGTGCCCCTCGACCCCGGCACGCATGAAGTGCTCGTCGCCTTCAAGCTGCTCATCCCCAACATGGGCGCGGGCCCAGGCCAGCCGCTCATCCTCCCGTTCGCGGCCGCCCGCAGGCTCGAGTTGGACGCACCGCTCACGGCCCCGCGCGCATCCCGTGACGTGGCACTCGACCCCGTCGGGAGCCAAGTGTGAACGCGCAGCTGCCCGGCGGATGGACGCTCGCCGCATCCGCCTTCAACTGGTCGCCGGAGCTCATGGTCGCCGACCGCACCTCCCCCGAGATCGCAGCCTCGATCGGCGCATCAGGCGTAGCGAGCATCATCGAGCTGGAAGCCGCGCAGACCTGGCGCACATTCCCGAGCCCGGCGGACGCCGAGACGGCCAGCATCCGCGAGACCCTCGACGCCACGGGAACCTCCGTGAGCATCGTCGGGGCGAGCCTCGACGACTGGCTGACGGCGACAACGCGTCGCTCGGAGGACGAGCGCTACGAGTTCCTCCTCCCCCAGCTGCGCGGTGCCCAACGACTGGGCGCCGAGGGCATCCGCCTGCCGATCGGCCAGGCCGGCCCCGCACTGCTCGAACGGCTCCTCCCCGACCTGCACGAGCACGGCCTCACACTCTACGAGGAGCTCCAGGGCCAGCAGTCGCCCGATAAGCCACAGCATGCGGCCGCCGTCGAAACGGTCGCCGCGATCGACGACCCCCGCATCCGCCTGCTCGTCGACATCAGCATGCTCATGCCGTCGCTGCCGCCGAGCTACCTCGCGAAGCTACGGGCCGGTGGGGTCGACCCGGCACTCGTCGATGCGCTCGAAGGCGACTGGCGGAACCCGGCCACGCTCGCCACCGTCCAGGGCGAGCTCCGCGACGGCACCGTGCCGCCGCCGGTGCACACCATGTTCATGAACCTCGTCATCCGGTTCGGGCGGTCGGATGCACGTGAGCTGCGCGACATCCTGCCCCTCGCGAGCGGCGTGCACCTGAAGTTCTGGGACCTCGACGACAGCGACGGCCGCATCTCGAACCCCATCCGAGAGATCTCGAGTGAGCTCGCCGCCGTCGGCTTCACGGGCACGCTCTGCAGCGAGTGGGGCGGCCACGAGTGGATCGACACGCTCACGCCGGAGCAGGCAACCCGCGCCCACCTGGCGCTCGCACGCGAGGCCATCGCAGACGGCGTATCCACCGCCGCCACCCGGTGACGCGCTGCCTGCACCGTCCCACTCGTTCCAACTCCCGCCAGCTCCACACCCACCACATCAAACACACGAGAGATGTAGGTTCCTGACGCCAGGAACCTACATCTCTGGTGTGGCTGCGGCCGGGTCAGCAGGGCGGGCGGTTCGCCGACAGGTCGCGGATGCGCGTCGCCCGACACACGAGAAACGCACGTTCCCGACGTCTGGAACGTGCGTTTCTCGTGCGGATGCCGCGGCTTCAGCGAGAGGTGAGGCCTGCTCGGTGCGCGAGGCCCGCCCGCTAGTCCTGCTTCGTGGAGAAGGCCGAGTCGAACGCCGCCTCGGACGGGCGGTACGTGGAGAGCTTGCGCACGAACCCCAACGCTTCCGGCGCGCCGACAAGGCGGTCCATGCCCGCGTCCTCCCACTCCACCGACAACGGACCCTCGTAGCCGATCGCGTTCAGCATGCGGAAGCAGTCCTCCCACGGCACATCCCCGTGCCCGGTCGAGATGAAGTCCCAGCCCCGCCGCGGATCCGCCCACGGCAGATGCGACGACAAGCGACCATTCCGACCATTCGACAGGCGCTTCTTCGTGTCCTTGCAATGCACATGGAAGATGCGGTCCTGGAAGTCCCACAGGAACCCCACCGGGTCGATGTCCTGCCACACCATGTGCGACGGATCCCACTTCAACCCGAACGACTCCCGATGCCCGATCGCCTCCAGCGCGCGCTTCGTGGTCCAGTAGTCGTACGCGATCTCCGACGGGTGCACCTCGTGCGCGAACCGCACCCCGACCTCCTCGAACACGTCCAGGATCGGGTTCCACCGGTCCGCGAAATCCTGATAGCCCGCATCCACCATCGCCTCCGTGGCGGGCGGGAACATCGCCACGTACTTCCAGATCGACGACCCAGTGAAGCCGGTCACCGTCTTCACGCCCAACGCTGCCGCCAACCGGGCCGTGTTCTTCAGCTCTTCCGCGGCCCGCTGCCGCACGCCCTCGGGCTCGCCGTCGCCCCAGACCCGGTCGGAGACGATGTCGCGGTGCCGCTGATCGATCGGGTCGTCGCACACCACCTGCCCCTTCAAATGGTTCGAGATCGTCCACACCTTCAGACCATTGCGCTCCAGGATGTCGAGACGCCCCTGGACGTACTCGGCGTCATCCCACCGCCACGGATCCAGGTGATCACCCCAGCAGGCGATCTCCAGACCGTCATACCCCCACTCCCCCGCAAGACGAGCAACCTCCTCGAACGGCAGATCGGCCCACTGACCGGTGAACAACGTGACAGGACGAGACATGCTTCTCCTCTTAACTAACGTTCTCGAATGCTGAAGCCGCGCTGCTCAGACAGCGACGGCAGACCGGGTCTCGACCCACGCGCTCTCGGCGGCCGAGCTGCGCTCGACGGCGTCGAGCACTCGCTGCACGCTGAGCCCCTCTTCGAAGCTCGAGTGCAGCGGGGCGCCGTCGGCGATGGCGCCCACGAGGTCGACGACCTGGTGCGTGAAGCCGTGCTCGTAGCCGAGCATGTGGCCGGCCGGCCACCACGCCGAGACGTAGGGATGGACTGGCTCGGTCACGAGGACCTGCGCGAACCCCTGCGCCCGGCTGTCGACTGTGCGGTCGTAGTACTGCAGCGAGTTCAGGTCCTCGAAGTTCCACGCGAGGGCGCCGAACTCGCCGGAGACCTCGATGGCGAGGGCGTTCTTGCGGCCCGTCGCGAAGCGGCTCGCGTCGAAGGAGGCGAGCGCGCCGCCCGAGAGCCGTCCGGTGAAGATCGCGATGTCGTCGACCGTCACCGACCCGGTGCCCGAGCCGTCGGCGAGCGGCCGCTCGTTGATGATCGTGTCGATCGTGCCGGAGACCCGCTCGACGTTCTGCCCCGTGACGAACTGCGTGAGGTCGATGGCGTGCGCCCCGATGTCGCCGAGCGCACCCGAGCCCGCGAGCTCTTTCTGCAGCCGCCACGACAGCGGCGCATCCGGGTCGACGAGCCAGTCCTGCTGGTAGGAGGCGCGCACCCGGTGGATGCGACCGATCTTGCCCTCCGCGATCAGGTCGCGTAGGAGGGTCACGGCCGGCACGCGACGGTAGGTGAACCCGACCATCGACTTCACGCCGCGCTCAGCTGCGCGAGCAGCCGCATCCGCCATCGCCTCACCCTCGGCGACCGTGTTGGAGAGCGGCTTCTCGACGATGACGTGCTTGCCCGCCTCGAGCGCCGCGATGGCGATCTCAGCGTGCGAGTCACCTGGCGTGACGATGTCGACGATGTCAATGTCGTCGCGCACGATGACCTCACGCCAGTCGGTGGCCGACTCCTGCCAGCCCCACTGCTTCGCGGCATCCGCGACGGCCTTGCCGTTGCGCCCGACCACAACCGCCATCTCGACCTCGGCTGGCAGGCCGAAGACGCGAGGCGCCTGCCGCCAGCCGACCGAGTGAGCGGCTCCCATGAAGCCGTAGCCGATCATGGCCACGCGCAACGGCCGGGTCATGCGAGCACTACCTCACGCTCGACAGGGACGCGGTTGGTGACGTAGCGGCCCGGCGCGATCTGCATGTAGAGGAGACGCATCGTGAGCACGACCTCGACGGTGAGCTTGTCGCCGGCGGCGGGCACCTCATCCAGTTGGATGACGATGTCGGGCCGGTCGGAGAGGAACCAGAGCGTCTCGGACTGCTCAGGCAGCTCATCGATCGTGTACGAGCGGCCCTGCAGCTCGAAGCGCAGCTTGTCCTTCGGGATGGCGACGCCGTTGACGTTGACCTCGACATTGTCGACGGCCGACAGCCAGAGGCTGCGGTACCAGGGGATCTGCACGGAGACGCTGATGCCGTCCTCTCGGCGCGTGACATCCTTCTCGGCGAAGAGTGAATTGTGTGTTGCCATGTTGTTCTCGTCCCTTGACTCAGGCGACCGTGAGGCTGTTCGCCTCGGCCGCGGTCTCTTCGATGGCACGGCGCATGAGCGCGTGCTGCTGGCGCACCTGCTCGACCGGGTCGCTCTCGCCGAGGTCGGCGAACGCGTGGCCCTCCCACTCGCTGGAGAGGTAGCCCTGGTAGCCGCCCTTCACGAACTGGCGCACGATGCGCGCCGTGTCCATGGCCGGCTCCTCGCCGTGTTCGTCGATGTCGTAGAACTTCGCGTGCACGTGGAACATCTGCGGCATGATGTCGAGCCATTCCTCCGGCTCGACGAGACCGTGCATGTTGAAGGCCAGGCGCGTGAACGGGCCGAGGCGGGCGAAGTCAAACTTCTCCTCCGTGAGGAAGTCCTCGAAGGCCTGGTTGCGCACGTGCATCGGCTGCGGGCGACGCCAGATCTCGTCCATGACGGGGAAGTACTCCTCCGGCATGCCCATGCTGCTGAGCGTGCGCAGCAGGCGCGGCGAGAGGCTGTGCATCGTCGAGCTGAAGTCGGCCGTGAAGCCGAGGCGCTCGCTGCCGAGCTCCTCGTACATCTCGCGGATCGCGTGGATCTGCGGGGCATTCGGGCCGGAGGGGGCGTGGATCTCATAGCCGAGACGCTGGTCGTACTTCTCGGCGAGCGGTAGGAGGCGCGCGAGCAGCTCCTTGCCGGCCGAGCGGATGACGACGGTGCGGAAGCCGAAGTCGTTGGCCGTCGCCAGCTGGCGTGCGAAGAACTCGTACTCCTCATCCGGCGTCATATCGCGGTCCTTGCGGCGCCCCATGTCGAGGTTCGTGCCGACGGCGCTGGGCTCGAGCCCATCGCGCTCGAGGGTGTCACGCCAGAACTTCACGAACTCCTTGTCGGTGTCCGGGTAGGTGCGCAGCAGCTGCGCGATGTTGAACTCGACGCCGGTGCCGAGGCCTTCCTTATGCACCGCCTCGACGAGGGTCTCCGGCGTGTAGAGGCCGGCCGCGAACTCCGAGGTCAGCGAGTAGAGGGTGATGCCGAGCTTGATGCCCGTTCCTGCGATTCCGTCTGTCATGGTGTTCTCCTTCTGGTCCCGGCGCTCAGCCGCGTACGGGCAGTGCATGGTGGGCGGCGAGGATGCGGCGCGCCTCGGCTGGGTCGGTGATCATGCGCGAGCCCGCATCCGCTGCCGCGGAGCGCTGCACGGCGTGCTCGGCGCGGATGATGTCGAACGGGCTCTGCCAGTGGTTCCAGTGCCAGCCCTCGTATTCGCTCGAGACGGCGCCCGAGTAGCCCTGCTCGACGAGCAGCGCGATGAGCTCGCGCACGGGAACCGAGGGCTCCTCGCCGTGCTCGTCGATGCCGAAGAACTTGCCGTGCACGTGCTTGACCCACGGCATGATCTCGAGCCAGTCCTCGACGCGGGCCGGGCCGAAGAGGCCGGTGCCGTTGATGGCGAAGTCGATGCCGAAGTCCGGTCGGCCGTGCTTGGCGGCGAGGCCGATGAACGAGCCGAAGCGCTTGCCGTGCACGCCCTGGTCGGCGGGCGGGCCCTCTGCGTAGTAGCCGTCCCACAGCTCGACGAGCTCGGCGAGCAGCTCCTCGGACGCGCCGCGGCGGCGGTAGGCCTCGACGGCCGATGGGGCGAACGCCTTGGTGGTGGCGCCCCAGTCGGCGGTGAAGCCGAGGAACGGGGAGCCGACCTGCTCGAAGCGGTCGCGCAGCGCGAGGATGCGCGGGTGCGAGGCGTACTGGTCGGCGTGCACCTCGAGCGCGAGGGTCACGCCGTGCTTCTCGGCGATCGGCGCGAGCAGCTCCATCGAGTCCGGGGTGATCGAGATCTGCACGCGGGCGACGGGGAAGCCGAGCTTGGCGGCCGCCTCGATCTGCCGCGTCATGTACTCGACGAGCTCGTCCTGCGAGAGCAGGCGGTCGCGGTGGATGCCGATGTCGGCGTTGACCGCGAGCGAGGTGCGGACGAGGTCGAGCTCCTCGACGAGGTCGGAGAACCAGCCGGCGAACTCGTCGGTGATGTTCGGGAAGCCGCGGATGCTCGAGAAGCCGATGAGCTCGAGGCCGGGCCCGAAGCCCTCGGCCGCGACCTTGCGGATGAGTCCTTCGAGGTCGTACTCGCGACCGTGGAACGCGCGGGTGAAGCTGTAGAGGGTGACCCCCTGGATGGGGGTGCCGAGCTCGCCAGTCATGCGGAGACCGCCTTCATCGTCTTGGAGTTGTGTTCTTCGATGCGGAGCACCCCGTGGTCGGTCACGATGTACGGGATGTAGAGCTTCAGGTCGACGTCGACCTGGTGGTCTCCGTCACCCGCGGCGATGGGGATGTCGCCTTCGACGACGACCGAGTCGGTCGGGAACCACCACTCGGTTGTGTCGCCCGCGAGCTGATCCGGTGCGTAGGTCTTGCCGTTCATGGTCCAGCGCAGCGTCTCGAGCGGGGCGGCGATGCCGTCGACCGAGAGGCCGAACTCGGAGATGCAGGATGCGGGGAGCGAGCGGTACCAGGGCAGGCGCACCTCGACCGAGGTGCGTGTGCCGTTCGTCTTGAGCGTGTCCTGCTCGATGATCCGATCAGGAATCATGGTGGCCTCCTAGCCAGTTGTCAGTCATGGTCAGTGCTGCGTCGCCTGGGCGGCGACTGCTGGTGCAGCGGTGAGCTTCGCCGCGACGTCGCGGGCGCCCTTCACCGCGAGCGCGACGCCCGTGAGCGTCGGGTTGCAAGCGGTCGAGGTGGGAATGACGCCGTTGCCGGCGACGTAGAGCCCCGGCAAGCCCCACACCTCGCTCGTCGGAGAGCAGACGCTCTCGCCGTCGTCGGTCTCGCCCATGCGGGTGGTGCCCTGGTAGTGCAGGGAAGCGCCGAACGGCAGGCGGATGACCCGCTCGTCGAGCGGCTCGCCGACCGCGTCGCCGAGCGTGCGCAGCTCGGCCTCGGCCGCATCCATCACCGCTCGGTCCCTGTCGGTGGCCGTGTAGTGGATGCGCACGGCGGGCATCCCGTAGCTGTCGTGGTGGCCGTCGGTGAAGAGGACGCGGTCGTCGCGCTGCAGCTCCTTCGCGCAGAACATGCCGAGCCCGACGATGGAGCCGGGGATGACGGCGTCGTCGACCGCGACGGGCACGGGGGACGCGTCGAGCTGCATGATCTGCCCGTGGAACGGCTTCGCGTCGGTGTAGGGCACCCAGCTGACGCCGCTCGTCTCGCTGATGGCGCCAGCGGCCTTGTCCTTCGCTGCCGTCGCCGACCCTTCCGGGGCTTCGATGCCTGTGATGCGGGCGGCGAAGACCACCTGCGACTGGTCGTTGAGGTAGCGGCCGAGCGCGTCGGGGCGGACCCCGGATGCCCAGAGGACTTGCGGGGTCCGCAGCGCATCCGCCGCGACGACGACCACCCGGGCCGCGACCACGTTGAGCTGCTCTGCGCCGGCCTCGCTGAGGTCGCGCACCTCCACGCCAGCGGCCGCTCCGTCGTCTCCGATGACTGTCCGGGTGACGAGGGACTCGTCGAAGAGCTCGAAGTTGGGGTTCTCGCGCGTCACGTCACCAAGGACGACGTCGGAGCCGGACCAGACGAGGCGTCCGTCCTCGCGGCGGCGCACAGCGAGCGGCATGCGCTGCACGCGGGCGGAGGGTTCACGCCCCTCGTCGACGACCGGCGCGAGCCGATCGCGGATGAGCTGGCTGAAGGGTGCGCCCTCGAACGCGTCGGTGGTCACCCCGAGTAAGCGCTCGGCCTCGCCGAGCAGCTCGTCGAGCTCGCCCGTCGCGTCCAAGAAGCTGATGCGCTCGCTCCCGCCTGGCCGCGGGCAGGCCCCCGTCCAGTGGGCGGACATGCCGCCGACGTTGCTCGACATCGCCGCGACGGGCATCCCGTCTCCGCCGTCGACCGAGAAGTCGTCGTCGGGGAGCAGGTAGGTGCCTGGGCGTGACTGCCGCTTCCCCTGCGCGAGCGCCACGGGGCTGTTCAGCTTGGCCGCGGCCTCGCCCCGCCCCTCGGAGCGCCGCTGGGCAGCGCTCCGCTCCTCGAGGTCCTCGATGTTCTTGACGTGCGCGCCGGGAGGGTTCGAGACGGTCGGCCCGACCTCGAACATCGCGATGCGCAGCTCCGGCGCCGTCTCGCTCAGGATGCGCGCGTAGGTCGCGCCGGCGGGTCCGCTGCCGACGATGGCGACGTCGACGCGCTCCGGGTAGCGGCTCATGCCGACGCCGCGGCTTCCTTCACGAAGGCGACCGACGCCGCGGACTCCGTGGTCGGGTAGTACTCGAGGCCGATCGGCCCGTCGTAGCCGGATGCGCGCAGCACGGAGAACTTCTCCGCCCAGTCGAGCGACCCGCTGCCGGGCTCGCCTCGGCCCGGTGCATCTGCAAGCTGCACGTACTTGACGATGTCACCGGCGTTGGCGAGCTCGGCGGCCATGTCCTCCCCCTCGACGGCGGAGTGGTAGATGTCGTAGAGCACGCCGAAGTTGGGCGAGTTCACGCCGCGGGCGACGTAGACGGCCTCGGAGGTGCGGTCGAGGAGCGAGCCGGGGTGGTCGACGCGCACGTTGACCGGCTCGAGCACGAGGGTGATGCCGGAGCCGTCGATCTGGGCGATGGCCTTCTCGTAGATCGCGATGAGCTCGTCGAGCTGCGTCTGGCGCTTCGAGCCGCCGAAGCCCGTTCCGCTGCCGACGACGAGGCGCGGGCAGCCGAGCTCCTGGGCGATGGCGACGCCCTCATCGAGGCACTGGTAGAAGAAGGAGTGGTCCTTGGGCGGGATCATGAACTGCGTGCGCGGTTCGGCGAGCTGCGCGGTGAGCTGCGTGCCGGTCTCCTGCAGGGCCGCCTTGAGAGCGGGGAGGTCCTTGGGCTTCGCGGGCGCATCCTTGCCCGTCGGCCCCCACATCTCGACGGCGTCGAAGCCGGCGGCCGCGGCGGCGCGGACGCGGTCGTGGTAGTCGCCTGCCTCGGTGAAGAGGAGTTCGATGTTCGGTGCGAGCTGGTACATGTGTGAGTCCTTTGGAGAGGTTCGAAGTGTGGGAAGCCGTGTGCTCAGAGGCGGTCGGTGAGCTGGCGGATGAGGGAGTGCTGGCGGCGGACCTGCTCGATGGAGCGCCACGGTTCGCGCTCGCCCTCGTATTCGCTCGAGAGGTAGCCCGTGTAGCCGGCATCCTTGAGGGCCTTGAGCACGGGCTCCCAGGGGATCTGCTGGTCTTCGAGGTGCTCGTCGATGTCGTGGAACTTGGCCTGGATGAACACGACGTGCTCGATGATGTCGGCGATGTCGGCGGGGTCGACGCCGATGCCGTCGAGGAAGTCGGGGCGCTTGCCTGGCAGCTCGCCCGGGCGCAGCGGGATCGGCCGGTCCTGGAAGATGCCGGTGTCGAGGAGCAGCCCGAAGTGCTTCGTGCCGGTGCGCTTGATGAGCGCGATGTAGTCGTCGACGACCTCGTGCTTGATGGGCGTCGGCGAGTGGATCTCCGGGCAGATGATGACGTCGAGCTCTGCGGCGAGCGGGAGGCTCAGCTCGACCGCTTCCGTCCAGCTGTGGTGGGGCACGAGGTCGCTTGTGACGACGCCGATCTTCGGGCGCACGAACCTGAAGCCGAGGCGCTTGGCGAGGCGCAGGTCGCGCTGGAGGATCTCCGCACCCTCGGCCGCTGTGAGGTCGCGGGCCTGCGGTCCGCTCGAGTGCAGCCGCGTGTCGATCCAGGAGCCGTAGTTGGTGGGCTCGAGCGCGTACTTGTCGAGCAGCGCGAACCACTCATCGACCCACTCGTCGCTCGGGTTCGGGTAGTTCGGGATGTGCCCCTCGCCGAGGATCTCGACGCCGGTCGCGCCGAGGTCGGCGATCGTGCGCAGTGACGTCTCGAGGTCCATGACCGTGCCGTAGTCGCCCATGTAGCTGTAGAGGGAGACACCGTACTTGAACTGCGCGCCTGCTGCCTCCGGGGTGAGGGTGACGTGCTTCGTCACCTGGTAGCGGCTCGGCTGGTGCTCGAGCGGGATGTACGACATGCGCAGGCGCAGGTCGACCGAGAGCTCGTGCACGCCGTCCGGCAGGCCGCCCTCGAGCGGAACGGTGATGGTGGCGGGCTCGTCGAGCTGCCAGCGCGCATCCTTCGACACCCACAGCTCCTCGAGCGTGTACGTGTTCCCCTGGAGTGTCCAGAGCGGGATGGTCGGTTCGACGTCGACGACGCCGGGGACCTGTACGCCCACTCCGTCGATGAGGGACGCGGCCATGCCGCGGTACGACGGCATGCGCAGCTGGAACTGGAATCCGGTGACCTTGTCGCCCTCGCGCACGTTGCGGAAGCCGACGGACTGGATGAGGTCTCTCTCGAGAAGCATCGTTGCTCACTCTCTGTGTCTGTGCGTCCACTCTACGCACTTATGTCGGTTTCAGTCATAAGAAAGACTGATGCGCACCTTAGGTGCTGCGGATGCGGTCGGAGCGCAGAGCGAACGGGTAGAAAAACACG
Organism: Pseudoclavibacter sp. RFBA6; assembly: GCF_002931575.1. Taxonomy (NCBI): domain Bacteria; kingdom Bacillati; phylum Actinomycetota; class Actinomycetes; order Micrococcales; family Microbacteriaceae; genus Pseudoclavibacter; species Pseudoclavibacter sp. RFBA6. Next base: position 179,691 of record NZ_PSUA01000005.1, on the reverse strand, counting down.
AAGAAAGCATGCTCATTGAAGGACGAGCATGCTTTCTTCGTATGTTTGCGTCGGTTGAACGCGTCAGGCGAGCGCCTGTACCTCGCGCATGCTGCGGCGGATGAGGGCGTGCTGGCGCTGCACGAGCACCAACGGGTCGACCTCGCCGAGGTCCGCGAACGCGTGGCCCTCCCACTCGCTCGACATGTAGCCCGAGAATCCTCCACGCACGAACTCCTCGGTGATCGCGCGGTAGTCGATGGCGGGCTCGTCGCCGTTCTCGTCGATGTCGTAGAACTTGGCGTGCACGTGCAGGATCTGCGGCATGATGTCCGCCCACTCGCGCACATCCACTCGCCCCTGCATGTTGAACGACAGGTGTGCGAGCGAGCCGAGAATGCCAGGGTTGATGCCGCGGCCCTCGAGATACGCGATGAACGCCTGCTGGCGCTCCCGCATGGGCACGTCGGTGCGCCAGATCTCCTGCAGCTTCGAGGTCGCGGCGTCGTCAAGGCCACGCTTCTTGACGGAACGCAGCAGCGTCGGCGCCATGCTGTGCATGGTCGACGAGAAGTCGGCGACGAAGCCGAGCAGCGGGGAGTCGAACTCCTCGAAGACCTCGCGCACCTTCACGATCGGCTCGGCGTTCGGCCCGAGCGGTGCGTGGATCTCGTAGCCGAGCTTGAGGTCCAGCCGCTCGGCGATGGGCAGGATGCGTCGCAGCAGCTCCGGCTTCGCGCTCTGGATGCGCACGAGCGGGAAGTCGAGCTTCTTCGCCGACTGCAGCAGCGTCTCGGTGAACTCGAACTCCTCGTCGAGGCTCATGTCGCGGGAGCGGTTGCGACCCATGTCGAGGTTCGCGCCGAAGGAGCTGGCGTCGAAGCCGTACTTGTCGAACGCGCTGCGCCACTTCGTGACGAACTCATCGGAGACGTGCGGGTAGGTGGGCACCATCTGCGAGGCGACGATCTCGATGCCGGGGCCGACGCCCAGCTCGGCGACCCGTGCCAGGAGGGAGTCGAAGTCGTACCAGCCGGCCGCGAACTCGGCAGTGGCCGAGTAGAGGGTGAGGCCGAGCTTGAACGGGTCGCTTTCGCGCGGCTCGGCGAACTCGCCGAGCGCATCCGCTGCCGATGCCTCGAAGTACGGCGTCGTTACGGCCTCGGCGGCCTCGCTGGCCACGAGCGTGCGGGTGACGTCGACGTGGTTCGGCACGTAGAGGCCGGGCTCGGTCTCGCTGCCCGGCTTGATCTGCATGTACGGCAGGCGCAGGTCGGCGACGAGGTGGATGCTGTGCTCGCTGCCGTCGGCGATCGGCTCCTCGAGCTCGACGACGAGGCGCGGGCGGTCCTGCAGGAACCAGAGCACCTCCGACTGCTCGGCGATCTCGTCGAGGCGGTAGCTCGCGCCGCGGTGCTCGAGGCGGAGCTTCGACGCGTCGATGGGGGTGCCGTCGATCTCGAGCGCGAGGCCCGTGACCGAGGAGAGCCAGACGCTGCGGTACCAGGGCAGCTGCAGGCTGAGCGCGGCGCCGTCCGGGTGCGGGAAGAGGCTCTGCTCGCTGAGCAGGGTGTCTTGCGTTGCCATGTGAGGTCTCGATTCCTAGTGCTTGAGTCCGCCGGCGAAGCCCTGCATGAACTGCTTCTGCGCGACGAGGTAGAAGATGAGGATCGGCACCATCGAGATGATGACGATGGAGAAGATCTGGTTCCACTGCGAGACGAGCGCGCCGACGTAGTAGTACATCGCCACGGGCAGCGTCTGGAAGTCGGAGCCGCCGAGGAAGATGAGCGACGTGAAGAAGTCGTTCCACACGATGAGGCCGGCGAGGATCGCGACCGTTCCCGTGGCGGGGGCCATGAGCGGCAGGATGATCTGGAAGAACACCTGGGTCGGGCTCGCCCCGTCGAGGGCCGCCGCCTCCTCATAGTCCGTGCCGAGGCCGCGGAAGAAGTTGGCGTAGAGGAAGATCGCTAGCGGCAGGAGCATGCCGGTGTAGAGCACGATCATGCCCCACAGCGAGCCGGTGAGGCCGAGCGCGCGGGCTCCCATGTAGAGGGGAACGGTGCCGAGCTGCGTCGGCAGGATGATCGCGATGAGGAAGATGTAGTACGACACCTGAGTCCACCGGCGGGTGCTGCGCGTGATGACGTAGCCCGCGAGCGCTCCCAGGATGACCATGCAGAGGATCGTGCCGCCCGTGATGATGATGCTGTTCAGCAGGCCGAGGAGCACGTTCGACTGGCCGGTCGCGGTCATGACGTTGGCGAAGTTCTCGACCGTCCAGGTCGCGGGGAGCTCGGTGGCCGAGGTCGAGAAGACCTCCTGGTCGCTCTTGAACGCCGTGATGACGAGGAAGTAGAACGGCAGCAGGAAGACGATGGCGACGAGCCAGACCGCGACTTCCCTGATCAGCGTGAACTTGGTGTACCTGAACATGTCAGCGTCCCTTCTCGGGGCGTTCGGCCGTGAGCTTCTGCTGGATGACGGCGAAGATGAGGATGATGACGGTGAGGATGAGCGCGAGCGCGGCGCCGTAGCCGAAGTTGCCGAGCGAGAAGGTCTGCTTGTAGACCTCGGTCGCGAGCGTCTCGGTGGCACCCGCCGGCCCACCGCCCGTGAGGGCCATTACCTGGTCGAAGATGCGCAGGCCGTTCACGAGACCGAGCGTCGTCGCGATGGCGACGGCCGAGCGGATGGAGGGCAGCGTGATGTACCAGAAGCGCTGGAAGAGGCTGGCGCCGTCGATCGCGGCCGCCTCTTCGATCTCGACGGGCACGCTGGCGAGGCCTGCGATGTAGATGACCATCGTGAAGCCCGTGTTCTGCCAGACGATGACGATGAGCACCGCCCAGATCGACCAGTTCGGGTCCGCCAGCCAGGCCTTCTGGTACTCGGCGAGGCCGAGCATCCCGAGGAAGGCGTTGAGCGGGCCGTTGAACTCGAAGATGAACTTCCAGATGTAGGCGACGGCGAGGGGGCTCAGCACCACCGGCATGAAGAACAGGGTGCGGAGGATGTAGCGGCTCTTGAGGCCGCGGTTGAGGGCGAGGGCCAGGATCAGACCGGCGACGTTGGTGAGGATGACCGAGCCGAACGCGAGGAACAGGGTGTTCCCGACTGCGCCGATCTTGGTCGGGTCGGCGAAGATGTCGGCGAAGTTGTCGAACCCGACGAACGTGAACGAGCCGATGCCAGACCAGTTCGTGAACGCGAAGAAGCCTCCGGCGGCCGTCGCGGCGTAGTGGATGAACGCCACGAGCACGAGCCCGGGCAGCACCCACCACCAGTGGCCGAATTGGAGAAGAGGACGCCCCTTGCGGGGAAGGGTGGCGTTCTTGCCACCCTTCCCCTCGGGCGACTGGTCTTCAGCAGCAGACTCGGTCTTGCCGTCGCTGTGCAGTGTCGCAGTCATGAACTGGCTCCTTTGCTACGTGTCGATGCGGTGGGGTGTGCGTGACCTGGGGGTCAGCTGTCCCAGGCCGCATCCATCGCCGAGAGGACACTGTCGACCGTGGTCTGACCGGTGAAGAGACCCTGGACGCCCTTCTGCAGTTCGTCGTAGACCGCCTGGTTCGGCCAGAGGCTGTTGGGCAGCGGCGTGTAGGAGCCGTCGGTGAGGACCTGCTCGACGCTCGCGTACGGCGAGCCTTCGAACTCGTAGCTCTCGATGCCGGAGACGGGGAGTGCGCCGGACACGTCCGAGAAGAGCTTCGCGCCCTCGTCGCCCGCGACCCAGTCGAGGAACGCCTGCGCGGCTTCCTGCTTCTCGCTGGCCGCGTTGATGGACAGCGAGTAGTTGGAGCTCGCGAGCACGTACGGCTTGCCGCCGTCAGCCGACGGGAAGGGCTCGATGGAGAAGTCGAGGTCGGGGTTCGCCTCGGCGAGCTCGTTCGCGGAGGATCCGGGGAGGAACCCGCCAAGCGAGGTGCCCTGCGTGATGTTATTGGTGATCACGTCGAAGCCAGCACCCTCGGCACCTGGCTGGAAGCAGCCAGCATCCTTGAGCTCGATGATGGTCTCGAGCGTGTCCTTCCAGCCCTGCGAGTCGGCGAAGGTGACGTCACCGGCGGCGCGCTGCTCGTTCCAGTCCGGCGTCTCCGCGTAGACGCGGGTCGCAGAGATCGACATGGCGGTCATACCCGTGTTGGGGCCGGCGGCACCGGCGATGACGATCATCGACTTGCCCTGGGAGGTCAGGTCTGCGCACTTGCCGAGCAGCTCTGCGGTGTCGGCCGGGTAGCTCGTGACGCCCGCGGCCTCGGCGGAGGCGTTGCTGTAGACGAAACCGGCGACGGTGAAGTCGACGGGCTGCGCGAGCACCTGGTCCTCGTACGTGTAGAGGGCCTCGCTGCCGTCCGGGATGACGCCGGATGCGGTCTCGCCGAGCGGTGCGAGGAAGCCTGCTTCACCGAGGCTGAGAACAGCCTGGCCCTGGCCGGAGCCGGGAGCGGTCTGGATGACATCCGGTGCGTTGCCGGCCTGCAGCTGCGTGCGGAGCGTCTCGCCGTAGCGGTCGTTCGGCTGCGGGTTCAACGTGATCTTCACGTCGGGGTTGGCTTCCATGTAGGCGGTCGCGAGTGCCTCGTACGGGTTCTCGAGGTTGTTCGAGGTCGCGTAGGTGAGGGAGAACTCGGTGGCGCCGCCACCTGCGGTGTCGCCGCCGCCGCTTGCGCAACCGGTGAGAGCGAGGACACCGGCAACCGGGAGGGCGAGTGCTGCGCTGAGGCGCATCCGCTGGTTACGGGAGTGAGACATTGTTTGCCTTTCTTGACAGCGTTGTCGAAGATCCTCCGGCTGTGCCGGAGCGTGGGTTCAGTCTGGCAGGCTTGTGCGCAAAACACACATAAGTAGTTGCGATGCTCCGCATAACTGTCGGCCCGGAACCCGCCGAGCGCATCACCGAGACGGATATGCTGGCGCCACACCCCTGATCCGGAAGCACAACGACGTGACCACAGAAACACCGCTGTCCAGGCTCGACCTGAACTTGCTCGTCTCGCTCGACGCTCTCCTCACCGAGCGGAGCGTCACCCGGGCCGCCGAACGGCTGCACCTCAGCCAGCCCGCGCTCAGCGCATCCCTCGGCAGGCTCCGCACCCACTTCAACGACAAGATCCTCGCCCGCACCGGCAACACGTACGAACTCACACCACTCGCCGTTCGACTCAGCGAACTCACCGCCACCGCCCTCGACTCCGCGCGGCGAGTGTTCGACAGCCAAGCCGAGTGGAACCCGACGCAGTCGACGCGCGAGTTCACGGTGCTCGGCTCCGACTACGGCTTCGCGACCATCGGCGCCGCCGTCTCCAAGCTCGCCGCCGAGACAGCACCCGGCGTCCGGTTCCGGTTCCGGATGCACAACCCCAGCATCGTCGAAGACGCCATCGCGCAGCTCCGCTCCGTCGACGCCATGATGATCCCCCACGGCTTCCTCAGCGACCTCCCCTACAGCGACGTGTTCACCGACGAATGGCGCATCATCTGCACCGACGACAACCCGCACGTCGGCGAGCACATCACGATGGAGAACATCGCCGAGCTGCCCTGGGTGTTCAACTACCTCTCCCGGTCGGCGTTCACCTCCGCGAGCCGGCAGATCCGCGAGCTCGGCATCGAACCCACCGTGGCCGCCGTCGTCGAAGGATTCCACGTGCTCCCCCACTTCGTCCAGGGCACGAACCGGCTCGCGCTCATGCAGAAGCGCCTCACCGACGTGCTCATCCCCCGCGAAGGGTTCCGCGTCCTCGAGACCCCCTTCGACGCGACCCCCATCTCGGCGGCCCTCTGGTGGCATCCCACCCACAACAGCGACCCCGAGCACGCATGGATGCGGCGGCTCTTCGCGCAGGCCGGCGCCGCCATGCAGGCGGACGCCGGGGCCGCGGCCGCGTAGGTCGGCTCGGCCAGGCTGACTGCCGCAGCAGTTTCGAGATGGGTTCCGCGCACGCAGATGGGTTGCAAGCCATCCCCAAGCGAGAAGGCCATCCCGAAAGCCGCTCGGCAGCGACGCGACCCGGCGCACTCACCTGCCAACCTCGGGATGGGTTTCTCACTTCGTTGCGCGAAGTTCGCCAGCACGAAGCGAGAAAGCCATCCCGAGACTCGTCGCGCAGCGCCACCCAGCCGATCCCACCGCACCCCATCCCACCGTTTCGAGATGGGTTCCGCGCACGCAGATGGCTTGCAAGCCATCCCCAAGCGCCAAAGCCATCCCGAAACCGAGGAGGTGGGACCGGTGGTCAACGGTTGCCGATGGAGATCAGCGGTGACCGGATGGCCCAGTCAGCGGGTCAGCGGTCAGCGGGTCAGCGGTCAGCGAATCAGCGGGTGAGGATGAGGGCGTCGCCCTGGCCGCCTCCGCCGCAGAGGGCGACGGCCGCGGTTCCGCCGCCTCGGCGGGCGAGCTCGTGCACGGCGTGCACGACGACGCGGGCACCGGATGCTCCGATCGGGTGACCGAGGGCGATCGCGCCGCCGTGCGGGTTCACGACTTCGTCGGTGACGCCGAGTTCGGCCTGCGACTGCACGACGACGGCGGCGAAGGCCTCGTTGATCTCGACGTGATCGAGCGACGAAGCCGCGATGCCCTGCTTCCCGCAGGCCCGCGCGATCGCTCGTGAGGGCTGCGACTGCAACGATGCGTCTGGTCCGGCCACCTGTCCGCTCGCACCTACCACCGCGAGCACCTCGTAGCCGTGCTGATCGGCGAACGCGCGAGTCGTGAGGACAACCGCGGACGCACCGTCGGAGATGGGCGAGGCGTTGCCTGCCGTGATCGTCCCGTCCGCGGCGAAGGCGGCACGTAGCCCGGCAAGCGATTCGGCGGTCGTGGAGGGGCGGATGCCCTCGTCGCGGGTCACCCGGACGGGGTCTCCGCGACGCGCGGGCACGTCGACGGCGACGATCTCGGCGTCGAAGCGCCCAGCATCCACGGCCGCGGCGGCGCGCTGGTGGGAGCGCGCGGCGACCGCGTCCTGCGCCTCGCGCGTGATGCCGAGGCTCGTGTTGTGCTGCTCGGTGAGGAGGCCCATGCTCTGCCCGGAGGCCGCATCCGTCAGCCCGTCGTGGGCCATATGGTCGAGCGCCTCGACGGAGCCGTACGCCCAGCCCTTGCGGGAGCCTGCGAGCAGGTGCGGTGCCTGGCTCATCGACTCCATGCCGGCCGCGACGACGAGCTGCGCGTCACCGGTCTTCAGTAGCCGGGCAGCGTCGATGACGGCGGTCAGCCCCGAGAGGCAGACCTTGTTGATGGTGGCGACGTGCGCGCAGGCGGGGATGCCCGCGGCGAGCGCCGCCTGGCGTCCGGCGTTCTGGCCAACCCCGGCGGAGAGCACGTGCCCGACGAGGACGGCGTCGACGAGCGACGCGTCGATGCTTCCCTGTGCGAGCGCGCCGCTGATCGCGGCGGTGCCGAGCTGCGGGGCGGTCAGCGTCGAGAGCTGCCCGTTGAGTTTGCCCTGCGGGGTCCGGGCGGCGGCGACGATGACGATGTCGTTCGTGGCCGGAGCTGGGCTCGCGCCGAAGTCTGTGCCGCTCATGCGCTCACGCGTCCTCTCGTTCGTGCCCGCGACGCGGTCCGTGCGCGGGGAACGGGCACGGCGTCGACGGCCGCACCGATGACGTTGCTGATGTCGCCGATGCGTTCGACACGCAGCTCGACGACGTCGCCTTCCGCGAGCGGTGGCGGCGTGAGCGAGCCCGCGCGTCCCCACAGCTCGGCGAGGCATCCGCCGTTGCCAGCGGTGCCGGAACCGAGCACGTCGCCCGCCACGACCCGCGAGTTCCGCGACGCGTAGACCAGGAGCTGCGGGAACGACCAGCCCATGTTGGAGAGCAGATCGCTGCCGATCAGCTCGCCGTTGACGAGCACCTGCAGCTCGAGCTCGAGGAAGCCGTCGGCGTCGTGCGCGTCGGCGAGCTCGTCGGCCGTGACGATCCACGGCCCGAGCGTCGCGGCGAAGTCCTTGCCCTTGCAGGGTCCGAGGCGCACCTTCATCTCACGCGACTGGATGTCACGCGCCGACCAGTCGTTGAAGACGCTGTACCCGAAGATGTGGCCGGCCGCGGCCGCCTCGTCGAGGTTCGCCCCGTCGCTGCCGTCCACCGCGCCGACGATCACGGCGACCTCGAGCTCGAAGTCGAGCCGCTCGGTCACCGGCGGGCGGATGCTCGCCCCGCTGCCCACAAGCGAGTGCGGGTTGGTGAAGTAGAAGGTGGGCGCGTCGTACCACTCGGCGACGACGCCCGAGTCGCCGTCGATCGACTTCACGACGCCCTCGACGTGCTCCTCGAACGCAACGAAGTCGCGCACGCTCGGCGCCTCGATGGGCGCAAGCAGCTCGACGTCGGCGAGCGACGGGGCGAGACCCAGCGACCCGTCCGCCCAGGCGCCCTCGATGAGCGAGGCCGCGATCGCGTTGGCGCGGTCGAGGCCGAGCCTCGTCGCGCCGAGCACGGTCAACCCGTCGGCGAACGCGAGCAGCCGGTCGCCGCCCTCGTGCGCGACGACGACTCCGTCGTGCGTTCGGCCGTCGCGCATCCACCTGGCGTATCTCACCGGGCCGCCTCCACGGTGTTCCAGACGCGGGGCAGCCGCGCGGCGTTGCCGAACAGGATCTGCGCCTCGTCCTCGGCGCCGAGTTCCGCGTCGTGGACACGCTCGACGGGGTTCTCGACGCCCATGTCGAACGGGTAGTCGGAGCCGAGGAGCACCCGGTCGGCGCCGACGGCGGCGACGAGGTTCCGCAGCGCGTCGGGCGTGTGCACGAGCGAGTCGAAGCTCAACTGCCGCAGGTACGTGGACGGCGCGCGCAGGCAGGTGCGCGCCTCGGGCCGCACCTCCCAAGCATGGTCGGAGCGGCCGATGAACGTCGGCAGATAGCCGCCGCCGTGCGCCGCGATGAGCACGAGGTTCGGGAAGCGGTCGAGCACTCCACCGAAGATGAGGTGGGAGATCGCGGCCGCGTTCTCGGCGGGCTGTCCAACCGTGTTGGAGAGGTAGAAACGGTCGAGGCGCTCGTCGAGGCTGCAGCCGAACGGGTGCAGGAACACGATCGCCTCGAGCTCCTCGGCACGGCGCCAGAAGTCGTCGAGCCGCTCGTCGCTGAGCTCCACGTCACCCGCGAATGACGACAGCTCGACCCCGGCCAGGCCGTTGGTCAGCACGGCGTCGTCGAGCAGCTCGACGAGACGGCGCGGATGCTGCAACGGCACGAGCCCGAGCCCGCGCAGCCGTTCGGGCGCACCGGCCACGTGCTCGGCGATGGCCGCGTTCGCCTCCTTCGCCGCCCATACGGCGAGCTCCTCGCCCGCCCACGGGTAGTAGTGGCTGGGCGAGGGCGAGACGAGCTGCACATCCACGCCCTGCGCATCCATCACCGCAAGGCGCTCTTCGAGGGAGATGAGCTTCGGGAAGCGCGACCTGATCATGGCACCGGATGCGGCGAGGCTCTCCGGCCCGTTGCGCTTGGCCTCGAGCTCCCCGGCGGCGGCGAAACCCTCGGGATCGCGGCCCTGCACCGCGCCTTGGAGGGCGGGGAGGAGGAGGTGCGCGTGGACGTCGACGACCTGGCCGGCCGCAGAAGAGCCCCCAGCAGCAACCTCGGTCCCGGTCGCGTCAACTGCCCCGCTCATGCCGGCACCGCCACGAGCTGCGCGACGCCGCCCATGAGGGCGGGCACGTTGCCGTCGCGCTTGCCCTCGAGCTGCCACTGGCCGAGGGTCGTGGACGCCTCGACGACGTGCGATGCGCGGGGGATGCGGCGGGCGTGGAAGTCGTCCCAGAACTGCTGGTCGAGCTGGTCGCTCTCGAGGAGCATCGTGGCGAGCACGAGCCCGTCCTCGGAGGCCTGAGCCGCGCCCTGCGCGATGGTTGGAGGGCAGCTGTGGGCGGCGTCGCCGATGATGACGACCCGGCCGCGGTTCCATGCATCCGGAACGACGTGGGAGGTGAAGAGCGTGTAGTGCACGCGGGCCGACTCGGTGAGCGAGTCGCGGATCTCCTGCCACGGCCCGCCGTAGCTGCCGGCGAGGTCGCGCATGATCTCGACGCTCTCGGCTGGCGTGAGGCCGGTGCGGTCCTGCGCCTTCTCGACGAGGTAGGCGTAGATGCTGTTCTCGCCCGTCGGGCAGTAGCCGGCGATGAAGCAGCGGCCGCCGTAGTAGAGGTCGGTGTGGGTGACCTCGGCGGGGCGCTCGACGAAGGCGCGCCAGATGCCCATGCCCGTGCGCTCGGGCTTGGTCTCGATGCCGATGAGTGAGCGGGTGGGCGAGTTGAGGCCGTCGGCGCCGATGACGAGGTCGACGCGCGAGATGTCGCCCGCATCCGTCGTCAGGGTCACGCCGTCGGCGTCCTGCTCGAGGCCCGTGACGGTCGTGCCGTAGTGGATGCGCGCGCCGACTTCGAGGGCGCGCTCGGCCAGGATCTTGGCCAGGTCTGGACGGTACATGCCGGCCGTCGCGGGGTACTCGGGGCCACCCGTGCGGGTCTCGGTGAGGCTTGCGATGACGGTGCCCGCCGGGTCGGGGGCGCGCATGCTGACCTCGTCGAACGAGTACGACTGCTCCTGGATGCGCTCCCAGATGCCGACCTGGTCGAAGACGCGCAGCGCGTTGCCCTGCAGGGTGATGCCGGAGCCGAGGGCCGTGACCTCGGGCTTCGCCTCGTAGACGTCGACCTCGACGCCGCCGTCGGCGAGGATGATCGCTGAGACCATGCCCGCGACTCCGCCTCCGACGATGGCGACCTTGGAAACTGCACTCATGATGGTCCTGCTTTCTGCGTCTGCGTTGACGATGAAGGTGTCTGTGTCAGCGGCGGCTGGGCTGCTGTGAGCTGAGATGCGAGGGCTGCTCAGCGGATGGCGATGGGATTGACGGGAGACCCGACGGCGCCGGTGATGGGCAGCGGCGGGGCGACGAGGAGGAACTCGTAGGTGCCGTCGGCGGCGCACGCATCGGCCAGGGATTCAAGGTCCCACATCTCGCCGATGGTGAGCCCCATGTTGGGGATGACAACCTGGTGGAGCGGTTGGAAGGCGTCGTCGAACTCGTTGGGGCGAACCTCGAAGCCCCAGGTGTCGGTGGCGATCGCGGCGATCTCGCTGCGGTGCAGCCAGCCGGCCGTCGTGAACGAGAGCCCGGCGCTTGGGCCGCCCGCGTAGCCGTTCCACCCGTCGCGCTGGGCGCGGGCGTAGCGGCCGGTGCGCACGAGCACGATGTCGCCACGGCCGACCGCGGCGGTCGCGCCCTGCGCGCGGATGCACGACTCGAGATCTTCGGTCGTGATCGCGTAGCCGTCCTCGAGCTCCCCGTCTTCGCGGAGGTGCCTGCCGAGGTCCAGCAGCACGCCGCGGCTCACGATCTCGGCCGCCGTGTGCTCGATGCCGGTGACGAGGTCGCCGTCGCTCGTGACGACCTCGCCGGAACGGCGACCATTCCAGGCGTAGCCGTGGTCGAAGATGTGGCCGAGTCCGTCCCATTGCGTGGAGCACTGCAGGGGCATGGCGATGACGTCGTCGGCCCCGCCGAGGCCGTGCGGGAACCCCTGTTTCGCGAGCTGCGCATCCGTGCCCGTGTCGAGCATCGTGTGCACGGGGTTCGTGCGGCGCCGCCACCCCATCTGGGGGCCGTTCATGTCGAAGGGCTGCGAGAGCGAGAAGCTGCGGCCCGTGCGCACGAGCTGCGCGGCGGCGGCACGCTTGGTGTTGTCGATGAAGTTGAGCGTGCCGATGCGGTCGTCGTCGCCCCAGCGGCCCCAGTTGCGGTAGGCCTGCGCGGCGCGGGCGACCTCGGTGGTGGGGTCGGTGCGGTCGAGCTCGGCCGGGTTGTCGGTGGGGGTCCCCGTGACCGTGGGGACTCCCACAGCGTCGGTGGTGCCGGTGGCGTCGGTGAGGGAGGTCACGACGAGACCGCTTCCGCCCGCACCTGCGTGGTCTGCGTGCCGAGTCCTTCGATGACGCTCACCATGACGTCGCCGTCACGGAGGAGGCGGCCGTGCACGATGCCGTTGCCGGCTGGGCTGCCTGTGAGAAGCAGGTCGCCGGGGAGGAGCGGCATGTTCTCGGACGCTGCCGAGATGAGGGCGGGGATGTCGAAGAGGAGGTCGTCGGTGACGGCGTCCTGCATCGTGTCGCCGTTGAGCGTGAGCTTGAGCGTGAGCGAGTGCGGGTCGGTCACGAACTGCGCCGGCACGAGGAAGGGGCCGGCGGGGAGGAAGCCTGGCGCGTTCTTGCCGCGGTACCAGTCGGTGCCGATCTCCTTCATGTCCTTGCGGAAGATGAGGTCGCGCGTCGAGATGTCGTTGACGATCGTGTAGCCAGCCACGTGATCGAAGGCGTCTTCGCGGGAGACGCGGTGGGCGCGCTTCCCGATGACCACCGCGAGCTCCAGCTCCCAGTCGTGCTGGTCGCTGTAGCCGGGCAGCTCGAGCTCGGCGTCGACGCCGGCGACGGCCGTCGGCAGGCCGATGAAGAAGTACGGCTCGCCGTCCCTGGCGCGCGCATCCATCATCTCGGCCGCCCACTCGCGCAGCTCCTCGATGGGGCGCGGATCGTTCTTGGCCCGGCCCGCGGCGACGAGGTCGATGACGTGCGTGCGGTAGTTGGCGCCCGTCTGCAGCACCTGGCGGGGCTCGACGGGGGCTTCCAGCGTGACGTCGTCGAGGGTCAGCCAGGCGCTGTCGTCGCTGGCGCTGCCCTGCGCGAGCTCGGCGACGCGGTCCCACGAGGCGGGCGCCTCGGCGAGGAAGTCGTTGAGGGAGTCTGCGCCGAGCTCGTCGCTGCTGAGCGGGCGGATGCGGCCGGCCGCGACGAGGCCGAGCTGCGGCTTCCCCTCCCCCACGCTGAAGCGGGCAAGAGCGAAGTCGGCGGTCAGGCCTTCGGACGACGATGTCACGGGTGGTCTCCAATTCACGACGCTTCGGTGCGTTCGTGACATAAGTCAACCGCGTGCGGCGTCATCAGCCAAGCCGGGATCCGTTATCCCGGGCATCAGGGTTGGTGATGGAGATGTGCTTCGCGGCCAGTGGTTCTCCACAGATTCCTCGTGGAAGCCTATTCAGAACTACTTCTGAAGTACGCTTTCGCCATGCGCTCCACAACATCCATGGCCAGGACGTTCAACTCGTCCGACCTCAGCCGCAACGCGACGAAGGTCTTTGCGGCAGCTGAAGACCACCCCGTCGACGTCACCCGACGCGACGGTGAAGATCTCGTGCTGATGTCGAAGAGCGAGTCTCAGGCCCGCGATCAGCTCTTGGAGATCGCGGCGCAGCTCATCGCAGTAGCGACCGACGACCGCGGCTCGCTCGAGCACCGAATGTCGCAGATGTTTCCATGGATGCTGGCGCTCAGCCCAGATGGCCAACGCAAGTGCGCGCACGACCTGCTCGATGCGTCGCGTGCATCCTTCTCTACCGGCCAGGCTCATCTTGCGATTGCCGAGCTCACGGCGTGGAAGGAAACGGCATCGGCGCTCGCGGCGGGACTGACCCCAGTTCAAGCCGACTGGCTCGAAGCCGATATCACCGTGGAACGCCCCTAGAAGGTGACGAAAGACACACCAGTCCCCCGCCCGACGAAGAAAGGCGAGTACCGCATCCGATTCGCGACGAACTCGGCCAGGAAAGGCTGGATGGATCTGGCCGCCACGATCCGAAACCCGCTCGCCGATGCCTGGGACTTCCTCACCACGACGCCCCAGGAGGCCACCCCGAACAACTACAGGCTTCGCGGCGAACTCGGCAGCCTTCAACGTGACGGTTGCGTCTATGCACGCTGGCAGCACAAGCCAACGCTGCGCGGCGATGCCCGCATCTGGTTCTACGTCGAGGGTGACCTCGTCTACCTGGAGCAAGTCCACACACATCACCCCCACGAGACGAAGTAGGTGCGCCAAGGGGTGCATGGCATGAAGTCAGCTGATCGCCCGCGCGATCGGCAGCCCGCCCCCGTGCGCGGTGAGGCCGCCGTCGACGGCGAGCTCGGCGCCCGTCACGAATGAGGTGGCCGGTGAGAGCAGGCTCGCGATGACGTCGGCAACCTCAGCAGGTGATCCCGTGCGCCCGAGCGGCGTCAGCTCGACGTTGATGTCCCGGAACGCCTGCGACGCGCTCGCCGTCATGGGAGTCTCGATGTAGCCGGGGTGCACGATGTTCACGCGGATCCCCCGCGGCCCCAGCTCCATCGCCGCGGTCTTCGTGATGCCGCGCAGCGCCCACTTGCTGGCCGCGTACGCCACGGCATAGTGCGCCGTGACTGCTGCGGCTGAGCCGACGTTGACGATGGATGCGCCGCCCGCCATGAGCGGGGCGAGCGCCTTGATGCCCATGGCGGGGCCGGTCGCGTTGACCGCGAAGGCCAGCTCGAAGTCCTCGGCCGTGACATTCTCGATGCGGGCACGCCGCGTGATGCCGGCGGCGTTGACGAGCCCCGCGAGCGCGCCGGCGGCCGCGGTCGAGGCGGCGGCGAGCTCGGCGACAGCCGCCCAGCCCTCCAGGTCGCGCACGTCGAGAACGACCCGGTGGACGCTCGGTCGCTCGGGTGCATCCGCTGGCCAAGAGAGGTCGGCCGCGATGACCGGGATGCCGTCGGCGACGAGCCGCTCGACGACCGCCGCCCCGATGCCGGACGCGGCCCCCGTGACAACCACAGGGGCGGGCACACTGCTGGTCTTGTCTGGCACGGGGCTCCTCTCGGCGCGCGGCGCTGCGCATCCACTTCAACCCAAGCAGGGACGGCGGCGTCGGCACACAGGAGATCAGTGATCTGCCTCATCGGTGGGCTCGATGGAAGGTTCTCCGCCGCGTGCACCGTTCGGGTGCTCAGCCTCGTGCCGCACGGCGCGCCTCGGCCTGGGCCACGTCTCGGTGCAGGATCACGCCGCGGTCGGCATGGGCGACGAGCGGATGCGCGCGGCCCTGGACAGCATCCTGGAGACGATCCCACAGGCGGACAGCACGCGCATCTCCGCTTCCGGGTTCTCCATGGGCGGTCGCCAGAGCTGGTCGCTGGGTGCACTGCAGACAGAGCTGTTCGCCGGTATCGCGCCGACGAACGGGGTCTTCGCACCGCCCGCATCAACCAACGATCTGCGCCTGCCGACGTTCTACGCTGGCGCACCCCTCGGGCCATTCGATGAGCTGCCGTCCAAGAACGGCACTGCCAGCACGGTCGACGAGACGCTCGCATCAACGTTCGCGAAGAACGGCATCACCGACTCCTACACGTTTGATGCTGAGGCCGACCCAGTCTGGGGCATCGCACCTGACCGCACCGCGAGCTACACGAGCCCGTACTTCGAGGTCCAGACTGACGTCAACTACTACGCGGATGCAGGCGGCCAGGAGATGGTGGCTCTCGCCATCAACGGCGACGCGACCCATGAACCACTGAGCGTGACGACGGAGGCAGCTTGGGACTTCCTGCAGGACTTCAGCCGGGCCGCTGACGGTTCGATCGTGATCGGCGACCCCGTTCCGACGGCACCGCCAGAGCGCCGTCTTGCTCTCGCGTCGTCGGGCGAACTAAGTCACGCACGGACGCTGATCGGGGTGTCACTGGCCGGCTGCCGCCTCCAGTGACACCCCGATCTCTGTTCGTCGGACCGCGCGAGATGTCGCCGATCGCCGGACTCGACGGCGCGAGGACTCGCACCCTACGGCTCGAGCACGGCACGACCCCACCCGCCGCCGTGGCGAACACAGCTTCGCCCCGGCCGATCTGCCGTTCGAGACGCTGCAGGAGCATCCGTCCGACAGGTCGCAGTGACCGGGGCGAAGCAGTGAGTGCGCGGATGCGTCAGCTCATGCTCGCCCAGAACTCGCACTGGTGCTCGGTCGCGAAGTCCTCGAAGGGCTTCTCGCCTTCCGGGGTCAGCTTGATGAAGGTCGGAGCCTCCGCCGTGAACGCCACCCACGGCGACCCCAGCGTCCCGGAGGTCAGGAATTCAGCCCAGTAGTCCATCATCCGATAGCCGAGCTCCTTCTCCTCGCCGGTCAGGGGACGCTCCACTTCCGCGTAGTCGAAGAGGTAGGCCAGCTCCGCCGAGTGGGCGCTCGACATGTCGATGCCGTCCAACGCCATCCCTGCGTTTGTCGGCGACGTCGGGTCTTCGAACTCGTACGCGTAGATCGTCGCCTGGTCTGCGGCACCCTCCGCGAACGTGAACGTGCTGCACCCGAAGGTGCTGTCGGTGTCGATCGCCGCGAGGGCGAGCGCCGGCTGATCGTAGTCCCCAGCCGGGTACCGCTGGAGAACGTCGTCGGCCTTCTCGGCGTACGTCTCGCGAACGCGCGCCTCGTACTCCTCAGCCGTCATCGAACCTGCATCCGGGCCCACGCTGAAGAAGATCCCCTGCTTCCCTTCCCAACGGTTGGAACCAGCCAGCACAGGGATCGCGTCCCAGTCTCCGGCCTCTATCGCGTCCATCGGCATCGCCGGGAGCACGTCGCTTCCGAACGTGGGCGAGAATCGGCCAGGCGTCTCCATGAGCACCTCGGCGTCGAGCCCCTGCAGGCATTCCAGCTGCGCGGCGCCGGCGGGGCAGCCGATCTCGGCCGCCGTCGTGTTGCCCGCCTCAACCGCAGCCTCGAAGGGAGTGAAGGCTCTGAATGCACACGACCCGCTCTGCAGGATCGCACCGCTGAGCATCCCGGTAGTCTCTGGCGACGTCAGCAGGCCGCAGATCGACATCGCCCCCGCGGACTGTCCCGCAGCCGTCACCCGTGCGGGGTCACCGCCGAACGCGGCGATGTTCTCATTCACCCAATCCAGCGCTGCGACCTGGTCGAGCAGACCGAACGAACCGGCGTCAGCGCCCATCGATTCGGACGCGAGGTAACCGAGCGCGCCCAGACGATAATTGATGTTGACGACCACGGTGTTCGTGCGCTCGACGAACTCCGAGGGGTCGAAGAGCGCGCCGCTGCCACCGCCGAACCCCCCACCGTGGATCCACATCATCACCGGCAGCTCTGCGTCAGCGTCAACGCCAGAGGGTCGGTAGACGTTGAGATACAGGCAGTCCTCGCTCTTCTCGACGCCGACCACCTCGCCTCCCTGCAGACAGGCCGGGCCGAACGCGTCGGCTTTCTTCGTCCCCTCCCACGCCTCGGGGGGCTCGGGCGCCTTGAACCGGAGATCATCGACCGGAGGCGCCGCGTAGGGGAGACCGAGGAACGCATCCACCCCTTCAGCAGCAACACCCTCGATCGATCCCTGCGCGACCGCGGCAGTCGCACCGCCTGGTGAAGTCGAATCGCCCGCTTGCGGGGAGCATCCGGCAAGGGTCAGCACCGCCGCGGAGGCGAATGCGAGCCCCGCGAGGCCTCTCGCCCGACGAACGCCGGGGTAGCCCTTCCGGGGGTTGCGGCGCGCTTTCGGGCGCGCCGATGAGTGATGTGTCATGACGACTCCAATGTCGTGAGGTGTCGGCGCCGCTTCGTGCGGTCGCCGGGTTCTCGATGGGTGGATGGAAAGGGAAAGCGGGAAGAAAAGCGGGCTGGGCAGCTAGGCGCCGAGCCACTCGCGCATCGCGGCAAGGGTGCGGTGCGCGCCGGCATCGGACGGCTCGTCGATGTGTCCGTGGTGCGAGTCGAGTTCGAGGCGGTACTGCGCGGCGACGCCCGCGCGCTCCAAGGTCCGGACGAAGGCCTCGGCTGACGGCACGAACGCGTCGCGCTCGCACGCGACGACAAACGTCCTCGGAAACCCGCGCCCGTTGCCCCACCCGGGGAACACCTGCGGGTCGGTCAAAGCCGCAAGGGATCCTGCGAAATTCATCGTGAGGCCGTCGAGGTGCGCAGCCTTCGGTGCCACCGCGGTCGGGTCGGTGGGATCGGGATGCAGGGCGGGATATACGAGGATCAGCCCGGCTGGCACGGGACGTTCCGCGTCGATGAGCCGCTGCACGGCCCCCGCGGTCAGCGTTGCTCCGGCGCTTGCCCCACCGAGTACGAGCCGGTCGCCGGGGACACCCAGCCATTCGAGCGAATGAGACCTAGCCTCCTCCCACCAGGCCAGCACGTCGTCGGACGGGACCGGGTAGTGCACTCCACGCACACATTTCGTGTAGTCGATGGACAGCACCGGGACGCCCCGGGATGCGAGTTCCAGAGAAGTCCAATTGGCTTCGGGTATGTCGAGGTGGCCACCCAGGAAGGCGCCGCCGTGGGCCCAGACAAATCCGACACCAGCTGCCTGCGCGGTCTCATCGACGTAGATCCTGCCAGGCAACGGACCGTTCGGCCCGTCGAGGGTCACGTCTCTCGTCGCAACGGCACCAAGGTGGGGGAATCGACGAACGAGCGAGTCAGCGTCGATGTCATCTCTCGGATCTGTGGGCTCACCGTTGCGACCGATCCACTCGATCATGTCGGCCACCGGCATCCGACGGAACTCCGCCGAGGTGACCTCGGACGCGGCGTTCTCGGGCATAGCGGCATCGGGCGCAGCATCCCCTGGCGTCTCGAGCCCGACGGGGCTGTCGGCCGTCACTTCGAGTCCCAAGCCGCGTCGAGCTCACCCAGCAGCCCGTCGACCGACTGCTGGCCCGTCAACAGGGCCTGCACTCCGGAGCCGAGCTTGTCGAAGACCGAAGGGTTGCTCCAGATGTTGACCGGGAACTGCGTGTACTGGCCATCCGCGATGAGCTGAGCGACCGGGGCATAGGTGGAGTTCGTGAGGTCGATGCCATCGATGCCCGTGATGGGGATCGTGCCTGACGCATCCGCATAGCCTTCAGCGTTCTCCGGCTCGGCGAACCAGTCGAGGAACGCCTGTGCGGCTTCCTTGCGCTCGGACGCCTCACTGATCGAGACGGCGTAGTCGGAACTCGCAAAGATGAAGGGCTTCGCGCCCTTCGGAGCGGGGAACGACTCGACGACGAGCTCGGCTTCAGGCGAGCTCCGTCCGAGCTCGACCGCCGCGCCGCCAGGGATGAACGCGCCCAGGGACGTCCCTTGACCGATGCCGTTCACGATCGCGTCGAATCCGCTGCCCTCTGCACCGGCCTGGAAGCATCCGGCATCTTTCATGTCGATGATGAGCTGGAGGGTGGCCCTCCACCCTTCAGTACCGGCGAAACTCACCTCTCCAGCTGCGCGCTGCGCATCCCAATCGGGATTCTCGGCGTACACGTTGGTGGCCGCGATGGTGACCGCGGCGATGCCGCCGTTGATCGGAACGGAGCCTGCGAGCGCAAAGAGAGACGTCCCACCGTCGAGCGCCGCGCAGGTCTCGAGCAGCTCTTCGCTCGATTCCGGGTACGCGACGCCAGGCGCCTCGTTGAAGATCGTCCCCGTGATGCTGATGTCGGTGGGGTGACCGAACTGCTCTCCGTCGACGAAGAACATCGACTTGCTGCCCTCATCCACTAGCGCCGCGTTGGTTTCGGCAAGTGGCGCGAGCAGGTTCGCTTGCGCCAAGGAGATCACGGAGAGCGTCGTGCCGGATCCCGGCGTCGCCATGATCACGTCCGAGGCGTTGCCGCCTTGGAGCTGGGTCCGGAGGACACTGTCGTAGTTCTCCGAGGGGATCGGGTTCAGCGTGACCGTGACACCAGGATTCGCTTCCATGTACCGCTCGGCGAGCGCCGCATACGGGCTGTTCTCAGTGGATGGGTAGGAGAAGGAGAAGTCGAGCGAACCTGCGCTCGGCGTGGAGGCGCTGCTGTCGCTGCAGCCCGCGAGCGCGACGACCACGGCGACGGCGGTGAGACCTGTCGTGACTCGGGTTCGGGCGGGAGTGAGCGTGGGGGGCATGGTCCAGTCCTTGACGTCGGTGTCGTGGCGAACGCGTCTGGAGCTGACGGACGGCGGTGTCCGTCCAGGCGAACGCGTCCTGGGCAACGCCAATGTAGCACTAATCCGAATGAGAATTCGGATTTTGTTCTCGTTGTTCGGGCGCCCACTACTCCGAGGCGCCGACCGGACCTTCCCCCGCCTCGAGGAGCAGACGGGCAGTGCGAATCAGGTTCTCGACGAGACGCCGCTGACCAGCTGCGCTCTGGGGGGTCGAGGACTCAAGGTATTGAAACGTTGCAGCATCCAGGACCTCATACACCCAAGAACGCCACGAGTCAGAGGAGGGCGCGACCACGACGTCCGAAGCTCGCTCGAGTGATCCCATGATGACTTCTCGCATCTCGCGCCAGGCGGCAGGACCGGCCGCATCCAACTCCTGCTGGGCCGCCGCGAGCTGCACCAGCGACCGGAGCGTCGGGGCGCTCGATGCCATTCCCTGCACGTAGGCATCCACTATCGATTCGACCGTCGCCGCACCATCCGCCTCAAGCGCCGCGAGCGTGGCCACCATCGAGGCCTGGATGCGAGCGAGCTCCTCCTCCTGCACGGTGCGCAACAGGTTCGCCCGATTGCCCACCCTGCCGTAGATGGTGCCGACCGAGACCCCGGCCCGCTCACTCACATCGGCAATGGTGACCCCGGCCGCACCATGCTCGGCCATGAGGGAGAGGGTGGCGGCCCTTACACGGGCGAAGGACTCGCGACTCCGCTGCTGCCTCGGCTGCGCGATGCCATCCATGGAACCCCCAGAGCGTCACCTGCCGCCGAACGCGATGCAGGTATGGCCGCCAATGATTCCACACGGCGGCACGCGAGCCCTAAGAGCAGGCAGCGGGGCGGGAATCGAGGTGCAGGCAAGCGCTCCCCCTCGTCTCGGGATGGGTTCCGCGCTTCGGGATGGGCCGCAAGCCATCCGGAAGCGAGAAACCCATCCCGAAACTCGCGCCCCCGCTACACGCGCTCGAAGACGGCGGCGAGGGCTTGACCTCCGCCGATGCACATGGTCTCGAGGGCGAGGCTCGCGTCGAGGGCGGGCAGCTCGTTGGCGAGGGTCGCGAGCATCCGGATGCCGGTGGCGCCGATGGGGTGGCCGATGGAGATGCCGGAGCCGCGCGGGTTGAGGCGCGGGTCTTCGGCGTGGATGCCCCAGTCGGCGAGGCACGCGAGCACCTGCACGGCGAAGGCCTCGTTGAGCTCGATCACGTCGAGGTCGGCCAGGCCGATGCCAGCACGCGACAGTGCCAGCGAGGTCGCCGGCACGGGCGCGACGCCGAACAGCCGTGGGTCGTTGCCGGCTACCGCCCACGAGACCAGCCGAACCGAAGGCGTGAGCCCAAGCTCAGCGGCACGCTCTGGCGTCGTCACGATGCAGGCGGCGGCCGCGTCATTCTGCCCGCTCGAGTTCCCGGCGGTCACGGTGGATGCGGGGTCCTTCTTCCCGAGGATCGGGCGCAGGCGGGCGAGGGCCTCAAGCGAGGAATCGGCACGCGGATGCTCGTCCCGGTCGACGAGCACGTCCCCCTTGCGTCCGGGCACGGTGACGGGAACCAGCTCGGCGTCGAACGCGCCGGATTCCTGGGCGGCGACGGCGCGCTGGTGCGATTGCAGGGCGAAGCGGTCCTGCGCCTCACGCGAGATGCCGTACTCCGACCGCAGCAGTTCGGCGCTGCCAACGTTGCCGTCTGGGCTCGGGTAGTTGACGCCGCCCACCGTCTCGCGGCCGCGCGCGAGCGCGTCGTGCAGCATGAGGCCGGCGGGCGGGGTGCCGCGGCGACCCTGCTCCGTATAGAGAGGAGCGTTCGACATTGACTCGGCGCCGAGCGCGACGACCACGTCGGCGACGCCCGTCTGCACCTCCATGGCCGCGTTCATGACGGCTTGCAGGCCCGAGCCGCAGCGCCGGTCGAGCTGGTACCCGGCCGTGGTGATGGGGAAGCCCGCATCCAGCGCCGCCACGCGCCCGAAGGCCGGCGATTCCATGGAGGGGTAGCCCTGCGCGGCGATGACCGAGTCGACGGCGTTCACGTCGAGGCCGCTGCGAGAGACGAGCGCCTCGAGCACGGCGACGCCAAGATCGCGAGCAGAGAGGGGTGCGAGCGAGCCGCCGAGGCGGCCGACCGGCGTGCGCAGGGGCGAGCAGATGACGACCTCGCGCAGCTCGGTCACGCGGAGACCTCCTGCAGCGAGTCGGCGACCGTGAACGCGGCTCCGGTCGCATCCCGAACCTCGTCGACTGTGACGCCGGGCGCGAGCTCGATGAGGACGAGCCCCGAGTCCGTCACGTCGAGGACGGCGAGGTCGGTGATGATGCGGTCGATGCAGCCCTTGCCCGTGAGGGGCAGGGTGCACTGCTCGACGATCTTCGGCGAGCCGTCCTTCGCGACGTGCTCCATGACGACGAGCACGTGCTCGGCACCGTTCACGAGGTCCATGGCCCCGCCCATGCCCTTCACCATCTTGCCGGGCACGGCCCAGTTGGCGATGTCGCCCTGCGCGGAGACCTGCATGGCGCCGAGGACGGCGTTGGTGACGCGGCCGCCGCGGATCATGCCGAAGCTCGCCGCCGAGTCGAAGAACGAGGCGCCGGGCAGCACGGTGACGGTCTCCTTGCCCGCGTTGATGAGCTTCGGGTCGGCCTCGCCCTCCCACGGGTACGGACCGACGCCGAGGATGCCGTTCTCGGAATGCAGCACCACCTCGATGCCGTCGTCGATGTAGTTCGGGATGAGCGTCGGCAGCCCGATGCCGAGGTTCACGTACGAGCCGTCCTTGAGCTCCTGGGCGGCGCGGGCGGCCATCTCGTTCCTGGTCAGCGGCATCAGGCGTGTCCCCTCGAGTCGGTGGATGAAGTGGATGCGCCAGCGGCTTCGCGCGGCCGGACGGTGGTCTTCTCGATGGGCAGCTCGCCCGCCTGCTCTGCGCTCAGCACGACGACGCGGTCGACGTAGATGCCGGGCAGGTGGATCTCGTCGGGGTCGAGCTCGCCGGGTTCGACGAGGCGGTCGACCTCGGCGATCGTGATGCGCCCGGCCATGCCCGCGAGGGGGTTGAAGTTGCGGGTCGACTTCTCGAAGATCAGGTTGCCGTGGCGGTCGCCGACAGCGGCGCGCACGAGCCCGAAGTCGGTGCTGATGGCGGTCTCGAGCACGTACTCCTTGGCGGCCCCGAACACATCGAAGGGGCGCTGCTCCTTGGGCTCGCTGACGAGGCCGACGGTGCCGTCGGTGTTGTAGCGGATGGGCATCCCGCCTTCCGAGACCATGGTGCCGGCCCCGGTCGCCGTGTAGAAGGCGGGGACGCCGACGCCGCCGGCACGCAGCCGCTCGGCGAGCGTGCCCTGCGGGGTGAGCTCGACCTCGATCTCACCGGACAGGTACTGCCGCGCGAACTCCTTGTTCTCGCCGATGTAGCTGGCGATGA
This sequence comes from Pseudoclavibacter sp. RFBA6, assembly GCF_002931575.1. NCBI lineage: Bacteria > Bacillati > Actinomycetota > Actinomycetes > Micrococcales > Microbacteriaceae > Pseudoclavibacter > Pseudoclavibacter sp. RFBA6. Next base: position 156,488 of record NZ_PSUA01000005.1, on the reverse strand, counting down.
CGCGGCGGATGCGCCCCTCCGACAGCAGCTCGCCGAGGCCCCAGCCGTCGACGCCGCAGTTGTTGGAGACGACCTCGAGGCCGTCGACGCCGAGCGCCTGGATGGCCCGGATGAGGGTGATCGGCACGCCGGAGAGGCCGAAGCCTCCGACCGCGAGCGACGATCCCGCCGGAATGTCGGCGACGGCGTCGGCCGCCGAGGCGTAGGTCTTATCCACGTTCTGCTCCTTCGTTGGGGCTGGATTCTTGAGTGTCTGCGGCACCCGCGGCGTCGAGGCCCGCGAAGACCTCCTTGGCGATGCCGAGGGCGCCGTTGGCGGGAGGCAGCCCGGCGTAGAGGGCCGTGTGCAGGATCACTTCGGCGATCTCGGCGCGCGACAGGCCGTTCGTGAGGGCGGCGCGCACGTGCATCCGGATCTCGGCCTCGTGCGCCCCGGTGACGAGGCTCGCGAGCGTCGCGATGGACCGCTCGCGGCGGGACAGCTCGTCGCGCGCCCAGATCTCGCCCCACGCGTAGCGGGTGATGAAGTCCTGGAACGGCGCCGTCTCGGCGGTCGTGCCGGCGACGGCCCGGTCGACGTGCGCGTCGCCGAGCACCTCGCGGCGCACGCGCATCCCTTGCTCATGCGCGGCGGCCTGCGTCGACTGGCCCTGCGAGGCGGATGCGCGCAGGTGCGTCGTGAGGAGGCTGGCGGCGGCGTCCGGGTCTTCGAGCGCCGCGAGGTGGGCGGTGCCCGCGATGGTCGAGTGGTAGCCGTTCGGGATGCGCTCGGTGAGCGCCTGCATCGCCTCGGGCGTCGTGACGACGTCGTGTTCGCCGCTCACGACGAGGGTCGGGGCGCGCAGCGAGCCGAGCGAAGCGGTGCGGTCGAAGGCGGCGAGCGCCTCGTTGCAGCGCGCGTACGACTCGTCGTCGATGTCGATGAGCGTCGAGAGTGACCGCGCGGCGGCCGAGAGGGGGTTCTGCTCGAGGAAGCCGGGCGCGAACCAGCGCTCGGCGCTGCCCGTGACGAGCGATGCGGTTCCGGATGCGCGCACCGCGGCGGCGCGTTGCTCCCAGCCCTCGGTCGTGCCGATTTTCGAGTCGGTGCAGAAGAGCGCGAGGCTCTTCACACGCTCGGGATGCGCGAGGGCCAGCTCGAGGGCGACGGCCCCGCCCAGCGAGAGCCCGGCGAGATGGAAGGCGCCGCCGCCGGCTTCCTCGACGACGTCGAGCACCGCATCCGCCAGCTCGTCGATCGTGAACGGCTCCGCCGTGGCCGGGCTGGAGCCGTGACCCGGGAGATCGAGGCGCAGGATGCGCAGCGTGCTGCCCGGTGTCGAGGCGCGGAGGGCCGCGACGGTGCCGTCCCAGAGCGTCATGGTCGTGCCGAGCGATGGGAGCAGGACCAGCAGCTCGTTCTGCGACGCGGGCTGGGTGCCGGGGGCGAAGGCACCCCTGAGGCGTGGGATCGTCATGCCGTCTCCTCGCTGTTCTTGTCGTCGTCGGTGTCACCGTCGTGGTCGTTGGCCGACTCCCGGTACAGGAACCGGCTGATGGCCGCGTTCACGACCCGGTTGGCGGCCTGCAGCGTGACCTGGTCGGCGCCTGCGACGGCGGAGTCGGCGAGGTGGTGGCGGGCGGTCTCTCGCTCGACGGTGACGCGGTCGAGGGATGCGGCAAGCCGCCTGGCGGAGACGCTGGCGAGCTCGAGGAGGCGGCGCAGCGCATCCCATTCGGCGTGCCATTCGCCGGCCGGCCGCTCGTCCTGCGAGACCGCAGCGGACGCGACTGTCGCCAGCAGGCCGGGCGCCTGGAGGGCGTTCGAGACGACCACGATGGGGGCGACGGGGTTCTGCTTGTGGGGCATGGCGGACGACGTGCCGCCGCCACCGAGCGAGAGCTCGCCGACCCGCTCGCCGGAGGCGGTGACGAGGTCGCGGCCGATGCGGCCGAGCGCTGTGCACACGGCCGTGGCAGCGCTTGCGACGGCGAGTACGGGGGTGCGCTCGGCGTGCCAGGCGCGGCGGGGGTCGTCGAGGCCGAGGCCGGCGGCGAGGTGCGCTCGCAGGATGCTGGTGGTCTGCGCGCCGGATCCGAGCCGGTCTGCCGCCTCGCCGGTGCCGACCGCGCCGCCGAACTGCACGGGGAAGGCGAGGCCGTCGATGGCGGCGATGGCGGAGGTGACGCCGTCGAGCCAGCCCGCGAACTGCACGCCGATCGTGCTCGCGGCGGCCTGCCGACCGAGCGTGTAGGCGACGCGGGGCGAGCGGCGTTCGGCGTCGGCGAGGCCCTGCAGGCGAGTGCCCGCGACGACCAGGTCGGCGCGCACGGCCGTGAGCGCGTCGCGCGCGTGCAGCATGCTGGCGGAGTCGACGATGTCCTGGCTCGTCGCGCCGGCGTGCAGGCGCGGGGCCTCGATGCCGGCGGAGGCGAGGGATGCGCGCAGCTGGCGCACGAGCTCTGGCACGATGACGCCGTCGGCTTCGATGCCGTCGCGCAGCGCAGCGGCGTCGAGGTCGGCGGCTTCGACGGCCGTCGCGGCCGCGCTGGCGTCGCGCGACTCGAGGGAGGCCCAGGCGCGCAGCAGCTCGGCCTCGACGACGAGCATGCCCCGCACGAGGCCGCCGAACTCGTCGGATGCCGGCCCGCCGGTGCCCGTCCCGCCGGCCGCTGACCCGCGAGCATCCGCCTGGCGGGAGCCTGCCTCGCCCGCGCTCACAGTTCCTGCCCGAAGTCGAAGAAGACAGTTTCGCCGTCGCCTTGGAGGCGGATGTCGAAGCGGTAGCTGCGTGGCGCATCCGGGGTCGCGATGAGGGTCTCGCGGCGCTCGGGGGCGAGGCCCGCGAGCACGGCGTCCCCCTCGTTCTCGGTCGGCTGATCGCCGAAGTACGCCCTGGTGAAGAGGTGGTGGAGGAGGCCGCGCGCGAAGATCGTGACGAGCAGGTAGGGCGCCGCTCCCGCATCCCGTCGTCCTGGCTTGATGGTCGTGAACGAGTAGTGCCCGTCGCGGTCGGCGGGGGTGCGTCCGAAACCCGTGAACGTGTAGCCGTCACGCTCGAGGCTGCCGCGCTGCGCGACCGGCTGGCCGTCGGCGTCGAGGCCCCAGAGCTCGAGGATTGCATCCGGAACCGCCTCGCCCGCACCGTCGGTGATGGTGCCGTGGAGGCGGATCGAGTCGGGTCGCCAGGGCGCGGCGATCTCGCCGCCGCGCTCGTAGGGCAGGGCGTAGCCGTAGAAGGGGCCGACGGTCTGCGACGGGGTCTGGCCGAGCGGCGGCGTTGAGGCCTCGGTCGGGGATCCTGCTGTTGTGGGTTCAGGCATGGTCGTCGTCCTCCGGTTCCATCCACGTGGACTCCGAGCCGGTGAGCACGATGTCCCACTTGTAGCCGATCGCCCACTCGTGCTCGCTGACGTCGTGGTCGTAGTTCGCGACGAGCCTCGCGCGCGCGGCGGGGTCGACGATGGACTGGTAGATGGGGTCGAGCGCGAAGAGCGGGTCGCCGGGGAAGTACATCTGCGTGATGAGGCGCTGCGTGAACTGCGTGCCGAACAACGAGAAGTGGATGTGCGCGGGCCGCCACGCGTTGCGGTGGTTCTTCCACGGGTACGCACCGGGCTTGATGGTGGTGAGGCGGTACTCGCCGTTGTCGCCCGTGATGATGCGGCCGACGCCGGTGAAGTTCGGGTCGAGCGGGGCGGGGTGCTGGTCGCGCTTGTGCACGTAGCGTCCGGCGGCGTTGGCCTGCCAGATCTCGACGAGCTGGCCGCGCACGGGGCGGCCCTCTCCGTCGAGGATACGGCCGGAGACGATGATGCGCTCGCCGATGGGTTCGCCGTTGTGCTGGATCGTCAGGTCGGACTCCTCGGCCGCCACGTCGGTGTGCCCGAAGGCGGGCGAGACGAGCTCGATCTCCTCGGGGTCGGCACGCACGAGCTGGTGCGTGGGGTGGCGCAGCGCGACGGAGCGGTACGGCGCGAAGTCGCGCAGCGGGTGGCTCCGGGCGTCGTCGGCGTGCGCCGCGTGGGTGTCAGCGATCTGCTGCGAGATGAACGACTGGGTGACGAGCGAGCCGACGGGGCCGTCGAGCTTCTCGGTACTTTCGGGCTGGCCCGGAGCGTGCGGTGTCTGGAAAGCCTCGCCGGCCTGCCCGGCCGTGTTGTCTTGCGGGGCGCTCATCGTGCATCCACGAACGGGAGGCCGGCGTACTGCTCGGCGAGGCTGACTTGGGCGGCGTGCGAGGAGGTGACGTAGCGGATCTGCCCGAGCTGGCGTTGGAAGTCGAAGGCACTCTGCTCGGGGGATCCGTCGGCGGGGTGCACGTGGAGCATGTCGGTCATCCACTGCGAGAAGTGCTGCACCTTCCATTGCCGGTCCAGCGCTTTGTCGCTGTACTGCTCGAGGCCGGTGTCGTCGCCCGCGTAGTGGGCTTGGAGGGCCTCGGCGAGGAGGGCGACGTCGGCGATGGCCGAGTTGAGGCCCTTCGCGCCGGTCGGCGGCACGATGTGGCCGGCGTCGCCGACGAGGTAGAGGCGGCCGTAGTTGAGGGTGGAGACGACGAAGCTGCGCATCGGCAGGATCGACTTCTCGGTGATGGGGCCTTCTGTGAGGGTCCAGCCCTCGGTGCCGAGGCGCGTCTGGAGGGCTGCCCAGATGCGCTCGTCGCTCCAGTTGGCGATGTCGTCGTCGGGGCTGACCTGCAGGTAGAGGCGGGAGACGGTGCTGGAGCGCATGGAGTGCATGGCGAAGCCGTCGCGGTGGAGGGCGTAGATGAGGTCATCGGTGGAGGGCGCGACGTCGGCGAGGATGCCGAGCCACGCGAAGTCGTAGACGCGTTCGGCGACGTCGAGAGTGCCTTCGGGGAAGGTGCGGCGGCAGACGCCGTGGTAGCCGTCGGCGCCGATGATGTAGTCGCAGTCGAGGGTGATCCGCTCGCCGTTCGGAGCCGTGTAGGCGACGGATGCACGCTCCCCGTCGGTCAGCGTTGATTCGATCTGGGTCGGCTGCACGTCAGTGGCTTCGAAGATGAGCTGCGAGCCGAGGCGCTCGTGTTCTTCGACGAGGTGGTGGACGAGCGCCTGCTGGCCGTAGACGGTGACGGTGCGGCCGGTGAGCTCGGCGAAGTCGATGTGGTGACGCTCCCCCTCGTGCTGCAGGTAGATGCCGTGGTGGGTGAGGCCGTTGGCCTTGAGGTCGGCGTCGAGGCCGTACTTGCCGAGAAGGTCGACCGAGTCCTGTTCGAGCACGCCGGCGCGGATGCGGCCGAGCACGTACTCCTTGTCGCGCGCCTCGAGGATGCGGTAGTCGATGCCCGCCTGTCCCAGGATGTGCCCGAGCAGCAGGCCGGCTGGCCCGGCTCCGATGATCGCCACCTGCGTGGACTGGCGTCCGCCGGCCTCGGTGCTCTCGCCTGCCTCGGCGGTCTGGCTCGGGCTCTCGTCGCTCGTCATCGAACGCCTCTCGTCGTTGGGAAGGATAAGACGAGTGTGCGGGGCGAACGGATGCGATGGGCGGGGGTTTCCGCTGAGTGGAAGGTTCTCGGCTGTGCCGTCGGGGTTCTCGCAGGGCGGTGACGGCGAGACCTCGCGCCTCATCCCGTGTTCCGGTCTCGAGAGTCGCGGAGAAATGCGAGCGCTTCATCATCATCGCTCCCGCGGAGGGTTACATAAAGAAGCTTCTTCTTCGTTCACGCAACGATGTGTTGCGCGAACTGATTATGGAGCTTCCAGTGCGCGCCGGAGCTCAACCTCGGACGGAAGCGCAGCCTGCTCGGCCGGAGGGAGCAGATCGTAGCTCGCGATCGCGATCGGGTGGCTGCTGCCGGCAAGTGCATATCGCACGACCCGGTCGTTCTTGTCCGTGCAGAGGAGCAGTCCAACGGTTGGCGCGTGTGCGGGCCGTCGAAGCTGGTCCTCGACGAGCCCGACGTAAAACCCAAGTTGGCCGGCATACTCGGGTTTGAACTTGCCGACTTTCAGCTCGACCACGACGTAGCGCAGCTGCTCCACATGGAAGAACAGCAGATCGACGAAGAACTCGTCGCCATCGACGTCGAAGGGCACTTGCCGGCCAACGAAGCTGAACCCACTGCCCAACTCCCCCAGCGTCTCGATGATGCGCTCGACGAGGGCCTGCTCGAGCTCGCGCTCAGCGTGACCGGGCTCGATGCGAAGGAAGTCGAAGACGTAGGGGTCCTTCATGATCTGCTGCGCGAGGTCAGAGGAAGCAGGATCCAAGAGGCGATCGAAGTTCGTTGGAGCGGCACCGAACCGCAAGTGTGCGGTTGTCTTGAGGTGATGCTCGAGCGTGCTTCGACTCCAACCGTTGGCCGCTGCTTGACCTGCGTACCAGTCCCGCAATTCCGGGTCATCGAGCTTGTCGAGGAGCACAGTGATGTGTCCCCACGGCAATTGCGCAACAGCTTGTTGCGCAATCTCGGTGACGTCCGTCCATGCGCGGGCGAAGGAGCGCATGTAGACCAGATTGCGGGGCGAGAATCCGCGGGAGTCGGGGAACTCTGCTCGCAGGTCGGCGGAGAGTCGCTGGATGATCTTGGTGCCCCACTGAGCGTCGTCGGTGCGCTCGGCGAGGACCTGACCAATCTGCCAGTACAAGAGGGTGAGCTCCACATTGACCCGGCGTTGGGCTCGGTAGCGGGACTCATGGACGCGCTGCTTGAGGCGAACGAGCACGCTCGCGTAGTCGTTCGGAAGTGCCAGCTCGTCCATACTCGAAAGCCTATCCGCGCGCCCTCTGGTCACTCGGCATCGCCGAACCCGCTCGAGAACAGACCTGGTCACCTGCCGAGCGCTCTCGGATCCAGGACAGAGGCTAAACGCCGTGTGCTTCGCCTCCGATGGCAGTCGCGATCTGGGGAGCGATCTCTGCGGAGTTGGTGATGCCCTCGCTGGAGTTCAATGTGAGGGCTGTGTTGCCGTAGGAGACGTAGATGCCTCCGAGAGAGTCGCTTGCCTCACCCCAAGTCGTGAGCGTCGCGGTGTCGGGGAAGACATTGATGCCGGCATCGAAGCCGTTGATCGTGATATCGAACCGTGCCTTGGCGCCGGACAGCCCGGTTTCTGCGCGGACGGGGTCGGTGTGCTCGATGCCAAGCTCGCCAAGCGCCCCAACGAATGCCTGAACCGAGGCCTCGATTTCGGAGACTGTCTCGGCAGGTGCTTCCGGTGTGACCGGCGCGGCCGTCTCAGCTGGAGCTGAAGATTCTGCGCTGGCTGCCGGCGTTGCGTCTGTGCCGCTGGCGCATCCAGTCAGGGCCAGCATGGTGATGAGTGACGCAGACGCGGTTGCTGTGACGATTCCGTATTTCATGGGGTCTCTTTCTGGAATGTGGTGTGAAGAGTCGAACTTCGTCAGGGTGGCGAAGTGGTAATGGGCTGTCGGGGCCGGCGGCCCCGGAACACCTGCTAGCAAGCGATCACTGCCCGCTGATGCGCAGCGCGAGTGATGCAAAGGGTGTTGTTACTGGCAGGGTTGGTCAGAGGGAGCGGGGGCGGCAGTGATTCCCGGGCATCATCCGCAGGAGACCACCGCGTACGGTCCGCTCGACGTGTTCGTGAGAACGACCTCTCCGTTGCGATACATCGTGCAGGTGATGCTGTCCCCGTCGAGCATTTGCGCGTTGAAATTGCCACGTTCGTAGCGGTCGTATCCGTTGTCAGGGAACGTCATCGACCACGGGACTGAAGCGCCGGTGTCCTGCGAGATGGAGAACGACCCCGGAGGCGCCCACGTGACCATCGCCGTCGATCCGTTCCCGGTAATTTCGAACGTGATGGTTGGCCCGGTGAGCGTGTAGGTCACTGTCGACCCTTCCGCGACCTGCGTTCCCGCCGCTGGCTCCTGGCCGGTGATCGTCCATGAGCCTCGTGCAGTCGGAGATGCAGACGCTGAGGTGAGGCCGAGCGCCTTGAGTTCGGAGTCTGCCGTTGTTGAGTTCTTACCGGAGAGATCTGGCACCGTCACAAGCGGCGCTTGGACCGTGAATGCAACGGACGTCCCATGCTGAACGCTGGCGCCCGCCGCAGTCGCCTGGGCAGACACTGTCCAGTCAGTTTCGTACCCAGTCGGCGATGCTTCTCCGCGCAGGCCGGCGTCGGTCAGCGCGGAGGTCGCCTCGCTGACAGTGAGGCCAGCAAGATCCGGTACCGCAACGTTGGGGACTTCCAAGGTGAGTTCGACTGCATCCCCAGCGCGCCCGTTCGTACCAGCGGATGGGTCTTGACTGAGCACCTTCCACGACTGTGACTCGGTCGGCGTGAAGGGGATCGAGATCGACACTCCAACTTCATCGGCCAAGATCAACGCGTTCGCGACGTCGCTAGCGGCAAAATCGGGGATCGAGACGGGGGCTGCTTCCATCTCGAGGTCGACCGAGGTGCCGGCCCAGAGCATCGCAGCGGGGCTCGACAGCTGCGTCTTGACGACCTGGCGGTCTTTGTCGAGGGTCTTCACCCAGTCGATGTCGCCAACCTCGAGGCGAGACGTGTCGAGCTGTGTGGTCGCTTCAGCGAAGGTCGTGCCCACGAGGGATGGCACGCGGGTCAGGTTCGACAACACGAGCACAGCCACGACGGCAAGCACTGCCGCCGCAGACGCAGCTGCTATCCACTGGGCTCTCCGAGACCGGAACACACGACTCGTCTTTACCCAGACGCGCGCCGCACGTGCAGCGAACGGAGTCGAATCGCTGTCCCGCTTGGGTGCATGTGTCGACCAATGCGGCTTCAAATCGGGTGTCATGCGGTGCTCGCTCTCAACACAGGTGAGCCGAGAGCTCACTGCTTACGCTTATCGAAGCGGAGAGACGCAGAAAATCCTACGACCGGGTCGCACCCGGGTGATTACTATTGGCTCGCTGCGAGCGGCGATCTCTTTCTAGATGCGCTCGATCGGCACGGTGAGTCCAGGCAATGATGGTGGATGTATGCCCGCCGTGATCTCCGGAACATCGCTCACCTCGGAAACCCGAGCGGTCTGGAGACGGCGGTACAGCGTCGCCCGCGAGATGCCGAGGTTCCGTGCGACCTCTGCGACCGGCACGTCGGCTGCGACCAGGTGAGCTGCGTTCTTGAGCTGGCGCTCGCTGATCTTCCGTAGCCGGCCGCCCAGGTCGGAGCCGGCGGCTCGTCGTTTGCTGACTGAGTCGAGGACGCGTTCGCGTTTGATCTCGAGCTCCATCTGCGCGAGGGCGGCCATGACGGTGAACACCATGGACCCCATCGGGGTCGATGTGTCCACGTCTCCCCCGCCCAAGTTCAAGACCCGCAACGCGACTCCTTCGTCGCGGAGCTCTTCGGCGAGCGTGAGCATGTTGCCGGTCGAGCGGCCGAGACGGTCAAGCGTCGTCACCACGAAGGTGTCGCCACGCACGAGCGCCTGTTGCAGATCCTCGAGGGCAGGTCGGGATGCGTTCGCGCCCGACGCTCCTCGATCGACGTAGAGGTCATCGGCGCGGACGCCGGCGGCGCGCAGATCAACTTTTTGTCGATCGGTGTCCCGGTGGCGGGTGGAGACGCGGGCGTAGCCGATGAGCTTGGTCATTCACGCACTACACATGTCGCAAAACCGACCCCTATGACACGTCTGCGGCGAGTCGGTTATGGAGCATAGTTTTGAGAATGTGACTCCCGTGAGATTCCGCCACCCACTCCCCCGGTCTGGTGTCTCACGTAGGTTGTCGCGAAACCCTAGGGTTCTGAGACGAGCTGTCCAGTCGGGATTTGTCTGCGATCCCAGTGGATCAGTGTGGGTAGTTCTGTAGCTCACCCTGGTCTGCCCATAGCATGACGCGCCTGGCGCAGACTGCTGCGATTTGTGCCTGATCTCGGTCGACGAGCTCCGCTCGGTGGGCAAAATTGTTCCTGAGTGGAAACAAGGTCACCAAATTGTCCCAAAGTTCTGGATTCTCGCGTTTGAGGGATATTCCCAAGTATTTTTTAGCTTTGGAAGAGAATAGACTTCGAACATCACCTTGTATTTGCTTATCTTCAGGGACCTCCTCCAGGAGTAACGCGCGCATACTCTCCGGGCATTTCCGGTGCAGAACACGTTTCATTTTGGCCTCGAGGGCCAGCGTGGAAAGGAAGAGGGAGAGAGCAGGGTTGCTGTCCCAGTTGTTCTGAGCGTAGTGCCTGGCCTGACCCAGGAGTAGATCCAGGTCCCAGTCGGGATTCAGCTCCCCTTGAATAGCCCGCCGGAAGTCCTCAGCATGAGGCTGCACTTCGGTTGACCATAGAATCATTGCAACATCTCTGTAACCCCGTGACCAGTCAAACCCAAGTGGAGTGACAAGACCATTCTCGTAAAATTCCACTGAATCCAGTTTTGGGAGAACCCCCGGCATTCCTGTTGTTGGCTGCGTGACCTTAATCATGTCAAGCGCGTCCTTCGTGACCCTGATTAAGATCGCGAAAGCCGAGCGGCGCGAACTGATGTCGTCGTCAAAACAGGTAACCCTGACGGTCATTGAGAAGGGCATAAATTGGGACCCGCGAGGGGAGGTTGAGGTAAAGTCGACAGTCACGGCGGATCCTTGGATCCGAGCCGAGATGCCGTCACGAACGTCCTCCCCAAGTTGCGGCAGAGTTCCCAGGGTTGGCCCAAGCGAGACAGTACCCACAACTTCGTAATGCGTCATGCGGTGACCGTACAACATGCGCGCCACCGACAGCACTGCCGCTTGCCGCTCCCGGAGCTCTCTGAATCGACGGGAAACGCGCTACCTCTCTCATTGCTGAGCGTGACTATGGCACTGCGATCGAGCATCGGGCGCCGGGACTGGCCGGGAAAATCATCCCCAACAACCGCGAAATCTGACAGAATTACTACCTATGCCACATCTTGAGCCCGCCCAAGCTCTCGCCACGACGGAGACCGCACTGCGGCAACTCATGCGGGCGGCTTACCACCGAGCGTACGGGGCGTCTTGGCTCGACCGCCTGACCTCGGCTGATCAGCGCGGAGTTTGGGCTACGAGACGAGCAGCCGAAATACCCAAAAGGCGCGGAGTCGTGCACCCTTCGGATTATGACCTTGAGTACAGTGAATTCTATGAATTGATCACAATCTTGAGTAAGGACTGGGAACCTGTCAGTGGGGCCCTCGGTAAAAAGTCATCAACGTTGCCACTGCTCGAAACTTTTGAGCGTCTCCGCAACACTGTGGGTCATAGTCGTCAACTATTGCCTTTCGAAGAAGAATTGCTTTCGGGAATAGCTGGCCTAATAAGGAATCGCGTGGTGATCAATTTGAGCACTTCTGATCCAGTGGGTGAATACTACCCCCGGATCGAATCCGTTCGAGATGGTTTCGGGAATTCTATCGAACCAATGTCTGCGGACGTCCGCGATGTTGAACTTGCAGGAATTAAGGATACTGGTCTGGTCGTGCGTCCAGGTGATGTGGTTCACTTCACTTGTGTCGGAGTGGATCCGCAGGGTCGTAAACTGAACTGGGAAGTGAGCGTTTCATCGGGAGGCGTTGAACGGGGAGTGTCAGAATCTGGCATGCCATTCGAGTTTGAATGGACAGTTCTAGAGAAAGACATCAGCGAGTTCACCACGGTTACTTTCGTTATGTCCGCGTCTGGCGCTAAGTACCACCGTGCTGGCAGTCACGATCATCGTGCTTTCTTTGCGTACAAGGCGCGCCCATCGGACCACCCTTAAGAAGTGACACAGGCATCTCGAGGGTCGTGAGGTTGGTAGCTGAACACCCCCTCCGAGAGTCGCTCCCCACCTCATCGTAAGAGGTGCCTCGTGAGACATCTCAAAACCTATGGGTTCTGTAACCTGCGTTGCGATGTTTAGTGCGCGCCGGTTTTGGCGCGTCAGGTCATTGGTTGGCAATAGCGAGTTCGTAGGCGCGGATCACGGCCTGCACGCGGTCTCGAAGCTCGAGCTTCGAGAGCACGCGACCGACGTGCGTCTTGACGGTGGATTCGCTGAGGTGCAGTGCTTCCGCGATCTCGCCGTTCGTCCGTCCAGCGCCGATGAGCGTAAAGATCTCTCGCTCGCGAGCGGAGAGGGTGTCGAGTGCAGGGTGCGATTGCTTCGGCTCTGCTCGTGTACCGAGACGCGGTGCGGCGATGCCGATGAGTTTTGCGGTGATGCGTGGAGACACCACGGCGTCCCCGGCGTGAACGGCGAGAATCGCCGCCACGAGCTGCTCGGGGCGGGTGTCCTTGAGGAGGAAGCCGACGGCCCCGGCTTCGAGCGCACCGAACGCGATCTCGTCGAGGTCGTAGGTCGTGAGCATCAGGACGCGCGTATCAGCGGCAGTCTCGGTGATGCGACGGGTGGCCTCGACGCCGTCGAGGCCGGGCATCCGCGCGTCCATGAGGACGACGTCCGGGCGCAGCCGCGCCACGGCACCGACCGCCTGGACCCCGTCCGCTGCCTCTCCGACGACGACCAGTCTCGGGTCGGCTTCGAGCACCAGACGGAAGCCGTATCGGACGAGCTCCTGGTCGTCGACGAGGAGCACCCGGATCGCGTCACTCATGACGTCCCCTCTCTCAGGGGCAGTTTCGCCAGGACCCGCCAGCCGCCGCCGGGCTGCGGACCCGTCTCGAGGGTGCCATCGAACATCGTCACGCGCTCGCGCATGCCGATGATGCCCCTCCCGACGCTGTCGGCATTCGGCAGCGCAGGCTGCGACCGATCTCGCACGTCGATGACGACCTCCTCCCTCGACCACGTCACCTCGGCAGTGACCTGCTCCAGCTCGCGACTGTGGCGGAGCGCGTTGGTGAGCGACTCCTGCACGATGCGGTACACGGTGAGGCCGACTGCGGGGTCGGCGGTCGGCTCGCCACGCTCTTCCAGTCGCGCTGGAAGTCCGGCGGCGACGAACTCTTCAATGAGCGCTCCGAGCTGCCCGGCGCCGGGTTGTGGCGGCAGGGGCGGGCTCGCGGGCGGCGCCTCGCGGACCGATCCGAGCAGGCGGCGCACCTCGGTGAGGGTTCGGCGACCAGTCTCCGCGACCCGCCCGATGGCTCGTCGCGATTCTTCCGGTCGGTCCTGGACCGCCGCCTGTGCGCCGTCAGACATGGCGATCATGACCGACAGGCTATGCGCGATGACGTCGTGCATCTCCCGGGCGATGCGCTCGCGCTCGCGCGCGCTCGCGATCTCCGCCTGCTGGTCCCGCTCCCTGGCGAGCTGCTCCGCGCGTTCGAGGAGCGAGGCGACGTATCTGCGCCGCTGCCCCACGCTCGTCCCTAGCAGTGCGGTGACGAGGAGCACGACCGCGATGGCGCCGTAGGCGAGGAGCCAGTCGAACGTCGCGTTTCGAGGCGTCAGCGGCGGCGACCCCCACAGGGATGGACCGGAGGCGAGGCGTATGACGAGGACCTGCGCGCCGACCGCCCCGAAGGCCATCGTCACGGCCGTGCACATCCATGCGACAGGAGCGGGGCGGCGGACACCGACCCCGTACAGCGTAATGACGGGGAGCAGCGCCTCCGCCCCGGTGCCGAACGCGAGCGAGAGCAGCGCAAGCAGCAGGGCGCAGATGAACGTCGCCAGCTGGTGCCTCACACGCGCGATCAGGCAGGCGGTGCCGCCCCCTCCGAGCAGAGCCGGGATCCACCAGGGGGTTCCGAACCGCGGTTCCATGGAGACGACGCAGAGCCCGAGAGCGACAGCCGCGTAGAGGGCGACCGGCGCGACGCTCGCAGTCCTGGGGCGTCGGCGCACGAACTGCAGGATTCCGCTCAGCGACGCTCCCCGAGCGGTTGGAGCGGTCGGAGCGGTCGAGGACTCTGCATCGGGAGGATGCGTTCTGCGCGAGCTCGAGTTCACACGTCCCTCCGGCGGATCGCGACGAGTCCGGCGAGGAGCGCCGCGAGGGCCCAGACCGTCGCAGTGATCCACCCGCCGGCCGGGCTCAGATACTGCGAGCTCGCATCGGCGAACCCCATCGTCGGGTCACCGATGCGGACCATCGAGTCGCCCGCGTGCGAGAGCATGTAGAGGCGGATGGTGCGGACGAGCTCTGAAGTGGGGAGCACGGACGTGAGAATGGGGGCGAGCAGCGTCGTGCAGAACACGACGATCGCCCCTCCTGCCGCCGAACGCAGCAGCGCACCCACTCCGACACCGAACACGGCACACAACCCTACATACACGGCCCCGCCCACGATCGCGAAAAAGAAGCCGGGCTCGGTCAACTCCGTCTGGATGCCGTACCCCGCGTAGATCGGGTAGGTCGCGGCCCAGGAGCCCAGCAGCGCGATGAATGCAGTAACCGTGACGGCGGGGAAGAGCACGAGCGCCTTCGCAACGATGATCGGGCTGCGGCGTGGGACGGCGATGAGGGTCGGCTGGATGGTTCCAGACGAGTACTCGGCGCTGATCGCGAGCACGCCGAGGACGCCGGCGATGATCTGCCCGAAGAGGACGGTTCCGAGCGTGATCGCGTCGAGGGAGAAGGCCACCGAGTGCGCGGACGGAACGCCGCCGGACTCGAGCGTCACCGCGAACAGGACGCTCACGCCGAGCCCCAGCACCAGCAGTGCGGCGGCGAGGAGCGCGGTCGAGCGCAGACTCGTCAGCTTGATGAGCTCAGATTCGAGCACGTGCCGGAATCGAGGTCCGACCGGGGCGTGGATGTGCCCCTGCCTGACGCGGGTCGGTGCGCTCATCGGCCCATCACCCCACCCAGGACCTGCGTCGACCGGTACTCGACCTGTTCAGCAGTCAGGGCGAGATACGCCTCTTCGAGCGTGCCCGTCCGTGTTGCAACCTCGTGCAGCACGATGCCCGCGTCTGCGGCGACGACCGCGACCTGCTCGGCCGTGAGTCCGACGATCTCCAGGGCAGCATCAGGCTTCATGGAGACCGATGCGGCCGAGCCGGAGAGGATCGCCGTGAGCTTCTGGGGGTCTCGCGTGCGGACGCGCACCACGGAGCGGGTCGCCCCGGCGACGACTTCACCGATCGGACCATCCGCGAGGATGCGGCCGCGGCCGATGACGATGAGACGGTCAGCCGTCTGGGCCATCTCGCTCATGAGGTGCGAGGAGAGCAGCACGGTCCGCCCCTCGTTCGCGAGGGTCCGCATCAAGGTCCGCACCCACAGCACACCCTCGGGGTCGAGGCCGTTGACGGGTTCGTCGAGGATGATCGTCGCCGGATCGCCGAGCAGCGCCGCTGCGATGCCGAGCCGCTGCCCCATCCCGAGCGAGAAGCCGCCCACCCGCTTGCCCGCGACGCTGTCGAGCCCGGCCATGCCGATGACGTCGCGGACTCGTCCTCTGCCGATGCCGTGCGTCGCCGCGATCGAACGGAGGTGAGCGTACGCGGTGCGTCCCCGATGGGCGGCCTTCGCGTCCAGCAGCACCCCGACTTCCCGCAGCGGCGCCCTGTGCTCCGCGTACGGGCGGCCGTTGACCAGCGCCGCACCGGAGGTGGGCCGATCGAGACCCACGATCATCCTCATCGTCGTGGACTTCCCGGCGCCGTTGGGCCCGAGGAATCCCGTCACCAGTCCCGGCTCGACCGTGAAGTCGATGTCGTCGACAGCGGTCTTGTTCCTGTAGCGCTTCGTCAGCGATTCCGCAGTGATCATTCGTGGTCCTTTCCGACTCACGAGGACACTAGGAGCGGGCAGGGAGAAGCCGCATCGGACTGGGGGACCGAACCGGGACACGCAGTGGTACCCAGGTGCCACTCCCCCTGGTGCAGTGAAAACCATTAGGTTTTCGAGACACCGTGGCTGCGTGTTCATGGTGCGACCGCTCCCCCGTGAATCTGGGGCCGAGCTTGTCTCGAAAACTCATCTCATCATGAATCGTCTCAGCCGGCACGCGCGATGGGGTTTCTGAGGCAAACTGTCCGAGTGAGACTTCTCGGCTACACCCGCGTCAGCACCGCGACTCAGGATGCGCAGCTCCAGCTCGATGCGCTCGTCGGTGTCGGCGTGCAGAAGCGCGATGTCTTCGACGACGTGACGTCCGGGAGTCGGACTGCGATCGAGCGTCCGGGCATGAAGCGATTGCTTGAGCATGCGGAGGCCGGCGACACGGTTGTGGTGTGGCGCGTTGATCGCTTGGGCCGCTCGCTCATCGACGTACTCAACACCGTCAACCTCTTGCGGGAGCGCGGCATCAACGTGCGCTCCGTCTCGGACGGCATTGATCCCGCGACGTCCACGGGCCGGCTCATGTTGAACATGCTCGCCACCCTCGCCGAGTACGAGCGTGAGCTCATCGTCGAACGCGTGAATGCTGGCATCGCCGCGGCCCGCCAGAACGGCACGAAATTCGGCCGACCCCTCTCCGATCCTGTTCAGGTTGCGGAGAAGCTTCAAGTCGTGGCCGACGCGCGCAAGCGTGGGCGTACGGCTGCAGAGGCAGCTCGTCTTGTCGGGTGGAGTCGTGCGACGCTTTACCGGCATCAACGCTCCCTCGCTGCCCAAATCAGCGAAGGCTGAGCCCGCGCTCTCTCAGAGCTCAGTTGTCCACTCCCCAGGCCGTGCAACCGTAAGGCACCGCAGGTAGCAGCGTTCTGCGGCGCATCCTCATGCGGCTCCGCGCGCCCACCGACTGACTGTGCCCGTGCTGCTTCTCCCGATGCCCACCCTGCGCGTCAGCTCGCGCGGACGACGACCATGAACGTTGTCGTATGCGGCGCCGAACTGATGCCGTGATGTGTGATGATGCACGGAAGCTGGCCTCGCCGAATAGTGATTTGTTCCCCTAGTGCGAGTAGACGCGATACGCACATGAGAAAGGTCTCGGGGTGCCCCTGAGTGACGATCGAGGGACTCCGGCCGAGCAACGCGCGACCCGGCGCCGTCGACGCATCAGCACGCGGTACTGGGATGCGTATGCACGCCGCACCATGCCGACTGAGGCGCTCCTCATTGGCGGTACCCTGCTGATCGTTCTTCTCGGCGCGGGCGTCGCCCTCATCGCGTTCCTCTGATCCCAGAAAACAAAGCCTCCATCTGCTCACCCAGTTACCGGATCGCGACACCATGGGGTGGTGTAAGGGCCCGATGTCGTCTTAGCCGGTCGGGGAGTACGAGACCCGGCGAGACCGCATCACCGCCGCGCAAAATAAGCTCACCATGTCGCAGCTCAACGATGACTTGTGAGCGCGTCTCAGGGCGATCGGGGCAGAGCTGCGGAGAGTGAGCGGCCCCGTCATTGTCGGGGGTGCTCGATAGTCTGGGAACAGACTTCACGAAACGAAAACACCGAGCTCTACTCAGGAGAAATACTAATGCCCAAGTGGTTATTCATCACGCTACTCATCGCGCTGCCGCTCCTCTTCGGTATAGTCCACCCGATTCTGTTCGTTCTCGCCCTCGTCGGGGTGCTGATCGCGAACCCGATCATCTGGAAGTACCGGAAGAACAAGTACTTCAACGGTGAAGAGTTCCAAGGGCTCCGCGCTCAGATTGCCTCGGTCGTCGCCGAGCACAACGAGGTCGTGAACTACGTCGCGGAGATTCGCGGCCAGGGCGCATTCGAGCTGGGTAGGTCGTCCACCGGACAGTACGCGCACCTCGCGAACTTTGAGAACACGTCGAACTGGAATTACCAGCGCGACCGCAACGTGGCCGAGTACGCGCCGCACGTCCACAACGCATCGCTTCAGGTCCTGCGCAACGCGAGCATGGAACCGATCAAGTACCTGATGAAGTATTTCGAGATCAGAGCAGACCAGGAGACCTTAGCCGACGTGCAGCGGGTGGCGGAGGACATCTCGCGGCTGGAAGAGGCCGTCGCCAATGTGCAGCGCCGCGAGGCTGACATTGTCGCGATGATCAGCCCTCCCGCGTTCATCCTCCGGCGGTACGCGGACGAGTTCTGGAGCCTCGTCGGCGTGCACCTCTCGCCAATCACGGTGCCCTACCCGAACTACAAGTTCCAGTACGTATCTGCCGGCGGTAACAGTGGCCAGACGGTGAACATCGACCTGAACACCCCGACCCTCGACGCTCTCTCAGCGACGCTTGTGCAGAAGATACGCTGGGCGAAGTCGGCTGCTGGTCAGCGTGCGCTCATGACCGCCCACCTGCGCGGCTGGATCAAGAATCGTGACCACCACACCTGCCAGAACCCCGCGTGCGGCGTCTCGGTCGCTGTCGAGCCGAACCTTCTCCTCGAGATTGATCACATCGTGCCGGTGTCCAGGGGTGGTCTCAGCAAGCCCGAGAACCTTCAGACGCTGTGCTGGCGTTGCAACCGCACCAAGGGTGCAAAGATGCCCGCCTGATCCCGCATCCATCAGCCCGATCGCCCTACGGGAGGGGACCCCTCGGCCGTGGTTTCCCGTGGCGGTGTGCCTACTGGGGTCCACGTGAATAATTAAGGCCCTGGGCGAAAGCGATCACATTGCCGACAGCTCGTCGACGGGACCGGGCTGCCGCTCGCGATCCTGGACACGCTGGCCAAGCGGGAGGCTCTCCCATGTCTCTGCTGGAGCAGTTGCGCTTCGCTCGCGCGCGCCTTCGTGGGCGCGAGGTTCGGTCGGTGGTTCCCGAGCCCGCGAACTACCAGGGACACCGGAAACCGCGAGGCTCCCGCGGTGGTCGGCCCGTAGATTTCGACCGAGATGACTACCACGGGCGCAAAGTCATCGAGCGCCGCTTCCGCCATGTGAAGCAATGGCGCGGACTCGCGACCCGCGACGACAAACTCGCCATCACCTACCGCGCCGCCGCAGTCCCGAACACCGTCATCGCACGGACCAAACGTTTAGGAGACACGTCCTAGTCGAGGAAGTATGCGAACGTCTTGGCGTGGGTATCCAGGATGTCCTCGGGCGCGACTCCGACCTCGAGGGCAAGCTCAACGGATCCGCGCAGAGCAATCTCAACGTCGGGCGCGAACGCTCGGTCGAGGACCTCGAGGTAGTCGGACATGCTCGTGTCGAGCTGTTGGGTGAGCTCCCCGTACTCGTCTGCGAGCTGCCCGGCGAGAGTTTGTTGTTCGCGCAGGTATTGCTCGATGAGTGCCGCTTCGTTTGCGGTGAGCGAGTCTTTGACGGCTTTGTACATGATGGTGCCGACGGTGTTGCCGATGACGGCGCCCAGTACGGGCACGGGGATGAGTGCCTGTCCGATGAACGAGGACAAGGCGCTCACAGCGGAGTCCAGGCAGACGAGTTCCGCGTTCTCGATGAATTCTGCTTCGGTGATCTCGCCTCGACGCAGTTGGTTGGCTTGTTCCGCGATCGCGAAGCTCGCGGTGACGACTGCACTGGCAACGGCGGCGGAGGTCTTGGTGAGGTTCGTCAGGGAGTAGATGGTGAGGCCGCGCACGCCGCCCTTGGCGAAGCCCAGCCCCGTGGAGCCTGCGATGTGGGTCCAGTCTTCTTGCGTGAAGTCCTTGAGCTGTGTCCCCTGCCGGCGCTTCTCGATGACGGCGAGCACGAAGGCGGTGCCGCCTTCGATGGCGGCGGCGCCGAGGGTCGCTTTCGCGCCTTCCTGCAGGTTCGCGCGATTCGCTTGCGCGGCGTCTGTGCGGAGACCCTGGTCGGTTGCTCGGAGGGATTCTTGCTCTGTCTCGAAGGTTTGCTCGTAGGCTCCGCGTTGCGCCTGCTGGTAGTCGAGTTTGGAGGGTTCGAGTGAATCGATGTCGACCGTGCCCTGCTCGAAGAACGCCTGAACTCGTTTCCAATCTTTGAAGGATGGCCCGTCGCCGGAACTGTTCAGGAGCTTGCCCGCGTCCTCGGGGCTCATGGCGTGCAGCTGCTGGATCGTTTCGAAGTGGTCTGCCGGGATCTGATACTTCGCACCGTTTTTGAGGAAGTCCGGGTACTTCTCGAGGTGGTCGGCGATCGCGCCCAGCCCGAGCCGACCTCCGGCGGCAACGAACTTCTGCTGGATCTCGACGCCATCCCGCAGGAGGTCCACCGGTCCGTTGTCGTTGACCCACTGGTACGCGGCTTCGCCACCGACGATCTTGCTGCGCGCGTTGCTGATACCGACTTCGGCGACCTCGGCGATGAAGCCATGCATGCCTTTAGTGCCGCCGCGGTTGGTTTCGATGACCTCGAGATTGATCTTCTTGATCGCCGAGTCGAGGGTGGAGAGCGCGTCCTGGAGGTTCAGGTCCTGCTGCCCGAGAGCACCAAGGAGGGTATCCAACCGGACTTGGTTGAGGTGACTGATCCAGGCGGCGACGGCCTGTTCCTGGCTGCTCTTGACGAGCCTGGGTGCGTCACTCATCGTTGCCGGCGGGAACAATGCGGTGCCCGAGCAGCGCTGCACACGCCTTGGTGTTGTTCACCAACGCTGCGAGCTGGGACTGCTGCGTCGAGGTCAGGGCACGGAAGTCAGCTGCGTAAAACTGCGGGGAGCGCTGTATGTCTTGACCAGGAGTTCGCGTATCGATGCGGTTCGCTGGTGGAGGTCGCCGATCTGGGCGTCCATGGTGCGCACGAGGGCGGTGTTCTGCATCACGGCCTTCAGTGCTTCCTGTTTCGCTTCTCGGTTCTCGAACTTCTTCTTCGCGAACAGCGCGATGGAGGTGAGCAGGGCTGCACCCGCCACGGTCCAGCCAATCGGGCCAGCGAGGGCGAGGAGCGCTCCGCCTGCCGCGGTGCCTCCCCCGCCGGCAGCGACCGCTCCCCCACCGAGCCATGCGATGGCTGCGTTGCTTGCGGCGGCGCCGGAGAGCGTGGAGATCGCTGTACCGGTGGATGCGGTCCCGAAGGTGGTTGCGACCCACATCGCTGCGGTCGGCGCGACGCTGGCGACCGCGGCCCCCGCGGTGATGCCCGCCCCTGCCCCAGCAGCTGACGCTCGAGCGGCTTGGAGGTCGTTCTGCGCGAATGCTTCCGCCTCGAGGAACTGCGCTTTGAGGATGTCGATCTCTTGGAAGTCAGTGTCAAACGACTTCGGGGTGTTCGCGATGCTGTTCACCAAGAACTCGACGAGCTCGATCAGGTCTGTCGAACGCTCGCGCTGCCGCAGGAGGGAGAAACCCTTATCGCTCATCGCGGTGAAGGCCGCGTTGTACTCTGCGATCGCGTCCTCGTACGGGTCTGACTTCGGAGTGTTCAACTTCTCAACGGTATCTACCGTCGCGTCCTTCAAGTCTCCAGCTTGCTCAACCAGTTGGGCTGACGCGTGGCGGGCGAACTTCCCAAGCCCACCAAACGCTCGCGAGAAGCCTTCCTTGGCTTCGTCCAGCCCGTCTTTGACGTCATCTGACTTGGCTGAGCTGTCCATAGTTGCCCCGTTTTCTGTTGCTGCCGATCGTCTGAATGAGCGTAGCGAGCACCACCGACGGTGCGTGGGCAATTTGCAGCCCGACTCCCCCAATCCCCAAGCCAGATTCGGCCTTGACCCCGGATTGTGGACGCGGGGGCTCTGCGGCTTCTCGTGCTTCCGCGGTCCGATCGGGGCGATTCAGTCGGCGTGCCGGAGCTGACTGAACGATTCGGGTGGTCGCATTGCATCAGCCTGGCCAGCAGTCGATGCGGTCGTGAAGCGGACGTGGGCCGCTTCTCGTCGAAAGAGACCGGCCTCGCCTGGCCCGGTCTCTTTCGATTTGTCCTGGTCGTTGCGGTTACGCGATGAGAGGGATCGCCCCGAATACGATCCCCACCCCGAGCATCACGAGTGACACCACGACCGCACGCCAGAGCACCTTCTTGTGGTGATCGCCGAGGTTGACGTTCGCGAGGGACACGAGGAGCAGGATGGCCGGCACGAGTGGGCTTTGCAGGTGCACCGGTTGGCCGGTGATTGATGCGCGCGCCATCTCGACTGGTTCGATGCCGTAGGTCGCGGCGCTCTCGGCGAGGATGGGCAGGATGCCGAAGTAGAACGCGTCGTTCGACATGAAGAACGTGAACGGTATGGACAGCACGCCAGTGATGACGGCGAGGAACGGCCCGAGTGCCGGCGGGATGATCGTTGTGACCCACCCGGCCATCGCATCCACCATGCCTGTGCCGTTGAGGACACCCACGAGCACTCCCGCGGCGAGCACCATAGAGACGACACCGACGATGGAGGGGGCGTGCGCGACGATCTCGTCGGCCTGCTCCTTGAGCTTGGTGAAGTTCACGATCAGTGCGACGGCCGCGCCGACCATGAAGACATAGGGCAGTGGGTAGAGGTCCATGACGAGGAGCACCATGACGGCGAGGGTGAGCAGCAGGTTGAACCAGAGGAGCTTGGGTCGCAGCGTGGCGCGGTTCGGGTCGAGCATCGTGTCGGCCATCGCGGTGTCCGACGCGTCGATGAGGTCGGTCACCGCGATGGGGTCACGGCCGCCGCGCATGGTGACGATGTTGCCGGTGCGCAGGCTCGCGGCCGCCCCCGGCTTCATGTCGGCGCCACGGAACATCCGCGATCCGATGAAGCCACCGAGCGCGCCGGACGTTTCCAAGCGTGAGGTGTCGATACCGCCGGCGAGGCGGCGGCGCTCCGACAGGCCGAGGAACCATGCGAAGCCGAGAGCGACGAGGAGGCCCACGGCGAGCGAGGGCAGCATCGGCACGAAGATGTCGGTCGGCTGCAGACCAAGCGCACTCGCGGCGCGCACCGTCGGGCCACCCCAGGGCACGATGTTGAGGGTGCCGTTCATGAGGCCGGCGACGCAGGTGAGCACGACCGGGCTCATGCCGAGCCGCAAGTAGATGGGCAGCATTGCCGAGGTCGTGATGATGAAGGTGGTAGACCCGTCACCGTCAAGCGAGACAGCGCCGGCAAGCAGTGCCGTGCCGAGCACGACCTTCGCTGGGTCGTCGCCGAGCAGGCGGGTGATGAACCGGATGAGCGGATCGAAGAGGCCGACATCGATCATGATGCCGAAGTACATGATCGCGAACATGAGCAGGGCTGCGGTAGGCGCCATGTTCCCGATGGCGTCGATGATCATGTCGCCGAGTCCGAGTCCTGCACCGGCGAACAGACCGAAGACGGTCGGCACGATGATGAGCGCGACCATCGGGGTGAGTCGCCTCGTCATGATGAGCGTCATGAAAGCGAGCACCATCGTGAACCCGAGCATGACGAGCACCCACTCCGCGGGTACGAACGCGGTCGCGTACCCTTCCTCAACTTCGGCCGTGCGCAGGCCCAGCGATACGACGTCCATGTCGACTCCTTTGTCGGCAGTCGCCCGAGGGCGCTGCAGGTGATTCGGTGACGCTACGGCCAACTTGGGGTGGTTGCCGGCTATCTCGCATTCCGCTGCGTTCTGCGCGTATCGTTGGTTCAGCGCATTCTGCTCACGCGCCTGTGCTGGGAGGGTGCTGATCGTGCGGTTCGCGACGAGGGTGCTCCTGCTGCAGCTCGCGATGGTGGTGACGGTCGTGGTGCTCTGCAGCGCTGCGTTCCTGGTACTCGCAGTGCAGCAGTTGCGCGCCGAGTCCGAGTCGACGGCGCTGAACATCGCTCGCGCAGTTGCCGAGGATCCGGATGTGCGCTCGCTCGTCGCCGAGTTCTCAGCCGATCCTGGAACTCCGACCGAGCTGGCCCTGCGCGACGGTCCGTTGCAGGAGCGTGCGGTCGCAGTCGCGGGTCGCACCGACGCGCTTTTCGTGGTGCTGACCGATGACCACGGCATTCGACTCGCGCACCCCGATCAGGACTTGCTCGGTCAGGTGGTGAGCACCCCGTTCGAGGCGGTTATCGGTGGCGACGAGGTGGTTGAGTGGGAGGTCGGAACCCTCGGCGAGTCGGCCCGTGCGAAGGTGCCGATCTACGCCCCGGATGCCGCGAGCGTGGTTGGGGAGGTGAGCGTCGGTTTCGAGCGCGCGAGTGTCTTCGACGATCTGCCGGCGCTGCTCGCGACGGCGGCCGGGATCGGGGTGATGGCTGTGCTCGTCGCACTGCTCGCGACGCTCATGCTTCGGCGCCGCTTCGAGCGCCTCACGCTCGGGTTGCAGCCCGAAGAGCTCGTGGCGCTCGTCCAGAATCAGGCGGCGGTGCTCGACGGGGTCGGCGATGGCGTGCTTGCTCTCGACCCGAGCGGCGTGGTGCGGGTCTGCAACGCTGAAGCGGCGCGGATGCTACGGCTGCGTGATGCGGTCGGCCGCACGCTCACCGAGCTTGGTCTGCCGGCCGGAGTGATCGACGCGGTCGCCGCCGCCGGGACGCTCACGACTGTGTTGCTCGACGATCAGGTGCTCTACCTCGACCGCCGATCGGTGAAGCATGAGGGGCGCCTGCTCGGCGACGTGCTCATCATCCGCGATCGCACCGATGTCGTGGCGTTGAGTGAGCGTTTGGAGACGGTGCGCGCGATGACCGGCGCGCTGCGCGTGCAACGCCACGAGTTCGGCAACCGCATGCACGTCGTCGCGGGGCTGATCGACGCGATGCGGGTCGATGATGCGCGCGCGTTCCTCACCGACCTCATCGGCCGAGGTGCGGTTGATGAGGTCGTCGACGGCATCGAGCTCGTGACCGACTCGTTTCTTCGTGCCTTCCTCAACGCGAAGGGGCTCGAGGCGAGCGAACGCGGGGTTGCCCTGCGCATCGCCGACGACACGCTGCTCGTCGGTGACCTCGACTTGGTGGAAGAAGCCGCGACCATCCTCGGCAACCTGATCGACAACGCGATTGCTGCGGCGGCGGGCGGCGGCGAGCCGCGCTGGGTCGAGGTCGTCGCGCTCGACGACGGCGACGAACTCGTCGTGACAGTCGCGGATTCCGGCGCCGGAATTCAGGACGGCATCGACGTCTTCAGTCGGAAGCCGGGAGACGAGACTCGCGACACTGTGCACGGGCACGGGATCGGACTTCCATTGTCGCGGGAACTCGCGCGGCGAGCTGGTGGTGATCTCTGGGTCATCGACGTCGGCGGCGCTGGCGGCGCTGGCGCCGTGCTCGGCGCGAGACTGCCAGGAGTTATGCGCACGAACAAGGACGGGGACCAAGCGAGATGACCGAAACCATCCGAGTGCTCATCATCGACGACGACTTCCGCGTCGCCGGGCTGCATCGCGAGATCGTTGACGAGCGGCCAGGGTTCGTCGCTATCGAGCCCGTGCGTGCGGCGGCGGATGCGGCGCTCGCGATCCGGCGTGAGGCACCGGACCTGCTGCTCGCGGACGTCTATCTGCCCGACGGCGACGGCATCGACCTCGTGCGCGCGGCCGACGTCGACGCATTCGTGCTGTCGGCGGCGACGGATGCGGCGACCATCCGACGTGCGTTCCGGGCCGGGGCGCTCGACTTCCTCGTGAAACCGTTCCCACGCCGCTCGCTGACCGACCGCCTCGACCGGTACGCGAGGTTCCGTAACCTCATCGGCGGCGATGGACCTCTCGAACAGGACGACCTCGACCGGGCGCTCAGCATCCTGCACGGCGCGAGAGACTCCGGGTCGCTCTCGCGGTCGGCGACGGAGGCGCTCATCCTCGAGCGGCTCGGGCTGGAGGAAGCATCTGCCTCGGAGCTCGCCGAGCGCGCTGGCATCTCGCGGGCGACGGCGCAGCGTTATCTCGCCGCACTCGCGGCACGTGGCGTCATCGAGGTCAGGCTGCGCTACGGCACAACTGGCCGGCCCGAGCACCGATACGTGGCAGCAGGCTGAGCGACCCGTGTTTTCAGTGACGACCCAGTGCGCTTGTCCCTACCACCCGCGGGGCGTGTAGGCGCCGGTGGTCCAGTTCGATCACCCGCTTGGCGGGCCCGTTCGACTCGTCAGTCTCCTCGTCGGCGACCCACCGTGAGGCCCGCACTGAGGGCACGATCGAGGTCGCCGAACGGACGACCGCTGAGCACGATGAGGGGCGCGTTGCGGGTGGTCTTCCGTCTGCTCCCCCAGGTCATTCCGACGAACGCCAGTTGGTCGGCGTCGGCGGTCCAGACGAAGACGACGCCGTCACCTCCGCGGGTCTGCTCCGGCAGCGGCACGTACCGGGTCGGGTCGCCGGATGCGAACGCCGCATGGAGCCGCTCGAACGCGTCCGGGCTGAGCGCGTGGTACCCCTCGAAACGCTTTCGGAGTGGCGTGCCGGTCTGCTCGCGAACCCACACTCGCGTCCAAGAGCCCGCGATCGCCCCGACAGCGAACACTCCGAAGGTCACGGCGAGGATGATGATCGCGATGGGGAGAATCCCCAACCCCCGCATCGCCTGATATCGCGGGCGCGACGCTTCCTCAGCGCTCTCTTTCGAGTACTCCATCAACCCGGCGAAGTTCACCACCGCCAATACCACGGCTGCCCCGCACAGCAGGAATGCGCCCGTCGCCACGATCGTGCGGGGCAGCGAACGCCGAGAAACGAAGGCAGGAGTCTGCGAGAACGTCGCGTCGTAGAGAGCCACACCCCAGCATCCCAGGTCTGCGGGCCTGCTACCTGAGCAGGCCGATCGGAAGATGCGCGGTCAATTGCTCGTAGCGGGAGGGACTCGCAGGCGTGACGTTGGTCAGCGCTCTCGCACTGGCGTGATCAGGACTCCGCCGAATCGCGCCTCGGAGTAGTCCCACTCGCGTCCATCAACCCACACCCGCGCCGAAATGCAGGGCAGTGGTTCGTGCTCGCCGTTCGGCCAGTGCAACGCGAACCCGCCGCCGTACGACGCGTTCGATCCAGCCACGCGTGCACCGTTTGCATCTACGGCGCGGGCCTCGCGTTCGAGGCACAGGTATTTGGGGTATCGATCGGATTGGACGACTTGGGTGCCGCAGTTCGGGCAGGGCTGCGTTCCGCGGGCACCAGGGAGGAACGGACTCATCTGACGAGCGTATGCCGAACGGCGCGCGTGCTGTTCGGCATGGCCGGTCGACCGACATCGAACGCAGCCCGGAATGGTGGAGACAGGTTTGGAGTGTCTCCCAATCTGGCCAAGTGAGACATCTCAAAACCCATGGGTTGCGAGAACGAGGGTGATCCCCACGAGTACGTGTTTCCGCACCACCTCCCGCTAGTCGTCGTGAACACACCGCCGGACCGTGTCCGCCCTAGGCCAGCTCGAGGGAGAGTATGGGGCGGTGAGCACCCATTTCGACAAAACGTTCCGGGCCGATCCGCGGTTTGCGCGCAAACGAGTCGCAGGTCTCACCTGGTTCGGGATCGCGCTCATCCTGGCGGGCTTCGTCTGCATCGTGTTCACTGCGCAGAACTTCATCCCTCTCGCCGAGTGGGCCCGCGAGGGAGGCGAGGACTCGGCACTGGTTCGCAATCGCATGGCGGGCATCACGCCGCTTGTCATGATCGCGATCGAACTCGTTGGCATCGCTTGGGGGGTGTACCTCCTCATCGTCGGCGCTCGCCCGTGGCATGTCGCTGCGACCGGGACCCGGCTGCGCAAGCGCTACTACGGCTTCCATCTCAGCGATCAGACCTTCTTTCACGAGGCGCACCGGCGATTCGCGACCGGTGATCCGTCAGTGTTCGCGCCCTTTCCTCACCAAGTAGATGGCGGGCAGACGGTCGTGATGATCTGGACAGCCGACGCCGACCAGACCGCGTTCGTCGGCATCTCCTGGGACCAGAATCGGCGACGCACGCACAATCTGCCACTCATCTCGAACACTGGCCCGCGCTATCAGGCACTCGACGCCGCGCTCCGGAACAAGCTGTACAAGCCGCTGCCCGACGAGCACAATCCACTGCTGCGCCCCGGCACTCGACCAGCAGACTGAGCCAGCCGATCAGCCGCCGAACGAGTCCAGCGGTGTCCGCTGCCCTTCTCGGAACTCGTCTAGGGCCCGCTCGAAGGAGTACGACGAGGACCGGTAGAGCACGGATCCATCGTGCGCGACGAGGATCATGCCGCCGCCACGAATCGATCGGAACACCGCGACTCCCCCATCGAACGGGGCCGCGGACACGGGATCTTCAAAGACCTTCCCCCGCTTCTCGTTGAGGGAGCAGAAGAGACGAAATCCCGAGTCCGCGAGTCGGCGGTCCGATGCCGAGAGCCGTCCCCAATCGACCGAGGGTGGCACGGCATCCCCACGGCTGACGGGAACGAGGATGGGCGATAGGGCCGGTGATCCCGCCGCGTCGAGGTACGACTCGCGGATCTCCTGCGGCGTCGAGCGCAGCAGGTGGGTGAAGTCGCGGGCATCCCTTGCTGCGGTGATTCCAGCATCGGCGATCTCGATGCCCCGTTCGGAGCCGTCTGTCCCGCGCACGGACACCCACCCGGGTGCGACGGGCTCAAACCGCAGGCCTTCCGCGATCTCGACGGGAGGAGCGGGCTCGACGAGGAGGGGGAGCCTGAGCTGGGGAGCGTGCCGGGCAGCCGGACCGAACTGCAGCAGCAGATAGCGCTCAACGTCTTCGGCGCCGCGAGCTCGCATCCTCGTGTCATGTAGGCCACGGGAGTACCGGCGGACGCACCACCATCCGTCAGCGTCCGAGACTTCATAGCCGGTCTCGAAGTCACCGACGAGCACCGTGTCGCCACGTGCGGTCACCTCGGCGCCGCCGAGCGCGACGAACTCCCGGAAGGCCGTCGAGAACAGCCACTCGGGCGACCACGACAGAACGACGGGCGGGTTCACCTGGGGTTGACCGACGTCGAAGACGGGAGATCCGTGTGGGTCCAGCAGTGCTCGTCGAAGGGTCCCGAGGGGCACGGCCATGAGGTGACTGAACGTTCGGGGCTCCCAGGGAACCCCGCGAAGGAAGATCACTGTTCGGCTCGGATCGGCCACGCTCCAGAGACGAACGTTTCCCTTGCCGTCGGTCGCCGACTCGGTGCCAGCGGCGAGCGCTGGCTGAGTGCTTGTCGCCAGCAGCCCGAATCCACGCGTCCCCCGGACTGATGCGTTGCCGATGAGGAAGGTCAGGTAGCGCTCGACGTCCTCGAGCCGTGACGCCTGAAACTCCGTGACATAGCTTCCCGATCGCGACGCTCCGGCCACCAGATAGCCGGCATCGCTTGATCGGACTCGGTGGCGCTCCTCGCCACCCCTGCTCCACACTTCGACGTCCTCATTGTCGCTGCCGACCGCGTACCCAGCCAGCCCGATGAATTCGGCGAACATCGACGAGGGACCGAGTGCGTTGAGAAGCGTCACGCAAGCGACGGTAGCGTGCCCGGGCCGAGGGAACCCTGCCGGGTCTACCCGACCCCACCGTGCCTCGAGTGCCTGCAGTCGAGGCTCATCGCTGGGGTTTACTCGGCCGCGTGAAGCAATGTGGTCGATGCAGCTCCTTGTAGGCGGTGCATCTGTCTCAGAACCTCCTTCGTCTCGAAACCCATCTGTTTCGCGAACCTGAGGACGGGGGGCTAGTCGGTCTGGGTGTGGGTTGCTGGATGGCGGCTAACACCGCGGGTCTCTGCATACTGGAGTCAACGCGTCATTGCCGGTTAGCGTTCGTATCAGTATTGATAATGATACTGTTTTAACATGGTCTCCTCGTCTGCGCTCTTCCATCCCATCCGGCTTCGTATCGTCCAGTCGTTGTTAGCGGGTGACGAGCTGACGCCTCACGAACTGCATGGGCGGTTGAGCGATGTCCCGATCGCTACCCTGTATCGCCATATCAAGCACCTGCTCGAGCACGAGCTCATCGAGGTCGCGGACGAACGTCGTGCGCGCGGTGCGAGTGAGCGTTCGTACCGCGTTAGTGCGAGTCTGGCGAACCCAAGTTCGGATGAGTTGCGGTCGCTGTCGTCTGAGGAGCTGATGACGGTGTTCACTGTCTTCGTCTCTGGGGTCATTCGTGATTTCGATACGTACGTGGAGGGTGAGGCGCGGGATCTCATCGACGATCGGGTGAGCTTCGCGCAGGCGGATTTCTGGGCGACTGATGAGGAAGTGGACGCGTTTTTCGCATCGGTCATGGAAGCGCTTGGGAAGGTTTTGGCGAATCAACCGGGTGAGGGTCGTCGCCGTCGCGCGCTGACGACGATCACGCTGCCCCGCCCCGAGATCGACGGTGTCTGATGTCGACAATCGGGCAGTTCACCGCAATTGCGGACGGGCTCGTGGTTGGGTACGGCACGACTCCGGCGCTCGACCCCGTGGACGTCCGTATCGGGGTCGGTGTGACGGCGCTTCTTGGGCGAAACGGCGGAGGGAAAACCACGCTGATGCGCACGATCTGCGGCATCATTCCCGCCCTTTCCGGCACAATCTCCGTGCTGGGCGAAATCATCGCAGACGGGGCCGCGGTACGGACGCGAGTGCGGTACCTCGGCCACGAGCTCGCGGTGGCTCGCGCTTTGACCGTGCAGCAGAATCTCATGTTGGCGCGACATCTCACGTGCATCGGCACGTGCCAGGATGCGCGGGATTGATGAGATTGTGGCTCAGTTCGAGTTGAGGCCGATCTTGCATCGGCGGGTGGCGTCCCTGAGCCGCGGACAGTGTCAGCGTGTCGAGCTTGCGCGTATGAGCATGAGCGATCCAGAGTTCGTGGTGCTCGACGAACCGCTGACCGGGCTCGATCCTCTATTCGCTTCCCAGGTCCGCTCACTTCTTCGTTCTTGGGGAGAGACGCGAACTGTGCTGTACTCCACGCACAGCGTGCCCGAGGCGTTGGCGCTCGCCGATCGATTCCTGGTCGTGCGAGGTCGTTCGATCGTGGAGCTCGGCGGTGATGGATTCGCTGTCAGCGAGCAGACCATCCTGCGGCATCTGCAGGTTGCCGCGTGACGGGGCGAAGGGTGCGTCGCTCGCTCGCGATCCGCGCGTTCACTCAGCGGGCTTGGATACAGCAAGGAGCCGCGCTGCTCTTGTTCTCGATCGGTATCGGGGCTGGGGTGGGTTTTCTAACGTGCCTAGTTGGGCCGGGAGCGAATGCGTTGTCCGGGGCGGACGGCTTGATACCTGCTGGACTGGCCGAGTTGGCGACGGTGCGAGATTCCGCGGGGGCAGTTCTTCCCGTGGCTTCCTTCGTGTTCTCGCTGACGCCCATTCTCCTGGGATCCCTTGTCTCGATCATCGCGACGTTGACGTTGCCCGGTGTCGTCGCAGACGACGTGCAGGGCGGTGGGATCGAAGTGTTGCTGGCAGGGCCCTTGCCGCGTCGGGACCTATTCCTGTCCTACCTCGCTGCCGGCTGCGTCCTTGCTGCCGTGTCGTGGCTCGCAGCGACGCTCGCATTCGCGGCGACGACCGCCGCTTCGCTGATTGTCACCTCGACGGTGGTGGATGTGACGCTCCCCTTCGTGCTTGCGCTCATTGTCCTCCCGCTCTCGTTGGGATTATGGTCTTCGGCCGTCACCCTGTTCGGCGCTCTCTTCCACCCGCGCAGTCTCGAATCGCGGGCTGGCATGAATGGTGGCCCGATACGACTTCTTGCGATCGCCCCCTCCCTGCTTGGCCTCCCTGCCATAGTGCTTCTCCCGGATCTGGCCCTCCCCGCCCTCGGGGCGATGTTCCTCGGCGCCCTGGCAGCCAGCTTGCTCACGGTTCACCTCATAGCGCGCGGCTTTCGAAGTACCCGCATCCTCGGCAGCTGACCACGTCTCCCCAGAATGGACACCCCATGAATCTCGACTTCGACCTGGCCGTCCCGCTCCTCCCGCTTCTTGTCCTCTTGATCCTGCTTCTTGGCTGGTGTCTCGTCGATCTGATTCGGCGCCCCGAGGTGCGATATCTGCCCAAACCGGTTTGGGGGCTGATCGCGATCGTCGTGATCCCGTTTGGCGCCATCGCCTACTTCATTCTCGGCCGTACTTCGGAAGCCCCTCTGAGCGACGAGGACCTCCGGTGAACACCAACAACGTCGCGCTCCAGGTCGATCGCATCACGCGCATCTTCTCCAACGGCACGGGGATCCGCGACCTCACGTTCCAGGCGAACAGTCAGGGTGTCACCGCCGTCATAGGTCCGAACGGGGCTGGCAAAACTGTCCTTTTCACCATCATCGCGGGGCTCGCCTCCCCCGATTCCGGACAAGTCGTGTCGCCACCCGGGACGCGAACGGCGTACTGCCCCGATGTCCCCGAGTTCGAGTCGTGGCTCACGGCCCGCGAAGTGGTCGAAAACTCCGCGTTGATGTCCGGTGCACGCAGCAGCATCGCGCCGCGGGAAGCCCTGCGGCTCTGCGGGTTGAAGAAGGTTGAGGCACGCCGTGTCGCGGACTTCTCTCGAGGGATGCTCCAGCGCCTCGGTCTGGCGTCTGCGCTGGTGCTGGATCCTGACGTGCTCATCCTCGACGAACCCAACAGCGCGCTCGACCCCATCGGCCGTGCGGACATCCGAGCTGTGCTTGAGGAGCAACGAAAGCACCGGTGCATACTCCTCTCCAGCCACCTACTCAGCGAAGTGGAACACCTCGCTGACCAAGTGGTAGTCCTGAACGAGGGGCGCCTGGTCTCGTCCGGAACGACGGCGCAGCTGCTCACACGCGCCGCCAGTCCCACCTGGAACATCCGGCTGACCTCAGCGCTCACCACAGAGCAAACGCGCACATCGGAAGAGGCACTCCGCTCACGATTCCCGACGGCGCACATCCGGTTCCTCACCGACGCGATCTGTCGGGTGCAGTTCCCGAGCTTTGTACAAGCGGACACCGAGCTCCCTCGACTGATCGCCGAGCTGCCCGCGCCACTCCTCGAGGTTTCACTCCAGGATCGAGATCTGGACGCCGCATTCGCTCGGATCATCGGAGGTACCCGCTCATGAGACAGACCATTCTTGCCTCCGCAAACACTGAGATCCGCCGCCTCACGCGGTCGGGGCTCCTGCTGGGTCTGATCGTCGCGTTCATGTTCTTCGGCCTGTCGGCACCAGTGCTCGCAACCCATATGCAGGAGATCTTCAGCGCAGCTGCCAATACCGAACAGATCAGCATGACCGCTTCAGCAGCCACCCCAGCCGACGGGATCGCGCTCTACAACCAGAGTGCCATGCAACTCGGCCTCATCCTGTCCGTTGCCACCGCGATCACGTCGCTGACGTGGGACACGAGACCCGGCTCGTCAATCTTCTACCGCACTCGCGTACGAACGCTCTCATACCTGACCGTGCCC
Source organism: Pseudoclavibacter sp. RFBA6 (assembly GCF_002931575.1). Classification (NCBI taxonomy): domain Bacteria; kingdom Bacillati; phylum Actinomycetota; class Actinomycetes; order Micrococcales; family Microbacteriaceae; genus Pseudoclavibacter; species Pseudoclavibacter sp. RFBA6. The sequence goes on along the minus strand of NZ_PSUA01000005.1, from coordinate 123,622 downwards.
CGCCTTGGGGTCGACGGGCTCGCGGCGGTGGCGAGCTACACCCTTGGCCTCGCGTGTGCTGGCATCGTCACCACTGCGGTCATCGGGCCGCTGTCCCCGACGCTCATCGCAACAGTCTGGGTTTCCTCATCGTTGTATCTCGCGATGGCCATGAGCATCGGCTATCTGCTCATGACCGTCTTCCGCCGAACCGCGGCAACTCTTGCAGTGTCCGTGGTCCTGCTCCTCGCGCTGCCCCTCCTCAACCAAGTGGGCGCAACAGCAAGCTGGACGCCCACGGCCCTTCTCGCGCAGACAGAACTCACTACGCCACCCCTGCTCATTACAGGAACCGTGATCATTGGTTGCGTACTGGTGGCAGAGAGGATCGCAAGACAACAGACGCTCCGTCGCGATGCCTAAACACCCTTCGAAGGAGGACGCTCTAATCTCCTTGGGCGGGAAGCGGCTATCCGCGTGTCAACAACTATTGGCAGTCCGAGACACGGTGGCCGCCAGTTGATGCCGAGCTGTCCCCGAGGAACTCTTGTCTGCGAGATCGGCACCGGGGGCGGTTCCGGCAGCCGGCATGTCTCAAAACCTTCTTGTCGCAAAACCCATGGGTTTTGCGAAACAGGGTGCTGGCGAGTTCTCTCCGTCATAATGTTGCGATGGTGAGCAGTGGACTGAAGAAGCGCATTCTGCGCCTGGCCTCCAGCTCGCCAGCGCAAGGAGATGCGGGCTTGCCGGCCTGGCCCTACGACGTCGACTTCGTGCTGAACGAAGGCCGGTCGAGGACCACCTCAGTCGGCACGGCCGCCTTGCGCGAGTGATTGCCTAGTCGGAGCATCACGGCGATGTCCTCGTAGACTCCCACCGACCGAGAACATTGTGCGACGGAGGCGCTTGTGCTGCCTGACCGACGTTTTCGTGGTCCAGCGCTGACCTGGATCGAGAATGGGTGCGGCTCTTGCCGTGCCCGGTGGGAGCGTCGCGATGCGCGTGAGCCACGCGAACTCGGCTCGGTTCCCATCCAGATGTCGGAGCACTTCCGCTGCGGATGCCAGGAGTCGAGTCTCCTCTATTCGTGCAGCAGCTGAGCCCGTATGATCACGCCTCGTGAAGAGCCTGAACGTTCCGATGATCGTCGATTCCAGCTCGTGGTGGGACAAGGCCGTCGAAGTGCCCAACATCGATCACGAACCTGCCGGACACGCGACCTGGCTGTGGGACCATCCATCGGTCTTCGACACCGACCACGACGAGACACTCCTGTTCGTGGAGACCGGACGCGGGGTTACCCGGTGCGGGACGGCTGACGACTTCAGTCAGGACGTCCTGTTCGAGAACGTGCCCATGGGATACACCAGCCTGACGCTGCTCGAGAAGCGCGCGGTTGTCATGGGTGGTCGTGTCTCGCGCCTGTGGCCTGGTGAACGTCGAACGCAGGGATACGTCGCGAGCACGGTGGATGCGGCGGGGCGGCCTCTCGGGGCGGGTCACGATTCAATCCTCTGGCAGAGCATTCACCGCGCGCTGCGATGGTCGGCGATCGTCCCGGACCGCCCGTTCACCGTCGGCGCCGTGCTCAGCTCACAGGCCTGGCACTGATCGCCGTCGGCTCAGCTTGGCGGCGCCCGCATACGACCGGCGGACGCTCGGCTTGGTGCGCCCGTTCGACTCGTCAGCTCGTTAACCGACGACCCACGGAGCCGTGAGGCCCGCACGGAGGGCACGATCAAGGTCGTCGAACGGACGACCGCTGAGCACGATGAGGGGCGCGTTGCAGGTGGTCTTCCGCCTGCTCCCCCAGGTCATTCCGACGAACGCGAGCTGGTCGGCGTCGGCGGTCCAGATGAAGACGACGCCGTCACCTCCGCGGGTCTGCTCCGACAGCGGCACATACCGGGTCGGATCACCGGAGGCGAACGCCGCGTGGAGCCGCTCGAACGCGTCCGGGCTGAGCGCGTGGTACCCCTCGAAACGCTTCCGGAGTGGCGTGCCGGTCTGCTCGCGAACCCACACTCGCGTCCAGGACCCAGTGATCGCCCCGACAGCGAACACTCCGAAGGTCACGGCGAGGATGATGATCGCGATGGGAAGAATCCCCAGCCCCCGCATCGCCTGATATCGCGGGCGCGACGCTTCCTCAGCGCTCTCCTTCGAGTACTCCATCAACCCGGCGAAGTTCACCACCGCGAACACCACCGCCGCTACGCACAGCAGGAGCGCACCCGTCGCAGCAAGGGTGCGTGGCAGGGAACGCCGAGAGACGAAGCCAGGAGTCCGCGAAAACGTCGCGTCGTAGAGAGCCACACCCCAGCATCTCAGGCCTGCGAGCCTGCTGCCTGAGCGCGCCGGTCAGCTGCTGAACGAGCCCAGCGGTGTCTGCTCCCCGTCTCGTTGTCGCGTGGTCCTGGGGAGGATGCGCACGAGGGCGACCATGCCCACGAGTTCGACGAGCGTTTGCGTCACGACGACCACCGGAGCCAGCGCGAGCGCTGGTGGCAGGGCGAGCGCGAGTGGCAGCACGACGAGGGAGTTGCGAGTGGCACCGCTGAACGCCAGAGCTCGGGTCGCGGGAACGTCGAGGCGGAAGACTCGTCCGGCCAGGAGGCCGACGAACACCATGATCACGAGGAACGCGACGTAGATCGGCACGAGCGTGAGCAGCTGCGGCCCGGCAGCGCCAACCGCTCCGGCTTGGGATGCGACGACCGTGAAGAGGGTCGCCATCATGAGCGGCACCATCAGGTTCAGCATGCTGCGCTCGATCACCCGACCGCTGCGGCGTCGTTTCGCGAGGAGCTGGACGAGTGCGGCGGCACTGAGTGGCACCACGATCAGCAGCAGGAAGGCGCGCACGAACGGGCCGACCTCCACCACGGCCACCCCATCCGGGCCGAGGAAGATCAGCAGGTAGATCGGCAGGAGCAGCATCTGCGCGAGCATCAGCAGCGGGGCTGCCGCCAGCAGTCGGTCGGCTGCGCCGCCCGCGAGGCTGGCGAACACGATCACGTAGTCGATGCACGGCGTGAGGAGCACCAACAGCACCCCGAACAGCAAGGCCGGCTCATCCGCCACGAACCTCGAGAGTCCGTATGCGACGAGAGGCACGATCACGAAGTTCACGACCCCAGCGGCCCCGAGGAAGCGCCCATCGCGAAGTGACCTGCCGATGGCCGCGAACGGGACGCCCAGGAACGTCGCGAACAGCAGCAGCGCGAGCACCGGTTCGATCGCGATTTCGAGGTGGTGCGCCCCGGGGGCAAGGAGACCGAGCGCGCCGCCAGCGGCAATCGCCGCGAGGTACAGGGCGATCTGGCGGCGCTCTAGGACTGCGGGCGCGTCACGAGCTGGAGTTCGAGGTGGGTTGATGGGCACGACCCGACGGTAAACGTTCGACCCGCTCGATGGTCAAGCCCGCTCCACGCTCGTAAGCTCCCGGCATGCGTATCTCTGAGGTCAGCAGGCGGAGCGGGATCAGCGCGACCGCGCTGCGCTCCTACGAGAGCATCGGCCTCGTCACACCCCACCGCTCCAGCAGCGGTTACCGGGACTACGATGCCACCACCCTGCACCGACTCGATCTCATCGAAGCGAGCAAAGAGCTCGGACTCCCCCTCGCGGACATCAGCAGACACCTCGCTTCCCTGGAGGTCGACTCCTGCACCGACGTGCGCGAGCAACTGCGGCCGCTCCTCGCTGAACGCGTGCGGCAGATCGACGAAAAGCGGGCACGGCTGGACGAGCTCAGAGCACGGCTCACGGCCGCCAATCGTGGCCCTGCTGAGTGTCCTGACAGCGATGACAGGTGCTCCACGGAGTGCATATTCCGCACCTACGACGAGAGGACTGGAACCTGCTCCGCGCCCCCGGAGCGGGGCGCGGACCCGCGGACCGGACACGCCGAGCGACGACGCCCGTGAGCGTTAGCGCGCCGAAGATGCCGCTCATCGCCATCATCAAGCAGAGGTTCTCGTTGAGATAGGGCAGAGAGGTGACGCCCGACCTCGCAGATGCGCCGCGATCGCATCAGCATCAGCAGATCCCCGACCCGCCTCGACTAGCGTCGCCCCATGGGTTTCGCGCGGCCGGGTCGTGTCGTCGCTGTGCTCCAGTGGTTCCTGGCGGTAGTGATGCCGTTCTTCTCCGTGTTCGGGCGGATGCTGTTCACCGGCGAGCTCGGCTGGCTGGGGCTTTTCGGCATCGTCTTCAGCCCGGCCACGGCGATACTCCTTCTCGTGCCGCCCATCCTGACGCGCTTCGACCGCGAAGCGACGCGTCGGCGCAGCGTGCGCATCGCCTACGTGTGGGGCACTGTGGGCATCTGGGTCGCGCTCTTCGCGATCGCCCTGACGGCCCCGGACAGCGGCGACGTGCGCTCGTACCTTGCTCCGCTGCAGATGCTCACCGGCATCGGTCCCGACGCGACCATGGCCGTCACGATCGGCCTCGGCGCGGTTGCTGCCTCGGGTTGGCTGCTCGCCGTGGGCGTCGCCATCGCTGGGATCGTGCAGAGTCGGCGAGCGACCGCAGTCGGCGACTTCCCGGCGCAGCGCACATCCTGACCACCGCCCCCTCGACCCAGAAGGAACGTCATGCACGCCCATCCCCAGCAGGTGACCGGCGCACTCCTCGCGCTCAACGGCGCGAACGTGCCCTACGTGTTCCGCGCGACGCCGACCGGCGTCACGGGCACTTGGAACTACGCCGACGCCAAGTGGGCTGGCCCCTTCGCTGCCGGGGGTGTCGACCGCACCTTCGAAGCGCGCATCGACCTGCATGAAGACGGCACGTTCACGGTCACCAACCAGACGGACAGCTCCTCGGCGAGCATCGGTCCTGGCTCCGCGGGCTTCAGCCACACGAAGTTCAAGGGCAAGATCCGGTCGAAGAGCTTCAACAGCAGCGCGGCACCGATCGCCTCGGACCACTGCCAGCTCGGGCACACCTTTGGGTGGAAGTTCGACAGCGACGAGATCGAACGCCCGGCGCGGGACGTGCTCGCGCAGCACGGCTGGACCGAGCGGAAGTCTGGTTTCTGGTCCAAGCTCTTCGGGGCGTAGCCGCACGAAGTTCGCGCGTGCGTCGGTCGCTGCACGCTGAGCGAGGGCGGAGCGTTTCGCAGTGGATGCGCCGCTGCGTCACCGACCGCGGACGAAACGGTGCATCGGTGCCGACCGCGCGTCAGGCGCTCCCCCCTGCTCGAGCCAGGCGATGTGGGCGGTGACGAGCGCCAGCGCGGCCTCGCGGTTGACGGCCTCGCTCGAGGGCGCGCGCCGCGCATCCTTCGCCCGCTCGAGCCCCGGGGCCGACGAGTGCCAGAACAGCTCATGCAGCGCCCGCCACTCTGCCGCCCCCATCTCCTGCCGCACACTCCAGGTCACGCTGAACCGAGCAATCGCTCGTCCGGAATCATCGAACATCGCGAGCCAGTCGCCGCCACGAGGCACGCTGAACATGACCATCCGTCGGATGGCGCGAAACGGCACCGTGCGGCGCCGCGTGTGCAGCATTCTCTGCGTCAGGTCGACGGTTGCGCGCCCCGGGCCGAAGAACCGGATCAGGATCACCATCCCGACGACGAGCATCGGACTGGCGCCGATCGCCAGCGACTTGAGAGGTACTGCAGGGTCGAAGAGCAGCACCCGGCACCGACGCCGACGACCACTGCGGAGACGATCGCGGTAATGGCCATGGCCCCGATCCCCGCACGTCCGAACTCCACGCGACGGGTGGCAGCTTGCGCCACGGCCGAGGCCGCCATCAGGTGTAGAGCGTCACCTTGGACCAGTACTGTCCCCGCGCGGCGTCGTACTTGCACGGCGTGTAGAGCGCCGACCGGTAGCCGAACGACCAGTTGCGGATGTATGACTTCGCCGCCTGCGTGCACGAGCTCGGGTTGGAACCCCACACGTACTGGGATGCGCTCGCCGCTTCCGCAGATGGGGCGGCGGCAACGTTGGCACCGGCGCCGACGCCGACGGCAAGGGCGAGACTCGCGACAATAGTGAGCAGCTTCTTCATCGGGGGCTCCTTCAGCTGGGTCATTTCGAGTATGCGCAACCGCTCGCGCATCCGCCAGGTCAGAACTCCCCTCGCGAGAGTGCTCACCCGCGCATGGACACCCCGCGTCGCCAGTACCCATGAAGGCCACCTGCGCGCGGTCGATGCCGAGGTCCTTCACGAGGTGCCTGCGGAGCGTGGTGCCGCGTGCCGAGGTACTCGAGGACCTTGGGGATGAGCAGTTCACCGTGGTCGGCGTTGTCTCGCGGGAGCCAGATCACCGTGAATCTTGCGGGCGTGATGATACCGAGGGTGTCGCGACTTGACGGCACTTCGAGGAAGGGTCGTCCACTGACCCCACCGCCGAGCCACATCCGCGCCTGCTCGGGATCGGAGGGCATGCGGTCGATGCGTCGCCAGGCGACGACGAACGTCTCGCTCAGCAGGTCAGCCTCGTTTGCGTCGTGGAGGCCTCAAGCCTCGCCTCTCGTCGGAGAGGATGCCACACGGGTCTCGCCGAACCGCTTCCGGTAGCTCGACGGGGTGCTCCCGAATGCGGCCGCGAAGTTCTGCCGCAGGGTGACGGGGCTCCCGAATCCGCAGGCCGCGGCGATCTGGTCGACGGACAGCTCGCTGGTCTCGAGGAGGGTGCGCGCCTCGTCGAGGCGACGCGAGCGCACCCAGGCGGCCGGCGTCGCCCCTGTCTCGTCGCGGAAGGCGCGCACGAAGGAGCGCTCGCTGAGGTGCGCCGCTTGAGCGAGGCGCGCCACGCTGAGCTCCTCGCCGAGGTGCTCGAGCGCGAACGCGCAGGCCGCCGCGATCGCTCCCCCACTCGGGTCGGCGGGCACGGGCCGCTCGATGTACTGCGCCTGCCCGCCCTCCCGATGAGGCGCGACGACCAGGTGGCGCGCGACGCGGTTCGCGACCGCCGACCCGAGCCGCGTGCGCACGATGTGGAGGCAGGCGTCGATACCGGATGCGGTGCCTGCCGAGGTCATGACGTCCCCATGGTCGAGGTACAGCGCGGACGGCTCCACCGAGATCTCCGGATGGCGCCGCGCGAGCTGCTCGGTGCTCTTCCAGTGCGTCACGGCGCTGCGCCCGACCAACAGGCCCGCGTCCGCGAGCGCGTTCGCGCCAAGGCAGAGGCCCACGATAGGAACCTCTCTCGTGTGACGTTCTTGGAGCAGCTCCGCGAGCGCGGGGCTCGGCGCGACTCCATCCTGAATCCAGGAGGGCACCACGATGAGATCAGCGTCGCGAGCACTGTCGAGCCCCTCGATGCCACCGAGCGTATAGCCCTCCGACGTCGTCACCGAACCTGCAGTCTCGGAGAAGAAGGACGTCTGCCACGGCGCCGCGCCACTGCGCGCGACCTCGTCGAACACCAGATGCGGCACCGAGAGGTGGAACATCGAGGCCCCATCGAAGGCGTAGACCGCGATCTTCATGCGTTCCCCTTTGCTTGGCGTGATCTCATCGTAAGCGTGCATTCCTGCCAGTGGCACCACGAGTCGCGGCGGCAGAACATGGAGGCACGGCGCGTGCCGTCACCAACGTCTGGAGCAGAAGATCATGACCTCCCCTCGCAGAGCCCTCGTCCTCGTCGACGTGCAGCAGCAGTACTTCTCGGGCCCCCTCGAGATCCAGTTCCCACCGCTGGCCGAGTCCCTGCCCAACATCGCCGCCGCCATCGACGCGGTGGTCGATTCTGGAGTCCCGGTCGTGGCGGTCCAGCACACGGCCGGTGACCAGGCGCCCGTCTTCAACCCCACGACGCCTGAGTTCGCCCTGCACCCAGAGGTGGAGCAGCGTCGGCAGCCCGAGTGGAAGAGCGTCGTCAAGCAGTACGGCTCGGTGTTCGCCGACACGGACCTGCTCCCCTGGCTGCGAGATCAGGACGTCGACACGATCACCCTCATCGGCTTCATGACCAACAACTGCATCATCGCCTCGGCGGTCGAAGCGGAGGCGCACGGGATCGCCGTCGAGGTGCTCTCGGATGCGACCGGCGCCATCAACATCGCGAACAGCGCCGGCTTCGCCCCGGCCAAGACGGTGCACACCACGCTCATGACCCTGCTGCAGTCGAACTTCGCGGCCGTCGCGACCACCCGCGACTGGACGCAGGCACTCGCCGACGGCCAGCCGCTCGCGAAGGACAACCTCCCTTCGTCGGCGATGTACGGCGCAGAGCTCGCCGCGCGCGGGTAGATTTCGGTGGTGGATGCACCCAGGACGACCTCACGACGGGCGGTGTTCCTCGACATCGACGGCACCCTGACGACGGACCTCGGCGAGGTGCCGGAGTCGGCGCACGCCGCCATCAAGGAGGCGCAGGCCAACGGGCATCTCGTGTTCCTCGCGACGGGGCGCAGCCCGCTGGAGATCGACCCGCGGGTCGAGGCGGTCGGCTTCGACGGCATGGTGGCGGGCGCCGGCGCGTACGTCCTCTACAAGGGGTCGTGGATCGTCGACAAGCATCTCAGCGAGGCGGAGGCGACCGCCCTTACGCGCGCCCTCGACGAGCTCGGCGTCGACTACAGCCTGCAGGGTCGGCACGCCATGCACACGACGGTCGGGCACCGGTCGCGGATGCGGCGCATCCTGACCCAGCTCGGGTTCACCGACTTGGAGGAGTCGGGGCTCAGGCATCACGTCATCGACTCCGGCCCACTGGAGCTCGACCGGACCGCGAAGGTCGTGTTCAGCAGCGACGACCAGACGACGTTCGACCGGGTTCAGGCTCGACTCGGCACCGAGTACGCGATCGTCGGCGGCACCATGCCCGGTCTCGGCACGGGCGGCGGCGAGATCTCCATGCTCGGGGTGCACAAGGCGGCGGCCATCGAGGCGCTGCTGCCCTCGCTCGGCCTCGGCATCGAGGATGCGATCGCCGTCGGCGACAGCGGCAACGACCTCGAGATGCTGCTCGCCTGCGGTGTCGGCGTGGCGATGGGGAACGCGACGCCCGCCGCCAAGGAAGCCGCGGACTTCGTCACGTCCTCCGTCGACGACGACGGCCTGCACGCCGCGTTCGTGCGACTGGGGCTCATCGAGGGCAGCTAGCCAGCAGAGGTTGCCCCCCCCTCCTCACAATCGAGCATCTCCGTGAATCCGGTGGCCTCGCGAAAGGGACACCGAGGTCTGAGCGCGTCCTGCTTCCCGGTGGCGATCTCGTACTGTGGTGGGAAGTTGAAGGAGGGGCCAGATGGGCCGACCGAGTCTTGTGCACGAGCGACGCCCGCAGATCGTCGAGGCCGCGAAGCGAGTCATCGGCAAGTACGGGGTCGAGGGGGCGACACAGGAGCGCATAGCTTCCGAAGCTCAGCTGAGTCGGGCACACATCCGTCACTATGTCGGCAACCGCGACGAGCTCATCCAACTCGTCTGGAACTCGACGATGGAACCGTACGCACAAGAGATGCACGAACGCGTGCAGGCCGCGCACACCGGTCTTGGCCTCGCAGGAGTGCTCGACTTCCTCTTCGGCACCGGCGTCGAAGCGAGTCCAGACGATGCCGTTTTCGACGCGTTCCTGGCTTGGTCCCAGCACGACGAACGCGTCAGGGAACGCCTGCTCGACAGCTACGAGACGGTTGTTACCGAAGTCGCAGCCGCGATCAGAGCGACGTATCCGAAGATGGACGTCGCCGAGAGCGAGGCGCTTGGCTACGCCATGCTCTGCCTCACCATCGGGTCCTCAAGCATGAGCGTGCTCCAGTTCCCCGCCAAGCAGACCGGCCGACTTCGGGATGTGGCGGCGTCCATGATCCATGCGGCGGCGACTGTCTGAGAGCCACCACCACCGGACCGGGACTCAGCTGCGGTCGGCGCTCGGGACCTCGAGGCTGCGGGTGCCCTCGTCGTCGCCCACCTCATCCTCCGAACGAATCTGCGCGGGCAGACGGCGGAAGCCCTTCGTCGTGAAGCCGAGGTAGATCACTCCGATGATGAGCCAGGTGATGCCGAGCAGCTTCGCCGACGAATCGATGCTCACCCAGAGGGCGACATTGGTGGCGACGCCGATCAGCGGGAGAACGAGGTACCGGATCGCATCCGCACCCGACCGGCGGCGCAAGCGGATGAAGTAGTGGTTGATCACGGCGATGTTGACCATGATGAAGCCGGTGATGGCTCCGAAGCTCGTGAGCGAGGTCGCGCCGAGAAGGTTGTCGGTAAAGAACACGGCACCCATGGCCGCGACTGAGACGAGCACGATGTTGTTGACGGGGGTCCCGAATCGCGGCGAGAGCTTGCCGAAGAACCGCTTCGGGAGCAGGCCGTCCCGGCCCATGCCGTAGAGCACGCGTGAGACGGCGGCGACAGCGGCGATCGCGCAGAGGATGCTCGCGGCCTGGTCAGCGACGAAGAACGTGATGTTCAGTGCCTCTCCCCCGATGCGCGGCAGGAGCTCGAAGATCCCTGTGTCTGGGTCCTCGAACTCGGCGTACCCGTTGGGCCACGCGATCTGCAGGAAGTAGGCGATCGTCGCGAAGCCCAACCCTGCACCGACGCACATGATCAGGATCGCGCGCGGGATCGTGACGGTCGGTTCGTGGGTTTCCTCCGCAAGCGTCGAGACAGCATCGAACCCGAGGAACGAGACGGCGAGGATCGACGCCGCCCACATGACGTTCCCGAAGTTGAACGTGGCCGCGTTGTAGAGGGCCTCGGGCACGAAGAGGCCGCCCGCACCGCCGCCCTGCAGGACGTAGTTCACGATCAGGCCGATGAGCACGACAGCGAAGATGATCTGGGCCGAGACGACGGTGATGTTGAGTCGGCCCGAGATCTTGGCTCCGAGAATGTTCATGACTGCACCGAACGCAGCGGCGAGCACGACCCAGATTGCCGTCGGGATCGCGGGAACGTACTCCTCCATGTAGATCCCGAACAGCAGGTAACAGATCATCGGAAGCAGCATGTAGTCGAGCAGGAACACCCAACCTGTCGCGAATCCGAGGTAGGGATGCACGCTCTTCTGCACGTAGGTGTAGGCGGATCCTGCGACCGGGAAGGCCTTCACCATCTGCGCGTACGAGTACGCCGTGAAGAACATGACGACCAGCGTGACGAGGTACGCCAGAGCCATCATGCCGCCGCTGAGCTCGGTGGCGATGCCGTAGAAGTTGAAGATGGCCGTCGGGGCGAGGTAGGCAAGCCCGAATGCCAGAAGGTGACGCAGCTTGAGTGAACGGACGAACTGGGTGGCTTGACTCACGGGTGCTCCTCTGGGGTCTCCGTCGACTGCATTGTCGAGCGGAGTGGAGCACGAAGCGTGCCCTCTGACGAATAGATTACCAACATTGCTAATTTATGCCAGACTGCATTTCCGAGTTGTTACGTCTCTACCCGCAAGGAGCGCTCACGTGGACCTGATCTTGACGAACGGCAGATTCTTCACCGCCGACGAGGCCGCTCCGTGGGCGAGCGGAGTCGTCGTCCGTGACGGCCGGATCGCGCAGGTACTGGATGAGGACACCCCGGCGCCGCCAACGAGCGGGCAGCAGGTCCACGACCTGGGCGGACGACTCGTGCTGCCCGGTCTGATCGATGCCCACACACATCCCAGCGGTGTCGCGAAGAGCGCCTGGCACGTCCCCCTCCCGCAGACGGACGACGTGGATGCGATCCTCACCTTTATCCGCGCATACGGCGAGCAGCACCCGAAGGAAGCGGCGCCGTACCTGTTCTTCGAGTACTACCCGAGCACACTGTTCGCGGGAAGCGGCCCAACGAAGGACCTCCTCGACTCGGCCATCAGCGATCGCCCGGTGCTCTGCCAGGACTTCAGCGACCACGCACACTGGGTCAACTCGAAGATGCTCGAGCTGCTCGAGGTCGACGAGCACACACCGGACCCCGTGCCTGGCCTCGAGATGTTCGTCCGTGACGCACACGGCGTGCCGACGGGGCACATCCTCGAGTTCGCGCACCTCCGTTTCATCGACCGCCTGTACGACTCCATCGCGTGGCGCCCACCAGAGGAGCTGACCGCCGACAGCCTGAAGCCGTTCTTCGAGTTCATGACCCGGCACGGCGTTACGTCCCTCTTCGAGGCGCTCATCGAGGACGAGGACGTGCTCCCCGCGCTCCACGAGCTCCACCGACGCGGAGAGCTGCACACCAGGTACGAGGGCGCCGTTCGATTCCGGACCCTCGCGGACCTCCCCGATGCGATCGAACGAACTCAACGCCTCGACCGCGAGCACGGCACGGATCACATTCGCGTGCGGACACTCAAGCTCTTCCTCGACGGCACGAACGAGAGCGGGAACAGCGCGGTCCTCGCTCCCCTGGTCCACGACGACTCCGGCAGCCTCGGCGAGATGCAGATCGAGACCGACGAGCTCGTCAGCTGCCTGCTGCTGGCGAACGACGCGGAGATCGACGTGCACATCCACATGGTCGGCGACCGCGCGTTCCGAGCTGGGTGCGATGCCGTCGCGGCCGCCAAGGAGTCGCTGGCCGAGACGGGCGGTACCTGGCGGACGCAGGTGACGTTCGCGCACTGCGAGCTCATCGACCCGGCCGACATGCACCGGCCAGCCGAGCTCGGCATCATCGTCAACTGGACGAACCACTGGTCGGCAGGGTACTTCGGCGAAGAAGCGAAGAGCTACCTCGGGGAGGAGCGCTGGAATCGGATGTACGACTTCCGCGGCGTCCTGCAGGCCGGCGCCTCGATGACCTTCGCAAGCGACGTGGTGACGAACTACGAACTCCATCGGGGCAACCCCTTCTTCGGCATGCAGGTGGCGGCGACGCGGGTCGATCCGGAACTGCCTCTCGACCTCGACCGCTACCCGGGGAGCGTCCGGCCGAGCCGAGATTCGCGCTTCGACGTCACGGCGCTCGTGCGCGGGCACACCATCGAGGCGGCGCGGCAGCTCCGGATCGATGACAGAGTCGGGTCCCTCGAGGTCGGGAAGGACGCGAACCTCGTCGTCCTCGACAGGGACCTCTTCCACGTGGATCTCGATCAGCTCAGCCAGGTGAGCCCGTCTGCGATCCTGTTCGAAGGCCACCTGGCTTTCGGCTCGCTCACCTAAGCGCGAATTTCACCACCGAGGGACGATCGGGGCCCCGAGAAGCTCTTCGACCTGCATCCAGACTCGTCGGCCGAGCTCTGGGTTGAGGCTCGTGGTCGCGGGCGTTGCGAGGATCGGCGTGCCGGTGGCTCCCGTGCGCGGCCCGAAATAGGCGTCAGCTGGAACGACGTGCGCCGTCATCGCCGCGATCGCTGGTTGCGCAGCCATGTCCTTGCCCTGCGCGACCTTCGAGAACACCGGACCCATGAACGTGGCGAGTGCGCGCACGACCGTGGGGCGCTGATGCAGAGGTGGCCGATCCGGCGTCAACGCGTCGATCGCGGAGCCTGGATGACTGACGACCGATCTGACGGGAGAACCACTCGCGATGAGACGCCTGTCGAGCTCGAAACCCAGGATCTCTGCCGCATGCTTCGAGGCTGCGTAGGCGACTCGAGGGCGATAGGAGTCCGGAGCAAGCCAATCCCCCGCATCGAACGGGATCTTCTTCGTGAGGAAACTGCCTGTGCTGACGATCCGCGCCGCAGGAGCACGCATGAGCGCGGGGAAGCTCAACCGCAGGAGCTCGAGGTGGGCGAGGACGTTCACCCCGACAGTGGACTCCACACCGAAGGGCCCCTCAACGTAGCTCGGGTGGGCGGCAATGACGCCGGCGTTCATCACGAAGCCATGGACCGGCGGACCGACGCCGACGCGCGATCCGGCCGCGCGAACGGATGCGAGGTCTGAGAGATCGAGTTCGAGGCGCCGGTGGCGGGCGGGTTCTGGGAAGAGCGCAATCGCAGTCTGCGCGCGTTCCGCGGACCGGGCCGCCACGATGATCTGCGCACCGAGGCGTGCGAGCCCTTCGGCAATGAAGAAGCCGATACCGCTCGTGGCACCGGTGACGACGACCGACTGTCCTTCGAGTCGTGAGGTGTTCACAGCTCCGGCTCTCTGTTGGTGCGCGTGGGCGAGTAATTGATTCCTTCAAGTTCTGAAGTTACCCTAGCAGAAACTTCAAGTCTTGTAGCAAGTGCTAACGTGTGCACATGCAGGACGAACGCGCGCAGAAGCTGTCCGAGGCCCTCTTCGCCGTGTACGACGTCGTCGCGCGCACCAACGACGCCCTCGAACCAGCACTCCAGGAGTTCGCGCTCACCGCTGTCACTGCTCATCTCCTCTGGGTGATCGACCCCGATGCGCCCGCACCATCGATGAGCACAGCCGCCGAACGAACGCACTGCACCCCACAGAACGTGACCTTCATGTGCCACCAGCTCGAGGCCAAGGGGCTCGTGACCCGAAAACCGTCCCCCACCGATCTTCGACAGCGCGTCATCGAGCTGACCACGGAGGGACGCGTAGCCCGCGACGCGATCGTCAAGCTCGCCTCGACCAGCTCACCGTTCGCCGGCGTCGACGAGTCCGACCTGACGAAGATCACGGAGCTCCTCGGAAGCACCCCTTCGCGCCAGGACTGACCCGCCCACACGGAAAGGTACGAACATGACCCTCCCCTCGCCCCTGGACACGTTCAAGCGCATCGCCGTCGCGCCCATGGCTGGCGGTCCGAGCACTCCCGGCCTCGTCATCGCGGCCGCAAACGCAGGACACTTCGCGCAGCTCGCTGGCGGGTACAAGACAGCGGCGGCCCTGGAGGCGCAGATCGCTGAGGTGACCGAGGCAGGGGTGCCGGTCTTCGGTGTCAATCTCTTCGTCCCCAACCCCCACCCCATCGATGAAGCGGGGTACGCCGCGTACTGGGAGCGCATCCGGCAGCACGCGTCCACGCACGACGACGCCGCGACCATGGCGCCCAGGCTGGAAGACGACGACGAATGGGCGGAGAAGCTGGATGCTGTCATCCGCAGTCAAACCCCGGTGGTGAGCTTCACGTTCGGGCTCCCCTCACCGGACGTCTTTCGCAGGCTCCGGACGGCTGGGATCCTCATGATCCAGACGGTGACGTCCGTCGACGAGGCGCGACGGGCTGCAGCAGCCGGCGCCGATGCTCTCACCGTTCAGGGGTACGACGCCGGCGGTCACAGCGGCGTCTGGGATGCAGACATCTACCCGGAGAACGTCCCGCTCGCGACGCTCGTCGAGCGCGTGCGCACGGTCACGGACCTGCCGCTGATCGCGTCCGGTGGCATCACTCGCCGCGACCAGGTGCGCGAAGTGCTCGACGCGGGCGCAGACATGGTCGCGGTCGGAACCGCGGTGCTCCGGTCCGACGAGAGCGGAGCGTCCGCGACGCACAAGGCCGCGCTCGTCGACGAGCGCTACACGGAGACGACCCTCACGCGCGCCTTCACCGGCCGCCCCGCTCGGGCGCTCGTGAACGCCTTCGTCGAAAGCCACGCGGATGCGCCCGTCGGGTACCCGGCGCTCCATCACCTGACCCGCGCGATGCGGGCGAACGCGACGGCCGCGGGCGACAGCACGCTTGTCCACCTCTGGGCAGGCCAAGGGTGGCGCGACACCAAGGAAGGCCCGATCGTCCCGATCCTCGACGCCCTGGGGCGCCACTGAGTCTGACGACCCACAGGAGAAGTCGCTGAGATCACCAGCCGCGCGAGGGGCGTCGATCCGACGCGTCGTCACGAGGTGTAGAAGGTGACCTTCGACCAGTAGCGGCCCTTCGCGGCGGCGTATGCGCAGGGCGTGTACAGCGTCGCCCGGTACCCGAAGGACCAGTTTCGGATGTACGACTTCGCCGCCTGAGTGCACGAACCCGGAGTGGAACCGCACACATATTGATAGGAGGTCGCCGCTTCTGCGGCGTGAACACGCCGGTTACTGGAGCCCTGCTGGGTCAGTAGAGCTCGTTAGCCAGCTCCTGCGCCAGCTCCATGCTTCGCCAACGCGCGGGGGAGAAGTCGTACGGCATCATCTGCACGGCCTCGACAAGGCTCGTCGACCCGCGCGTCGCACCGGCGGCGGTCCGGCCATCCGGGCCATCGGCGCGGGTGGAGTCGGAGTCGGCGTCGGCGACGGGAGCTGGATGCGACTCCTCCCAGGCGTCGAACCGGTCGTTGTCGGCCTGCGCCAGGCCGGAGCTCTCGATGACCCCGTTGAGCTTGGCCTCGAATGCGGCCCGCTTGGCGGCCACCTCTGCCACGCGGGGGTCGTCGACGGCGACCGTGTCGTCGAGCGCTTCTTCGGCGGCGTCGACCCGGTCAGACTCGTCCCGCAGATCCGGGTGAGTGGCGAGGGCCATGAATCGTGAGGCCTGGACGGATGCGCCGAGCTCGCCGAAGATCCGCTCGGTGACGAGCAAGGCGTCCAGGTCGTCCTGCCGCAGAGCCCCGTCCGGCAGGTCTGCGAGGCGGCCGCTCACGACATCGGAGAGCAGCCCCAACCTGCTGCCCTGCGCGCGCATGCGCTGCACGGCCATCCGCTGCCGCTCGAGATCGGCCTGCCGGACGACGAGGGACTCCTCCAGTCGCTCCAGGATGCGCGCGACGTCATCGCCGTCGCCGCCGCCGCCGCTGTTGCCGCCGCTTTCGGCGGAGTCGGCCGCGCCCGCGAAGGCGTCCCGGATATCATCGAGGGCGATGCCGGCCTCAGCCATCCGGCGGATCCACAGCAGCTGGATCATCTCGTCGTAGCCGTAGCGGCGGCGGTCGTCGCTCCCCCGCTCGGGCTCCGAGACCAGGCCGATCTGGTGATAGTGGCGGATCGCGCGCGGAGTGGTGCCGACGAACTCGGCCGCGCCCCCGATCGTGACCTGGCGCGGCGGGATGAACGACGAGAACATGTGCGGCCTTCCTCTGGGTGGGCGGGATTGCATCCACTGCACCACATGACGCTACGGAAGCTGCAAGTCCGCGCTCGAGGTGACGGACCATCGTGCCGCAGACGACGGGTCTAGAATGAGAACTGTTCTAGTGTTATGGTGTTTATGTACAGTGGAGTTCGCATGCGGAAAGTACTGATCTCGACAAGCGCCTCGGCGCCCATCTACGAGCAGATCAAGACGCAGGTACGGTCGGCGATCCTGTCCGGAGACGTGGCGGCGGGCGAGACGTTGCCGTCACTGCGCCAGCTTGCTGCAGATCTCCGAGTGAGTGTCATCACGGTGACACGCGCCTACAACGACCTCGTCCACGAGGGCCTGGTCCGCAACGAGCACGGCCGCGGATTCGTCGTGCTGGAGGTCGACCCCACGATCGCCTCCGGAGCCCTGGAGCAGCGAGTTGCCGCCGCACTGCAGGAGCTGCTCATCGCAGCCCGGAGCGCCCACATCGACATCCACGAAATGCACCGACGCCTCGATGAGGCTTGGAGGAACAATGACTGACGACGCAGCGCAGATCACGGACCTGCGCATCACCCGCCCCGACTTCACGGTCGAGGACATCTCATTCACCATTCCACGCGGTTCCGTGGTCGGACTCGTCGGCCCGAACGGCGCCGGGAAGACCACGATCATCCGATCGCTGCTCGGCCTGATCACCCCCGATGCGGGACGCATCGAGGTGCTTGGCGGCCCCGCCGGCGCGAGCGCAGCCCTCGCGAAGACGGGCATCGTGCTGGACCGACCGACGGCCGCCGAAGACTGGCGCGTGACCTCGCTCGGCCGCAGGCTCGCGCCGTTCTACCCGAGGTGGGACCACACCCGCTTCGCGCAGCTGCTCGAGCAGTTCGCCATCCCACAGAAGCGACGAGTCGGTGAGCTCTCGCGAGGCCAGGGCGTGAAGCTCGCACTCTCGTGCGCACTGGCCCAGCGCCCCGAACTCCTCATCCTCGACGAGCCCTCGAGCGGCCTCGACCCGGCATCACGCCGAGAGATCACCGACGTGATCCGCGAGTTCATGGTCGCCCCGCAGCACGCGGTGCTGTTCTCGACGCACATCACGACCGACCTCGACGAGCTCGCCGACGACCTCATCGTGCTCGTGGGCGGGCGCATCGCGCACCGCGGCCCACTCCCCGACGTCAAGGAGAGCTTCGCCATCGCGCGCGGCACGGGAACGGTACCCGCGAGCGCCCTCGGCCCCCAGCACACCGGCCAGGGATGGTCCGCGCTCATCCGCGTGGACGACTCCCCGCTGTACGGACCTGAGATCGTCATCGACGAGGCGACCATCGACGACATCATCATCCACCTGAACGCCGCCCACGAGGAGGCAACAGCATGACGCTCGCATTCACTCGCTTCGACCTGATGTCGTGGGCCGTCAAGAAGCAGACGCTCCTGCTGCTCGCGTTCATCGCCCTCGTCGGCATCGTGCTCCCGGTACCGGGAATGGCGATCGCCGCATCCGCGCTCGTCACCTCACTCATCCTGTCCGCCCCATTCCTGGGCGATGAACGCGATCGACTCGACACGCTCTACGGAGTGCTCCCGATCTCGCGGAGCTCAGTCGTCGTCGGCCGCGCGGTCTCAGTGCTCCTGTACGGCCTCGCCGCCGTCGCCGTCGCGACCGTCGTGACCTTCGTCATGGCGTTGGTGCGCAACCGCGAGCTCGCGCCAGAGCTCCTCGTCGTGAGCTACGCGGCGGCGTTCGCGATCGTCGGCCTGGCGGTCGGCGTGCAGCTCCCCGTGCTCTTCCGCGTCGGCTACACCCGCGGACGCTTCATGGTCTACGCGCCGGTGATCGTCATCGCGGGTGGAGCATGGGTGGGCCAGGCCGCCGGCATCCTCGGCGACCAGACGTTCTCCGCACTGCCCCTCGAGGGTGTCGTCGCCGCGTGTGCCGCCACGGGCGTCATCGGCATCACCGTCGGCAAGGGCCTCGCTGTGCGGTTCTACCGAGCGCGCGAACTGCGCTGACCCTGCCCGCCCCGCACGCCATGCATTGCAATACCTTGCATTGCAAAGTAAAGTGCAATGCATGACAACCTCAGTCGGTGCGCAACTTCGCAAGGGTGTCGTCGAGTACTGCGTCCTCGGACTCCTCCAACAGGGGCCCATGTACGGGTGGCTGATCTCAGAACGACTGGTCTCCCTCGGGCTCATCGGCAGCATCGGAACGCTCTACCCGTTGATGACTCGCCTGCGCGAGCGCGGGCTGATCGCCGCGCACGCCGACGACTCCGACTCGGCGCGCCCCCGGAAGTACTACGCGCTCACCAGCCAGGGGCATGCCGAGCTGGAGCAGTTCCGGTCCCAGTGGGCACCGTTCGCGTCCGCCGTGGAGGAAGTCACCCAACCACGTACAACCACGACCGACAGCATCGGCTCGCGCGATCAGACGGAAGCAGGAGACCAATGAAGCCCTTCGAATCGCAGAACGAAGTCGCAGGCAGCTATCTGAAGGAACTCCAGACCGCGCTTCGCGACGGGGCACCCCAGGTTCGGGATGAAGTGCTCAACGACATCGCGGACACGCTCCGCGGACTCGACGTCGACGAGACCCGGGTTCGCATCCGGGAGCTCGGGGCGCCAGGCACGATCGCCGCCGACGCGATGGCGGCGACGACCTCGCTCGAAGACACCGGGCCGAGCCGCGCGTACCCGATCATCACGTCCATCGCCCTCGTCGCTGGCTGGTACCTGGTGCCGGTGCTCGGCTGGGTGGCCGGACTCGTCATGATCGGCGCGAGCCAGCACTGGTCGTCGCGAGTGCGCAGGAACGGCATCCTCGGGTCCGTGGCCGTCATCGTCGTCTCGACGATCGGGCTCTTCGCGTTCCGAGGGACAGACGCGTGGCTCGTCGGCGCCATCATCTTCGGCGCACTGCCGTTCCTCGGCAACATCTTCGTCGCCGACTACCTCCGCCGCCGGTGGGCGCTGCCCGGCCAGGACCTGGTGTCGACCGCGCGATAGCCTGCCTGCATGACAGGCAGCACCTTGCGATGGACCTCGAACCGCGGCCCGCGCGCTCTCGCCGGAGGCCCAGGCCCTCACCGGCCGAGCCCGCACCGGTTAGCTCCGCCACCGCCGTTCAACTAAGCTCCTTGCTCGGAATTGCAAGCCCTGCCACGGGGTCGCCTGACGCCTCGTGCCGACCGAGCAAGGAGCCGGCCGTGCAGTCGCCCGAACCGAAACTCACCCCAAGCAGCTACGGCGCGGTCCGCCGGACGAGTAAGCCAGAGAAGACCCCTCGGGTCACGCAGAGCTATAGCACCGTGTCGAAGGCGATCCGCCAGCAGGGGCTCCTCGATCGCACGCTCGGGTTCTACGGTTCCCTCGCCGCGGGTCTCCTCGTCGCGCTCGCCGCCGCGATCGCCGGCTTCGTCCTGCTTGGCGACAGCTGGTTCCAGCTGTTCATCGCGGCGGCGCTCGGGGTCATCTTCACCCAGTTCGCGTTCCTCGCGCACGAAGCATCCCACCGTCAGGTCCTGACCTCCGGCAGGGCGAACGACCGTCTCGGCAGGTTCCTTGCGGCCGGCATCGTCGGCATGAGCTACAGCTGGTGGATGACGAAGCACACGCGTCACCACGCCAACCCCAACAAGAAGGGGAAGGACCCGGACATCGACTTCGACACGATCTCGTTCACGGAGGAGTCGGCTCGCGAGCAGCGTGGCCTGCTGGCGGTGATCACTCGCAAGCAGGGATACCTGTTCTTCCCACTGCTGACGTTCGAGGGGTACAACCTCCACTATCGGTCGATCAGGTCGCTGTTCGCGCGCGAGAAGATCACGGGCCGGTGGGTGGAGTTGACGATGATCGCGGTCCGTTTCGCGATCTACCTCGGCGCGATCTTCTGGATGCTCCCGCTCGGTTTGGCGGTCGCGTTCGTCGCCGTGCAGATGGCGGTCTTCGGCGTCTACATGGGGGCGTCGTTCGCCCCCAACCACAAGGGCATGCCGCTCATCCCCGCCGACGTGAAGCTCGACTTCTTCAGCAGGCAGGTGCTCACCTCGCGCAACATCCGAGGCGGCTGGTGGGCCAGCGCCCTCATGGGCGGGCTCAACTACCAGATCGAGCACCACCTCTTCCCAAGCATGCCCAGACCGCACCTTGCGCGCGCCCGCGAGATCATCCGCGACTACTGCGAAGCGCAGGACGTGCCGTACACCGAGACCTCGCTGCTGGAGTCGTACCGCATCGTGATCGAGTACCTCAACCGAGTCGGGCTGCAGGCTCGCGACCCGTTCGACTGCCCCGTCGCTGGCGACTTCCGGCGGCGATAGGGAGGCCACGCGGGCCGATCTCGCGCGATGCTCGACACCGTCGCCTTTCGCTACTCCATCTCCGGCTTCGCCCCGTTCGCCCGCTCCGCGAGACGACCAGCGATCCACACACCCAGCAGGGCGAGCGCGGCGGTGGCCCCGAACACCGCGAGGAACGCGGGCGTCGTGGCGCCAAGCCGTGCGACCATCGCCCCGCCGAGTCCGGCTATGACGGCCGTCGCGAGGGTCTGCGCGAGCTGCAGGCTCGCGCTGATACTCCCCGCGGCCGAGGTCGGCGTGGCCGACATGGTCGCCGCCGTCGACGCGTTGAAGGCGATGCCCATCCCGACGCCCGCGATGGCCCAGCCGATGACCGCCCACCCGGGCCAGACTGCGGGGAGCGCGACGGCCGCCCCCATGAGCAGCTGGCCGCCGAGCAGCACGAGCATCCCGAGCCTTGTCGAGCGCGAGCGTCGACCAGGTCGGGCGGCGTCGATCCGCGCCTGCACAAACGAACCGACGGTCCAGGCGAGCGCGCCTGCGGCCAGCCCGAGGCCTGCGATCGTGACGTCGAGGCCGTGGATGCGCGTGAGGCCGAGCGGCAGGAACGCCTCGGACCCGAAGTACACGCCGCACAGGATGAACCGCACGACGACTCCGGCTGGCGCGCCACGGCGCGCGCGGAAGGAGCCCTTGGGAAGGGTGCGGCGCAAGCCCACCCAGGCCCCCACGGCCCCCACGACGATGAGCGCGAGCATCAGCGGGAGCGCGTCGGCCTCGAGGCCGAAGAGCACAGCTCCTGTCCCGGCCGCGAGGAGGACGGAGAACCAGACTGGCGCGGAGAACAACGTTCGGCCCTTTTCTCTCGGCCGCGCAGAAACTCGACGTGCACCCGGCAGGACGAGGGGAAGCAGGAGGAGCGTGATCGGCGCGATCGTCCAGAACACGACCCGCCAGTCGAGCACCGCCGTGAGCACGCCCGCGAAGACGGGCCCGAGAAGCGAGGGGATCGTCCACGCCGACGACAGGAACGCGAACATGACGGCCTGGAGCCGGGGCGGATACGCGAGTCCGACCAGGCTGTACGCGTAGGCCATGATGGCGCCGACCCCGAACCCCTGAAGCGCTCGGGCGGCTACGAACATGCCCCACCCGGAGGCGAGGCCAGCGAGCAGACAGCCGAGTGCGAAGACCAGGCTGCCGGCCACGACCGACCGCGCCGGGCCTCTTTGATCGATGTCCCTCCCGGCGACGACGGTGCCGACGATGCTCGCGAGCATGAGCGCTGAGAGTCCCCAGCCGTACCCGCTCAGGCCACCTAGCTCTTCGGCGACGACCGGGAGAACGGTAGCGACCCCGAGGGACTCGAACGCGACCGCGCCAACGCTCACGAGTATCCCAATCGTGAACCCTCGCAGCCGGGGCGAGAAGACACCTCCGGCTTCGCCTTCCGCGCGCACTCCTGTTCGTGCCGTCGAGCCCGATTCTTCGTGTCGCATGCTGACTCCTCTTCATTACATTCCACATCGGAACGTAATGAATGTAGGGTACGGTGAGGTCATGCCGCAACCAGAGCCGCACGCCGAGCCCCGGGCCCGATCGGCGCCACATGGGCGTCCCCGCGACACGACGATCGATGCCCGTGCGACCGAGGCGGTCATCAGCCTGCTCGACACCGGTCAGTACCGCGCACTCACCATGGAGAACGTCGCGGCAGCAGCCGGCACGAGCAAGCCGGCGCTTCGGCGGCGCTGGAAGAGCCTGCCGGGCATCGTCGTGCACACGCTCATCTCGGTGCTCGGAACGACACCGACTCCGAATACCGGCTGCGTGCACTGCGACCTCGTCAGCGGCATCTCGAACATCGCCGACGGGTTCGGCAACTCCCCCATCACTCGTGCGCTCCCCGGGCTCCTCGCCGACCTCGAGGCAGACCCAGAGCTCCGCGAGCTGTTCCTCCGCGAGTACTTCGAGGCTCGCCGTGCCACCACCAGGACAGTGCTGGAGCACGCCATCGAGCGAGGAGACCTACGAGCAGACCTCGATATGGAGCTCACCCTCGACCTACTGGCGGCCCCGCTCTACTACCGGGCGTTCTTCGGCCACCAGCCGATCGACGCGAAGCTCGCCGAGCGCACGGTACTCAGCGTTCTGTCCGGCATCGCCGCCCCCGCCTGGCGGGAGCAACTACACACCTAGGTGCCGCCGACCGAGGCTCCCTCAACTCTTCGAAGAGCAGCAAGTGATGCTGCCCGCTGCGGCAGCGCCCACGACACGCGGACATCGATCCTGCAGACGCCCAACGACGCCCCGATCGCCCGATCTCCGCGAAGTCCTCGCTGTCCGACCGCCACAGAGAGCGACCCTCCCGATGCGACGCGTCGTCATTCCTCGGCGGTGACGACTTCCCAGAGGCCGAAGGGCGTGAAGCCCGCGGCCCGCGCCAGCGCAACGGACGCCACGTTGTCCTCCTGGCAGCGGTACTGCGGCTCGTATCCCCGCGAGAGTGCTGCCGAGCTCGCCGCGCGGACTGTCGTGCGGCCAAGGCCTCGACCGCGGAACTCGGGGAGCGTGATCCCGCCGAGATCTGCCAGTCGAGTGCCGTCCCAGGGATACATGCTCACGGCGGAGGCAAGCCTGTCACCGACGAAGGTGCCGAACACGAGCCAGTGGTCGAGTTCGACGAACGCCTCGTCGAGATCAGCCTCGGGTGCTGCTGCTGTCAGTTCTTCGAAGGCGGGAGCATCCGCTTCCGTCAGCTGCCGGGTTGCTGGGCTGGGTGCCTCGCCGCGAAGCACGGCCTGCGCGTCGAGCGTCAGATAGAAGAGATGATCCGCGCCGTTGAGCGTCACGCCGGCACGCTCGAGGACGAGCCCGAGCGAGGCGTCGTCGATGCGGTCCCCCTCAGCAAGCGCGAGTTCACGGGCGCGTGCCGGCGTCAGGGAGACGAGCACCGGGCCCGCCTCCACACGCAGGCGCGCCACCGATCGACGCTCGGGCAGTGTCGGGTCGACCACGACGAGGGCAAGGTCGCTGACGCCCGCATCCAGCACAGTCGGCATCCACTGGTCGGTCACGAAAGAGGAGAACACGGCATTCATACTGCCCGAGATCGGGGACGACGGCGCCAGCGGCGCTGACCACTCGCGAAGGCCAGCCCCGTCAGCGGCGACGTCTTGCGGCGATGGACGGCGCGAGGCCTATCGCTCTCGGACCCTCCACGACGCCGAGCGCTGACGCGATCCGATGATCATCGTGCTCCGCACGGTTCATGACGTTTCCTTCTCGTCAGCAAGGGGCTCCCGTCGGAGAAGAGCACGATCGTCTTCGGTGTGAGATCAGGCCAGGCCGACCCGTGCGCTTGGAGCCGACGCCCGCCCGCCTCAGTCATTGAGGAGCACCTCCGACCTGGCCGGCAGCGTGCCCGCCGCGACCATGCAGCAGACCACGAACACTCCGCCCCCGACGGCGACCGGGATCGCGAGGTCGATCGACCCCAGGAGTCCGCCGAGCGTCGCGCCGACTGCGAGTCCCAGGAGGCTGAGCACGCGCGTGCTCGCGCCGACGCGGCCGAGCAGCTCGTCGGGGATGAGGTGCTGCCGGAGGGACTGCGCGCAGACGTTCCAGACTGTCGCGTGCAGGATGTAGAGCGCCAGGAGCACGCCAGCGACGATCGCATGCGTCGTGACGGCGAGCCCCCCGAGGGTCACGGCTCCGAGTGCAAGACTCGCCGCGATCGTCCACCGGTACCCGAGCCCCGTACGAAGTCGGGCGGCCAGGAACGTGCCAAGCAGCCCGCCGAGGGCCGACCACGCGAGCAGCAGCCCGTACCCGGTGCCGTCCAGTCCGAGGCGCTCTTCGGCGAACAGCACGAGAATCGAGAAGGGCAGCATGTAGCCGACGCTCGCCAGGGCTCCGATCAGCGCCAGGCTGCCGACGATTCGGTGGCGCGCCAGCCATACGGTGCCTTCGCGTACCTCGACGGCGAGGGAACGTCGAGCGCTGACCGTTTCCTCGCCTCGCCTGACCGCGTTCCGGATCGGCAGCGCGAGCGCGACGAGGCCCGCGACGGCCCACAGCCCACCCATCGCGTAGACGGGCATCGCCGCGGCAACGGCGAACAGAAAGCCCCCGAGGGGAGGGCCCGCGAACTCGTCGGCGACGAGCTGCGCGGCCGCGACCTTGCCGTTCGCGGAGTCGAGCCGCTCGCGGTCGACCAGCGACGGCAGGATCGCCGAGGCCGCGTTGTCGGCCATGCTCTCCAGCGTCGCGACCACGGCCATCGCCGCGTACAGGATCAGCAGCGTGAGGACGCCGAACTGGATGGCCAGAGCGAGCCCCAGCAAGGAGCAGCCGCGGAGCAGGTTCGCCGCGACGAGCAGGGTGCGGCGGTCGAACCGGTCGATCCAGACTCCGATGGGCAGCGCAACCAGCAGACGGACGAGCGCATAGAGCGTCGCCAGGCCTGCCACGAGGCGCGGGTCGTCGGTGACCGCGGCAGCGAGCAACGGCATCGACACGAAGGCGATGCCGTCCGCCAGGTTCGACAGGGCGTTCGCGCTCCAGAGCACACGGAAACCCCGACCGAACGGCATCCAGGAAGCCTACCGACGCCCGGCTAGCCTGAGATCCCTCATCAGGCGCGGAGTCCGAAAGTGCCGCACCTCGAGCAGCCAGACCCGGGCCGGGTAGCTCAGCCGCACCACGAAGTAGTTGACATACTCGACGACCCCGAACACCCACGTGAACCCGACCAGCGCTGCGATCGGCCATGAACTGGGCCACCAGGCAACAATGCCGACGAGCCCGCCAATATACACCGCGAGGTTCAGCCACTTCAGAGCCCCGAACACGCGGGCGAGCCCGACGGGCATCCTCGAAGCCCCGACCCAGTTCCGCGCCAGGAGCCAGTAGGCGCCGCCCTGCAGCAGCACGAAGAGCAGTGGGGCGAGCGCCAACCAGAATGCCGCGAGGTCCATGCCAGTCGTCAGGATGGTCGGCGCGGCCCACACCCCCAGCATCGTGAACGTCGCAACTGACGTCAGCTCGCCGGCACCGAGTGACAGGTATTGGCGGCGCGCGTCATGTCGAGTGCGAGGCCGCGAACCGCTCGGTCGAGACGGCCGCGCTCCGTCGGAGGGTGGCTGCCGGCGGTCCGTCACCGCGAGCGCTCAACAGGGTTGCCGCTGCCCCCGCTGCTGCTCCGCACCACGAGCTGGGTCGGCAGGATGCGGTGCTCACCGATCCGCGGCGACTCGCCTTCCGCGTTCGCATCCACTCGCCCGACGACCATCTCGACGGCGGCGGAAGCGAGCTGCGCGGGGTCCTGCGCGAGGCTCGTGAGCTGGAGGTAGGGCAGCTCGGCCTGTTCCGAGTTGTCGAAGCCGACGACGGCGAGATCCTCGGGGACGCGCCTGCCGAGGAGGCGCGCCTGCGCGACAACCCCCTGCGCACTGCGGTCGTTGAACGCGATCACGGCGGTCGTGTCGGGGTAACGCCGCAGCGCATCCTCGATGGCATCCGCGCCCGCGGCTTCGGACGCTCCCCCGGCGACTATCGCGATCTCGTCGCCGATCCCGGCCTCGGCCGCGGCTTCGAGGAACGTCGCCGTGCGCACCTCATCCCCCGAGACGCCCGGTGCCCCGAGGTACAGGATGCGGGAGTGCCCGCGCTGGTGCAGGTGCTGGACGGCGAGCTCGGTGCCGCGTGCATCGTCCATGGAGACGCTGTCGAATCGCTCGGACGAGTACTGGCTGGCGACCGCCACGACGGGGACCTCGTCGGCGATGCCGTCCAGCTGGTGCTCGTCCAGCGATGCTCCGAGCAGCACGAGCCCCTCGACCCGCTCCCCCAGCAGCGCCTCGATCGCATCCGCCTCGCCCCGCCGCTTGGTGACGGCGGCGAGCGACACGTTGTACCCGGCCGCGCGGGCGGCGAGCTGCAGCTCGTCGATGAGCTGACCGTGGAATGGCTGCGCCGCGTGGAAGACGATGCCGACGAGCCGCGACCGACCCTGCTTCAGCAGGCGTGCCCGCTCGTCGCGCCGATAGCCGAGGCGCGCCGCGACCTCGAGCACGTGCGCGCGCGACTCCGGACTCGCGCCCGGCACATCCCGCATGACGATCGACACGAGCGGCTGCGAGACGCCCGCCGCGTCGGCGACGTCGCGCATCGTGACACGCCTGCCGCCGCCCGGTCGCGCCGGGCGGCGGGCATCTCCTGCGCTCACGTCGCTCATACGTCGATGCTAAAGGCCTCCCGGAAGCGGCGCAGCGCGAGGTCGGAGTCGGCCGACGCGAACGCCTCCATCGCAACGACTCCCCGGTACCCGAGCTCGTCGAGCGCACGCGCGACCCGCGGGTAGTGGATCTCGCCCGTCCCTGGCTCGCAGCGGCCCGGCACATCCGCCACCTGGATCTCGCCGATGTACGGCAGCGCACGCCCGCACAGGTCGACAAGATCGCCCTCGCCGATCTGCGCGTGGTACAGGTCCAGGTTGAGGCGGAGGTGCGGGCTGTCGACGGCCGCGACCAGCGCGATCGTGTCGCTCGCCCGGTTGAACGGCACCCCGGGATGGTCGACGGCGTGGTTCAGGTTCTCGAGCGTGAAGACCTTGCCGTACTCCTCGCCGAGCTTCGCGAGCCGCTCGAGCGTGCGGAGCGCGGCGAGCCAGTCGGCCGGGGTCGTGTGCGCGCTCGGCCGCACGGGCAGGCCGTTGTCGTCGAGGCCCGTTCCGTGGATGACGAGGCGCGGCACGTTCAGGACCTGCGCCGCCTCGAGCGACTCGCGGGCTGTCTCGACGATCGCGTCGGCCCCATCCGGGTCGATGAGCTCGCCGCGGATGTAGCCCGACATGGAGCCGAACGTCGCGCCGGTCGCGACGAGCGCATCCAGGTCCTTCTCCCACCAGCGCCAGATCTCGACCTCGAACCCGGCCTCGTCGATGCGGCGCACGCGCTCCTCGAACGGCAGATCGGGGAAGAGCATCTCAGCACAGGCGGCGAGCACGAACGGTGACGTGGCGGTGCCGGCTCCACCGTTCGAGCCCATGCCGCGACTCACGTCACCTTCACTGGCCGAACCAGCCCCGCTCATCGGACGACCTCGACTGGTGCACCGGTCTTGACCGACTCGATGCAGGCGAGCGCGATGACCATCGCCTCGAGCGCGGCTTCCGTGCCGGGGCGGGGGCTCTCGACGCCGGCGACGGCGTTCACGAACGCCTGCAGCTCGCCCGTGTAGGCGGCGCGCATGAGCTGCGTGTCCGCGCGGACGGTGTCGAAGGATGCGCCGGCCGCGCCGTAGAGGCGGAGGCTGGATGCGGCGAGCTCGCCGGCGGTCGCCATGCCTGCACTGCCGAAGACCTCGGCGCGGGTGTCGTAGCCGTAGGCGGCCGAGAAGTTCGCCTCGGCCGTTGCGATGGCGCCGTTGTCGTAGCGGATCGTGACAACGGAGGTGTCGAGGAGGCCCTTGTCTTTGAAGTCAGGGGCGACGAGCGCATCGGCGACGGCGTAGACCGAGGTCGCGCGGGCTCCAGGGTTGAAGAAGTTGAGGGTGTCGAAGTCGTGGATGAGGGTCTCGAGGAAGATCGTGAACGGCGGGATCGCGGCGGGGTTCGCGAGGCCCGGGTCGCGGGTCACGGAGCGCAGCAGCTGCGGGGTGCCGAGGGTTCCCGCGTCGAGGGCGGAGCGCAGCTCGGGGAAGCCGTTGGCGTAGCGGCGGTTGAAGCCCACCTGGAAGACGACGCCGTGGCGTTCGACGGCGGCCTCGACGCGCCGCAGCTCCTCGAGCGAGACTCCGGTCGGCTTCTCGCAGAAGATGGCCTTTCCGGCGGCGGCCGCCTGCTCGACAAGGGCGGTGTGGAAGCGCGGCGGGGCCGTGATGACGACCGCGTCAAGGTCGGGGCGGGCCAGCAGCTCGGCGATGTCCGTGTACGACTGCTCGACGCCGAGCGTCTCGGCGAGCTTCGCGGCTGCACCCTCGACGGGGTCGGCGATGGCGATGAGCTCGGCGTTCGGGATGTCGCGGGCGATGAGCGCTGCATGATTGCTGCCGATGCGGCCGGCACCGATCAGGGCGACGCGGATGAGGGGGTTCGTGGTCATGGTGTTTCTCCTGGGGACGGCGGTGCCGACACGACACTGTGCTGCTGGGTGCGCCCAGCACGCCAAGACTATTACGTACTAGCGCTCGGCGTCTAGTACGTATAAGGTTGCCTGCAATCGGCCGGTCGACCCGGCCCAGATCGCGGACAAAGGAGTTCTCATCACTTCCACGCACGGGGCATCAGCGTCAGAGACGGCCCTCCCCAGACTCACGCCAGGCCCGTACCGCAAGCGGCTCGGGCTCATCTCGATCGTCGCCTGCTTCGGCGGCCTGCTATTCGGCTACGACACGGGCGTCATCAACGGCGCACTGCGTCCGATGGCCGCCGAGATCGGCCTCGACGCCTTCACCGAGGGCGTCGTCACGAGCTCGCTCGTGTTCGCCGCCGCCTTCGGCGCACTCTTCGGCGGGCGCATCTCCGACGCCACCGGCCGGCGCCGCACGATCATCATCCTCGCCGTCCTGTTCTTCGTCGGCACGGTCGTCGTCGTGGCGTCGCCGAACTTCGCCCTGCTGGTCGTGGGCCGCATCATGCTGGGCCTCGCCGTCGGCGGCGCATCCACCGTGGTGCCGGTCTACCTGGCGGAGCTCGCGCCGTTCGAGATCCGCGGGTCCATCACGGGCCGCAACGAGGTCGCGATCGTCACGGGCCAGCTCTCCGCATTCGTGATCAATGCGATCCTCGGCAACACGCTCAGCCACATCGACGGGGTCTGGCGCATCATGTTCGCGGTGTGCGCGATCCCCGCCATCTGCTTGTTCTTCGGGATGCTGCGCATGCCCGAGTCGCCCCGCTGGCTCGTCGAGAAGGGTCGTCACGCCGACGCGCTGGCCGTGCTGAAGACGGTGCGCTCCGAGGAGCGCGCGATCGCCGAGCTCGGCGAGGTCGAGCAGGTCGCGGAGGAGGAGCAGAAAGAGTCGAAGGTCGGCCTCGCGGCCGTCCTGACCAACAAGTGGCTCATCCGCATCCTGCTCATCGGCATCGGCGTCTCGATGATGCAGCAGCTGACGGGCATCAACTCGATCATGTACTACGGGCAGGTCGTGCTCATCGAGTCGGGCTTCGAGGCCAGCGCCGCCCTGATCGCGAACATCGCGCCAGGCGTCGTCGCCGTCATCGGCGGGTTCATCGCGCTGTACATGATGGACCGCGTGGACCGCCGGAAGACGTTCGCGATCGGCCTCACGCTCACGACCACGTGCCACCTGCTCATCGGCGCCTCGTCGCTGCTGCTGCCCGTCGGAAACCCGGCCCGCCCGTTCGTGATCCTCATCCTCGTCGTCGCGTTCGTCGCTTCGATGCAGACGTTCCTCAACGTCGCCGTCTGGGTGTACCTCGCCGAGATCTTCCCGCTGCACATGCGCGGCCTCGGCATCGGCGTCTCCGTGTTCTTCGGCTGGATGACCAACGGGTTCCTCGCCCTCTACTTCCCGAGCCTCATCGCCGGGATGGGCATCAGCGGGGTGTTCTTCCTCTTCGCCGGGATCGGGGCGCTCGCGCTGATCTTCACGATCACGCAGGTTCCCGAGACCCGCGGCGTGACCCTCGAGAAGCTCGAGGTCGGCGTCACGACGGGAGCCATCCACGTGCTCGGCAAGAGCCGCTAGACACCACAGAATTCAAGACTCGGCCGCTTCTGCGAGCGGCCGACCCGCCCGCGGGGATCGGCTTCGATTGGACGTCCTGGCCGGACCCCGCGGGCTTTTTCTGCGCTCCAACCTGAGCGTCCGCCGAAAAGCGCGCAGACGCGCATCCGATGTCGGAACGCTTTCACCCGCCCGCGTGTTGACCTGATGTTGGAGAGGACATACCCATGACGCAGTACACGAAAGACCAAGACGCCATCGCTCGGCTCACGCCTGAGCAGTACGCGGTGACACAGCAGTCGGCGACCGAACGCCCCTTCGACAACGAGTTCTGGCACAACGACGACCGGGGCCTCTACGTCGACATCGTCTCCGGCGAGCCCCTGTTCGCCTCGACCACCAAGTACGACAGCGGATGCGGGTGGCCCAGCTTCACGAAGCCACTGAACGCGGAGAACATCGTCGAGAACTCAGACACGTCGCTCGGCATGCGGCGCACGGAGGTGCGATCGGCCGCCGCTGACAGCCACCTCGGCCATGTCTTCGACGATGGCCCCGTCGACCAGGGAGGACTGCGCTACTGCATCAACTCGGCTGCGTTGCGCTTCGTTCCGCTCGAAGACCTCGAGACGGACGGCTACGGCCAGTACATCGCACTGTTCGAGGACAAGGCGGGCATCTGATGGCTGAGGAGCGCGCGATCCTTGCCGGCGGATGCTTCTGGGGGCTCGAGGAACTCATCCGCGACCTGCCTGGGGTGTTCAGCACGCGGGTTGGCTACGCCGGCGGCACCACCCCGAACGCCACCTACCGGCATCACGGCGACCATGCCGAGGCCGTCGAGATCGAGTTCGACCCGTCGAAGACCTCGTACCGTGATCTGCTCGAGTTCTTCTTCCAGGTCCACGACCCGACCACGAAGAACCGGCAGGGCAACGACCGCGGCACGAGCTATCGCTCGGTGATCTTGACGCTCACCCCCGAGCAGGAGCGAGTGGCGCGCGAGACGATCGCTGACATCGACGCGTCGGGTCGCTGGCCCGGCAAGGTCGTCACGAAGGTCGAAGCGGCCGGCGAATTCTGGGATGCGGAGGAAGAACACCAGAACTACCTCCGCAAGCACCCGGGCGGCTACACGTGCCACTACGTGCGCCCCGGCTGGGTGCTCGAAGGCTCGGCTGCGACGAGCTAGCCGCGAGGTCGCCCAGACCCCCAGCTAGCTTGGATGCCCGCAGTCGAGTTCTCTCGACTGCGGGCATCCTGCAGATCTGACGTCGCCACTGAAGTCGTGAGCCCCGGGTACTTGCTCGGCTTGGTCAAGTGCTGGACGAGCGCGATGGTTGCTCATCTCGAGCAGGTCGCCGTCAGCCGTTCGAGGATTCCCCGTCGACGACCGCGGTGACCCGGTCGAGATACAGCGAGACGAGCTTCGCCTCCTGCGGCGAGAGGTCCTCAGACAGGTGACGGATCTGGCCGGTGACCGGGTCGATCTCATCGGCGTCGAGGTCGGTATCGACCGGAACGATCATCTTGCGTCGCCGGTCATCCGGGTCAGGCGTGGTGCGGATGAGGCCAGCCTCCGTGAGGCGCTGCACGAGCATCGTGGCCGACGCACTCGTGACGTCCAGGTACTCCGCGAGCGCGCTGGGGCTGGTCGTGATGCCGTCGCTGGTGCGTTCGAGAATGAACCTCATCGCAGACCGATGCGTTTCACTCAGCTCGCCGGTCGCTTGGCGCCGGCGGCCGAGGCGCGCTTCCGCGCGACGGAGTTCGTCGACAGCTTCCGAGGCGTCATCGCCTGGGGTGCGTGACGGATGCTCGCGGGTCGTCGACCTGTTTTCGCGATTGTTCGAGACGTCAGTCATCGGCGCGGAACCAAGCCGGGCTCAGAGGAAGGCGGAGACCGCGGCGAGGAAGCCGACGCTGAGCGTCGCCCCGATCGCGCAGAGGGCGAGGAATTCCTTGGGCAGCGTCCGCTGCTGGTAGGAGTCCCAGTAGGTGTCGGACGACGACAGCGCGGTGGACTTCTCGGGCGTGGTGGTGGGGGTCGCGGAAGTCATGTAGTTAGCCTAGCTACATTCATTGTGGTCCACAAGGAGCCTGGCCCGCGGGCGTGAGGCCGGACGTTCGAATCCCGTAGCCGACCAGCAACAGGTCCTCCAGAAGCCCGGGGACACCGCAAACCGCCGCACCCCGTGGAGGGTGCGGCGGCTCTTCAGCATGGATCCGGTCTACGCCGTGTTCTTCCTGCGCAGCGCCAGAATGCTCAGGGCGCCTCCCAGAAGCAGCGTCCCGGCTCCGAACGCCATCCACGGGTTGAAGTCAGCGGCGCCGGTCGTCGCGAGCTCCGGCGAGGTCGTCTTCACCGGGCCGGGAGCCACGCTGGACGTTGCCGTCGGGGATGCGCTCGAGGTTGTCGTCGGGGATGCGCTCGGCTGCTCGGTCTCCGTGGGCGGGACCGTGGGCTGCTCCGTCTCCGTCGGAGGGACAGTCGGCTGCTCGGTCTCCGTGGGCGGGACCGTGGGCTGCTCCGTCTCCGTCGGAGGGACAGTCGGCTGCTCGGTCTCCGTGGGCGGGACCGTGGGCTGCTCCGTCTCCGTCGGAGGGACAGTCGGCTGCTCGGTCTCCGTCGGCGGAACCGTGGGCTGCTCCGTCTCCGTCGGAGGAACCGTCGGCTGCTCGGTCTCCGTGGGAGGAACGGTCGGCTGCTCGGTCTCCGTGGGAGGAACGGTCGGCTGCTCAGTCGCCGTCGGCGGAACCGTCGGCTGCTCAGTCGCCGTCGGCGGAACCGTCGGCTCCTCAGTCTCGGTCGGCGGAACCGTGGGCTGCTCCGTCTCCGTCGGAGGAACCGTCGGCTGCTCGGTCTCCGTCTCGGTGGGCGGGACCGTCGGCTGCTCGGTCTCGGTCGGCGGCGCGCAGAGCGCGGGCGTGAACGTGTTGTCGTCCAAGGTGACGGATCCGGATCGTGCGATGGCACGGCCCGCGATGGTCGAGTCGGTGTTCACCGTGACGGATGCGAGCGCGATGATGGTGCCGACGAAGGTCGTGTCCGTGTCGAGCGTCGCGGAGCTCCCGACCTGCCAGAAGACGTTGCAGGCCTGCGCACCGTTGACGAGGGCGACGGTGCTGTTCGGCGCGGTGGTCAGGGTCGAACCGATCTGGAAGATGAAGACCGCGTTCGGGTCGCCTTCGGCATCGAGGGTCACCGTGCCGGTCAAGCCGGCCGAGGTGTCGGCCTTGTAGACGCCCGCCACGAGGGTCTGGCCGCCGAGGTCCGCGGCGATAGGAGCGTCGGACGCCTGGCTGGTGAGCGCGTTGTACGCGATCGCGGCATCCGACTGAGCGGCGGCGGCATCCTCGAGGGGCCGCGTCTCGCCGAGCACGATGCCGGGCGGGAACCCGGAGATGGCGCTCCCCGGGGCGACACCGAGGTCGCCAGAGAGGATGCTGTCGCCGGTGTTGGAGACGGATGCGCCGCCGAGCACCGAGAAGCTCGACGCGGTGCCGAGGTCCACTGCAGTGCCGATGGCCTGGGCGGAGTTGGCCTGCAGTAGCGCGGGCACGAAGGCGAGCACGGCGAGCACGCTGCCGGTTGCAGCCAGGAGAGGGATTCGAGCTCTGCGGGGGGCGGAGTTCGATGGAAGGGTGGGATTTGCCATGAAGGCCTCCTCGTGCCGCACAAGGGCGGCGAGCGCGCGAAGTGCGGGCATGGCTGACAGTACGGCAACGATGTTGCTTAACCTACGGAATCCCGCAATCCGGTATCAGATGCGACACTCGGGCATGAAACACCCGGGGCAACCGGGCCCATCCACGCGCCTCATCACCGCAGCGCCTCAGCGCCCGAGCGCCCCCGATATCCCCCGCGCCGCCATCCGCACCCCGAGCGCGAACTGCGGCTCCGCGAGGCGCTCGACGTGCGCGATGATCGAGACCGCCGCGACGACCTCGCCGTGCGCATCCACCACCGGGGCGGCCATGGAGAAGGCCCCCGGCGTCATCTCCTCCACCGAGCGGGCGAGGCCCGTCGCGCGGATCTCCGCGAGCCGTCGGCGCAGCGCCTTCGGGTCGGTCATCGTGTTCGGCAGGTACTGGCGCGGTTTCGACGCGACCACCTCGTCGAAGAGCTCGATGGGCGCGTGAGCGAGCAGCACGAGCCCGACCCCCGTCGCGTGCAGCGGAAGGCGCGCTCCGACGTCCGAGATCACGCGCACCGCGTTCGGGCTCGAGATGCGCTCGAGATACACCGCGCCCAGGCCATCCCGCACCGCGATGTGCACGTTCTCCTCGGTCGACTCGAGGAGGTCCTCGAGGTACGGACGCGCGATCGCGCGCAACCGCTCGGCCGTCGTGCGCCGCGCACCCAGGCGCCACAGCTTGATGCCAACCCGGTAGGCGCCGGAGTCGGCCCGCTCGAGGCCACCCCACTCGGTCCAGGATGCGAGCATCCGGTGCGCCGTCGACACCGGCAGGTTCGCCGCCGCCGCGATCTGCGTGAGCGTCAGCTCCTCCCGCGCGGAGAAGGCCTCAGCGATCGCGAACAGCTTCTGCGCGACGCTGCGCTCGTCACCACCGCCACCGGACATGCCGCAATGGTAGCCGCGAGCGGATCATCCACATCGATGATGCTCGGCATCATGAAGTTCAGCTTCCCTGATATGTGGGTTCAAGACGAAAGTTGTGGTGTGCCCGAGAACGGCACGCGCACACCGCGGCCGAGAACCGCCACAGACGCACTGCACCAGACGAAAAGGATCGACGATGATCAAACTGCTCTCCCACCTCTCGCACATCGAGATCGCAACGCCAGACGTCGCGGCCTCGGTGAAGTTCTACGAAGAAGAGTTCGGCCTCCGCGTCGTCGCACGCGAGGACGGCAAGGTCTACCTCCGTTCGTGGGGCGACTACTACACGTACAGCCTCGTCATCGCCGAGGGCCCCGAGGCCGCCCTCAACATCATGGGATGGCGCACCTCCAGCGCCGAAGCGCTCGACGAGGCCGCGAAGCGCGTCGAGGCAGCAGGCGTGCAAGGCCAGTGGACTGACCGCAGCGTCGGCCACGGCAAGTCGTACACCTTCACCGGGCCCTACGGACACACCATGGAGCTCTACTGGGACGTCGACAAGTACCAGGCAGACGCCGAGCACGCCTCCGTCTTCCCTGACCGCCCCGAGAAGCGGTCGAAGCACGCCGTCGGCCCCCGCCAGCTCGACCACGTCACCGTCGCAGCCTCCGACGTCCGCGGCTTCGCGAAGTGGTACAACGAGGTCCTCGGCTTCCGCATCATGGCCTACACGGTCCTCGACGACCACCCCGTCACCGTCTTCTCCGTGCTCACCACCAACGAGAAGTCCCACGACCTCGGCGTCGTCCTCGACAGCTCGTCACGCCCCGGCCGCATCAACCACTACGCGTACTGGGTCGACACCCGCGAGGAGCTCCTCCAGGGCGCCGACGTGCTCATGGAGAACAACATCCCCATCGAGTACGGCCCCTCCATCCACGGCATCGGCGAGCAGAGCTTCCTCTACCTCCGCGACCCCAGCGGCATGCGCATCGAGGTCAACACCGGCGGCTACCGCAACTACGTTCCCGACTGGGAGCCCAACGACTGGAAGCCCTCGACCGGTTCCAACAACCTCTACCGCAACGGCGCCATGCCGATCTCCATGACCGAGTCGTTCCCGCCAGACGCCGGCCACCCCACCGCCACCGAAGAAGGCATCCTCCCCGGCACGGAAGAGGCCATCCTCAACCCGTACGCCGTGCAGGGCCGCGGCTAGATCGCACCCGACGACGTCGCCGTTCTCCACCGGCGACGTGAGATCCGCACACTCAAGATCTGCGCGGGCCCCGCGCATCCACCAGGTCCTCCTTTCCTGGCGGATGCGCGGGGCCCGCGCTCGTGCGGATGCGCGCGATGCGCGCATCACTGCCACTGCCACTGCCACTGCCGCTGCCGCTGCCATCTCGCGCCCCACCTCATCGCGCGAGTTGCCGCATGTGGTTGCAAAGTGCGGCCCGAGACACCCCTTCGCGACGACTCACGGCAGGGCAGGGGCAGAGCAGCAGCGCGGCAGGCGGAGTGCCCGTCAGGCCGGGATGAGCGTCAGCGCTCAGGGAGCGCGACGCCGGTGACGGATGCGAGCTCCTCGAGGAGGAGCGCGCGGAACTCCGGGTCGCGCACGCCGCTTGCGGGCTGCTGCTGCGCACCGTGATGCCAGTAGCCGCCGCTGACCTGCAGATCGGGGTCGACCGCGAGTCGCTCCTGCGTCTCGTGCCCGAGATCGAAGTCGTCTGGGGCCCCGGCACCGCCCATCTTCGTCGCCACCCAGCCGGGGTCGACGGAGTTCGCGAGCACGCGAGGAGCCCAACGCTCTGCGACCGCGGCCGAGAAGGCCGCGACGAGCAGCTTCGTGTCGGAGTAGCTCGCAGTCGCCGAACCGCCATCCCAGTCGAGTCCATCGAGCGTCGCCCTGCCATCCCGGTGCATGCTGCTGCTCAGGTAGACGTGCCTGGTCGGGGCGGTCAGCAGAGCAGTGAAGAGGTAGGGCGCGACCACGTTGACGGGCAGCAGGCTCGGACCCGAGAGAACTCCTGCATTGTGGATGACCGCGTCGATGGCTGCGCCGCCGTTCAGCTCGCGCGTGGCATCCAGCACCGCTGCGAGGTCGACGAGGTCGACGATCGTGAGGTCCGCACCTCGGTCGACCAGGTCGGAGACCGCATCCGCTCGACCCGGGTTGCGGGCGTGCACAATCACCGCGTGCCCCTGGTCGAGGAGCGCCTCGGCCGTCGCGCGGCCGAGGCCGTCGGTGGACCCGGTGATGAGGATGCGAGCCATGCGCCCATCCTCACACCCGCCGGGTTCCGCACACCCTGGCCCTTCCCGCGCGTAGCGCAGAAAGATGACACCGCTCAAGGGCCCCAGCGACCGCATCGATCGGCCCTGCGCTCAGCGGCGTCAGCCCCCACGCTTGCCTGGCACAAGGAGGAGGACATGACTCGACAAGAAGGCCTCGCCCTCGGATACCTCGTCGCGGGGCTCGCACTCGGCATGATCGCCCTCGTCGCCGACCTCATGGGCGGCCCCGCCTACCTGCACGCCCTCACCTGGGTGGGAGGATTCGCCGGCGGCTACGGCGTCGTCACGATGGTCAAGGGCGCCAGGCAGCGCAGACGGCATCCGCTCGGAACCACCGACTACGAGCCGGACACCAGCAACCCACCGCACCTCAGCTGAGCTGCCGGGCCGCCTACAGGCCGTGGATACGGCGCCTGATCTCTCCCGCGGCTCCCTCGAGCAGCGCCCGCAGGCGGGCCTCGTCCTGCGGGCGCTCCTCGGACCACGTGACGGCGAGCGCCGCTGCGGGCCAACCCTCGTGGTCGAGCACGGGCATCCCCACAGAACGCATCCCAGCGGACACCTCGCCGTTCTCCGACGCGAACGCGCCGCTGCGGATGCCGTCCAGAAGCCCCCGCAGCTCGCGGGGGCTCCTGGGGCCGCGGCCCGTGCGGTCTGCGAACGACGCGGCGTCCGGGTACAGCGCCCGCACCTGCTTCTGCGGCATCGCGGCCAGCATCGCGCGACCGGATGCGGTGAGGTGCGCCGGCAGCCGCACGCCCACGTCGGCGACGAGCACCGGGCGGCGCGGCGCGCGCTCGTCGACGATGTAGAGCACGTCCCGCCCGCTCATCACGGCGAGGTGCGCGCTCTCCCCCACCTGGTCGACGAGGTCGGCGACCACCGGATGGCCGATTCGGGCGAGGGGCTCCTGCCGCGCGTATCCGCCGGCGAGCTCAAACGCGGCCGTGCCGAGCCCCCAGCGTCGCTCTCCGCGCAGGTGCACCACGAAGCGTCGCTCGAGGAGCGTCGTCAGCAGGTGGTAGACGGTCGAACGCGGAATGCCGAGCTGCGTCGCGATGGTGCTCGCCGCGACGGGGCCCCGCTGATGGCTCAAGAAGCTGAGAATCGCCAGGGTCTGATCGGCCGCCGGCACCTGGGCGCGGGCGGGCGCTTCGCCGCTGACATCGTTCACGCGCTTCCCCCTGCCAGGCATCGACGGGACCTCGGCCTGTCGTCGGCGGTACCGGTCGCGGTGCCGGTGGCTGTGACGGTGACGGTGACGGTGACCAACATCAGTGCGAAAAACGGCCAGAACCGCGCTGAGAGCCCACGGGAGGCGGGTATTGCACGCATGTTGGTCAGGAGCACGAGCGCCAGAGACTGGTCCGACGCAACCGAGTCCCCGGCACCGGTGGCCGACTTCGGTGACAAACGAGGCCCGGAGCGCACCGAACCCCCTCGTCGGCCCGAATTATCACCGAAGTTGGCCGGGCGGGCGGGCACCTGCGCCGGGACTGGGACTGGGACTGGGACTGGGACCCGGACCTGCACCCGGACCGCCGCACACCGGTGAGTGGTAGCCGTGACCAACATCAGTGCGATAAGCGGCCTGGAACACCCGAAAGCCCAGGAATGGGCAGGAATTGCACTCATGTTGGACACCGAGCCGACCGCCAACTGCGCGGCAGGTCTTCGTTCGCCGCCATGAGGCCAGTTGTCTGAGATCACAGACACTGAGTGTCCTCCCCGCGCAGACATCGCGCAACGGGTGGAGTGGAATCGACGCATGAGCACAGCAGCGCCCGCAACGGGTCACAACGAGCACCAGGACAGCGCCGCCGACACGACCTGCGCCGCCCAGAGTGCCGCGCAAGGTGCCGGCGGGGCCGGCGGGGCCGGCACCATCATCGCGGGGACGGACACCAGCGGGACCGGCAGCAGCACCGTCAACTCAGAGGCCGTCGTCCTCGGGCTGCGTCCGCTCGAGCCCGCCGAGGTCGTCGCGGTCGCGCGCCACGGCGCGCGCGTCGAGATCGCACCGACTGCACTGGCGGAGGTCGCCCGCTCGCGTGAGCTCATCGAGTGCCTCGCCGATGACCCGAACCCGCACTACGGCATCTCGACGGGGTTCGGCGCGCTTGCGACGACGTTCATCGCGCCCGAGCGGCGCGTGCAGCTGCAGGCGAGCCTCGTGCGTTCGCACGCGGCGGGCACCGGCCCGGAGGTGGAGCGCGAGGTCATCCGGGCGCTGCAGCTGCTCCGCCTGCAGACCCTCGCGACGGGGCGGACCGGCGTACGCCCGGTTGTCGTCGAGACGTATGCGGCGATGCTCAACGCTGGCATCACGCCGATCGTGCGCGAGTACGGCTCGCTCGGCTGCTCGGGCGACCTCGCCCCGCTCTCCCACCTGGCGCTCGCCGCGACGGGCGAGGGCACGGTGCGCGACGCATCCGGAACCGAGGTGGATGCGCGAGATGCGCTCGCCTCGGCCGGCATCGAGCCCCTTGTGCTCCGCGAGAAGGAGGGCCTGGCGCTCATCAACGGCACCGACGGGATGCTGGGCATGCTGCTGCTCGCTCTCCACGACATCGAGATGCTGCTCACGACGGCGGACGTCGCGGCGGCGATGTCGGTCGAGAGCCAGTTCGCGACAGACGCCGTCTTCGCCGCTGATCTTCAGGCCCTGCGCCCGCAGCTCGGGCAGCGCGACTCGGCCGCGAACCTGCGGCGCTTCCTCGCCGACTCCCCCATCATCGCAAGCCACCGCGGGCCGGAGGATGGCCGGGTGCAGGACGCCTACTCGCTTCGCTGCTCCCCGCAGGTGCACGGCGCGGCCCGCGACACGGTGGCGCACGCGGCCCTGATCGCCTCGCGTGAGCTCGCATCCGCCGTCGACAACCCGGTCGTGACCCTGGATGGTCGTGTCGCGTCGAACGGCAACTTCCACGGGGCGCCCCTCGCGTACGTGCTCGATTTCCTTGCGATCGCGGTCGCCGACGTGGCGAGCATCTCCGAGCGGCGCACCGACCGGGCCCTCGACCCGGCACGCAACCGGGGACTGCCGCCGTTCCTCGCCCACGAGGTGGGCGTCGACTCCGGCCTCATGATCGCGCAGTATGCGGCGGCCGGCATCGTGTCTGAGCTGAAGCGGCTGGCGGTGCCAGCATCGGTCGACTCGATCCCATCGTCGGCGATGCAGGAGGACCACGTGTCGATGGGGTGGGCCGCCGCGCGGAAGCTGCGCCGAGCCGTCGACGGGCTCGGGAGGGTGCTCGCCATCGAAGTGCTCACGGGGTCGCGGGCGCTGCAGCTGCGAGCTCCGCTTGAACCGGGGCGCGCGACGGGCGCTGTCCGCGACCTCGTCGCCACGGTTTCGCCCGGCACCGGTCCCGACCGTTTCCTGAGCCCCGAGATGGAGGCCGTGGCCGAACTCGTACTCTCCGGCGAAGTCGCGCGGACCGCGCTCGCGAACTCAACCGCGCCTGACTCCGCGAGGTGACAGACGCGGTGTCCTGACCCGCGCATCCGCTCGCTCGCGCGCAGCCCCCGATTTCAGGATGGGAAACTCACTTCGTTGCGGGAAGTTCCCCATAACGAAGCAAGGTTCCCATCCCGAAACGGAGTTGCGGCAGGTTCGTGGCCGAGCCGAGCTATCTGCCCGCCTGCGCCTCGTCCCATCCTTGCTGCGGGGTTTCGCAGGTGTCTCGGAATACGTACTGAGAGGGCAGCTTGCGCTGGTGCGACGACCAGTCGATGGCGGGGCGGCGCTGCTCCTTGGGGAGGTAGCCGAGGCGGTAGACGGCCATGAGCTCGAACTCGTCCGGCACCTTCAGGAGGTCGACGATCTTGTCCCACTGGCCGGGCACTTCCATGGGGAACGACACGAACTGGATTCCCATGCCGATCTCGCCCGTCGTGAGCCAGATGTTCTCCATGGCCGCGCCCATGCTGAACACCGAGTAGAACGACGACAGCTCGCCCGGCCGGTACTCGGCGCGGTCGAGCATGACGCCGAGAAGGAGCGGGGAGCCGGCGACGAGCTTCCGGTTCTCCTCGCCGAGCGTGTTGGGCACGCGCAGGGAGTTCATGAGGAACTGGCCGCGCTTCGTGAAGACCTGACTCGTGAACGGCCGCAGTGGGGCTGGGAGCTTGTCGAACAGCATCCCGTCGCGCCGCTGCTCCATCTCCTCCTTGCTGAAGCGGAAGTACGGCTTGTAGCGCTCGAAGAAGGTGCCATTGCTCATGGCGGTTGTCATGCTCTCGCCGCTGATGCTCGCGATCGCCTCGATCGTCTCCCGCGCCTCGACCACCACGAACCGCCACGGCTGACTGTTGAGCTGCGAGGGCGCGCGGCCGGCGACCTCCATGAGGAGGCGCTGGTGCTCCTCGCTGACGGGATCGGGGAGGAAGGGGCCGTTCGTGGTCTTGCGGCGTCGCAGAACGTCGAGGAATTCCATGCGCAGAGTCTGTCGCATCCGCCTGAAACCTATGCCGAGCGTGTGAGAGGTGACATCGCGTCGCAAAAGTCCACACCGAAGGGATGATGGTCGCGATCCGAATTTCTTATGTGCGAATGCGACAGAAGCGTGTCAGCCTGGCTGGGCCACCCGGCTCAAAGGAGAACCAGTGACCAGTCCCCTCAACGTGCTCATCCTCTCGGGGCACATGACATCCGAGCATGACAACGAGTTCCGCAGCTTCCGTCAGCACAACCAGTGGCTGACGACGCTCCTCGAAGACACGGGCCGCTTCAAGGTGCGCGTCACCGAGGACCCCCGCGGTCTCACCTCCGAGATCATCGACAAGTACGATGTGCTGCTCATCGTCTTCGAGGGCCGCGACGGCTACCACGATCAGGGCACCGGCTTCGGGTCGGAGACGGATGCGGCGATCCTGAAGTTCGTGCACGACGACGGCAAGGGCATCGTCTGGTTCCACGGCTCGGCCGTGCAGGAGGACGACTGGGGGTACCCGGAGGAGTACAACGTCATGCGCGGCTCGAAGCTCAGCGTACCGACGGGCATCCGCCCCCGCCCGTGGGGTGAGGCCCAGCTGCGCACGACCGAACCGCGTCATGCCATCACGGACGGCATCAACAACACCTGGACGGTCACCGGGGACGACATCCTCGTCGGCGTCGAACTCTATGAGGGCACGCGGGTGCTGCTCACGACCTTCGACGACCTCGAGTCCTACGAGAAGGCGCCCATCTGGCCGATGCCGCACTACCCCGTCGCCATTCCAGCGGAGGGCGTATCCGCGCTGCCTGGCATCAACACAGATCAGCCCCTCGCCTGGATCAATGAGTACGGCACCGGCCGCTCCTTCACGATCACGATCGGGCACGACATCGACACGTTCCGCCGCATCGAGTTCATCCGCATGTTCCCGCGCGGCGTCGAGTGGGCCGCGACCGGCGAGGTGACGC
Source organism: Pseudoclavibacter sp. RFBA6 (assembly GCF_002931575.1). Taxonomy (NCBI): domain Bacteria; kingdom Bacillati; phylum Actinomycetota; class Actinomycetes; order Micrococcales; family Microbacteriaceae; genus Pseudoclavibacter; species Pseudoclavibacter sp. RFBA6. The sequence goes on along the minus strand of NZ_PSUA01000005.1, from coordinate 80,561 downwards.
TCACCGGGCCGGACCGCCGCGGCGACCGACGCATCAACCCGTGGCCGTACTACAACGGCGAGGGCTGACGCGCCGCCTCTCGGATCGCGGCGGAACGCTGCCAGCCGAACGGCTGCTCTCGACTTCGCCCTCATCGCTGCCAGCCAAAGTGCCGCTTGGGTTGCCCCCTTGGCGCGCGTTGCCAGCCAAAGTGCCGCTTTCGCCTGGTCAGAAGGGCCGTTTCTCTGGCAGCGATGCGGGGCGGCGGTCAGCCGGAGAGTGGGGCGGCGGTCAGCGCTGGGCGAGGACGCCAGATGCGGGGCGAGTGGATGCGCGCACCGCGAGCGCGTAGAAGGGGGCGGCGGTGAGGGCGATCGACGGGTGGCGCCGCGAGTGCGTGCCGGCGAAGGGGATCGCGGCGAGCGGCACCGCGGTCGGCAGCAGCAGCTGGCCGGCCCGGCGGTGGCGCTCGTCGTGGCTCGTGAGCAGCGCGATGCCCGCGGCGAGTGTCAGCGCGGACGTGCAGATGTAGAGAGCGTGATGGATCCAGTGCCAGCGACCGGTTCGCACGACCCCGGTCGCCACCCCGGCGCCGAGCGCGCAGTTGGCGGCGTAGCTCGTCGTCGCGGCGACCAGCAGCGGGGGCACATTCACGACGCCGAACCTACACGGGCGGCCTGAAGCGAACGCTGGAGCTGGCGCCGGAAGCTCAGCGCTCACTGCGGGTCGCGCATCCGCTCACCGCTGCGGTGTGAGCGTCTCGTCTCGGGTCAGCAGCAGTCGGTAGGGGAACTGGCGTCGCACGTGCCAACCCTGAGGCACGGCTGCCCGAAGTTCGGGGGCCGTGTAGCTGCGGCGGATGGAGAGGGTGCCGTCGTAGTGGACGAACGACCCGCGGTCGAGGGGTTTCGTCGCGACGCCGAACGCGGCGAGCGCGAGGTGCCCGCGCTCGATGTCGCTGTGCAGGGCGAGCGGCGCGAGGGACGCACTGTCGTCGAGCAGGCTGGCAAGCGCGTGCGGGTCGAGGTGGTGCAGCAGGTGGTTGGAGGTGACGATGTCGAACCGCTCCCCCGCTGCCACGAGCTCCCCGCTCGACGCCGCCCGGAAGTGCACGCCGCGCCGCGTCAGCCCGCGCGACTCGACGAACTCGTGCGCGCGTTCATCCGGGTCGATGGCGGTGACCTCGAGCCTGAGCCCGTCGCGGGCCGCGCAGCCGGCGAGGGCGAGCGGAATGTCGCCGCCGCCGAAGCCGATGTCGAGCAGCCTGGATGCGCGCCGCCGGTCGAGGACGGGCCGCACGTCGCGCAGGTACACGCGCCGCCATCCTGCGACGAGCGCGTTCACCGCGCGGAACTGCGCGTACGTGGCGAAGAGGCGGTCGCGGTCGCAGTCGGGGTCGTCCATGAGCTCGAGCGAGGTCGTGTCGCGCGGCAGAGGACGAAGCGAAGTGAGAATGGTCGCGCTCACGGGCGTGGGGCCTCGCGCGGGTGGCCGGTGGCGATCTCAACGCGGCGGGCACAGGTAGCGCCGACACCGCGGTCGTGAGTTCGCGCGACTTTTGCCCCCAGCACGGATCTCATGCACGCATCCGCGTGAACCTGCCGACTTCCACCGTGAGGCCGGGCCCGAACGCCATCGCGCAGAGAGCCTCGCCAGCCCCTTCGAGGTGGGTGTCGTCGGCACCCTCGCCGAGCAGCCGCTCGAGGATGAACAGCACCGTCGCGCTCGACATGTTGCCGTAGTCGCGCAGCACGCCGCGGGACGGGGCGAGCTGCTCCTCCGTGAGTCCCAGCGACTGCTCGACCTTGTCGAGGATGCTCCGCCCGCCGGGGTGGATCGCCCACAGCGGCGTCTCCGACGGCACGGTCGGCGCGAGAAGCGGCCCGACGACATCGCCGATGGACGCTCCGATGATGCTGGGCACGTACCCGGAGAGGCGCATCCGGAATCCGCTGTCGCCGATGGTCCACGCCATCTCCGACTCGCCCTCGTCGGTGATGGTGCTCTCGAGGGCGTCGATGGTGAGGATGCTCGCGCCGGCCGGGGCGAGGCGCGCCGTTACGAGGGCCGCTGCCGCGCCGTCGGCGAAGACGGAGGTCGCGACGATCTGCTCGGGGTCGTTCGAGCTGGTGAGGTGGATGGTGCACAGCTCGACGCACACGATGAGCACAACCGCGTTCGGGTCGGCGCGAGCGAACGCATCCGCTGCCCGCAGCGCGGGGAAGGCTCCATAGCAGCCCATGAAGCCGAGGTGGAAGCGCTGCACGCGCGGTGACAGGCCGAGGCCGCGCACGATCTCGTAGTCGGGGCCGGGCGCGTAGAAGCCGGTGCAGGAGACGGTGACGACGTGCGTGATGTCGGCCGTGTCGAGGCCGCTGCCGTCGAGCGCGGCGCGGGTGGCACCGAGGAGCAGTTCGGGGACGCGCTCGGCGTAGAGCTGGTTGCGGGCGCCCGTCGATGCGTCAAGGACCTGGCCGCCGGCGACGAGCGCCGAGTCCTCTCCGCCCGCGAGCGCATCCACGACGGTGTGCCTGCGGTCGATCGCCGAGCCGTCGAACGCCGCGCCGATGAGGCGCGCGCCGAGGCGGTTGATGCCTGGCTGACCTGCGAACAGGTCACGGGCCTGGGTCTGCGGCAGCTCGGTCGGGGGCACTGCGGTGCCGATGCTGCGGATGTGCACGCTCACGCCACGACGGTACGCCCCGCATCCTGAGAGCACCCGCGAGGCGGGGACCGGTGCGGGCCCAGCACGATCACTGCCAGAGAGATGGCCCTTTTCGCCAGCCCAGAGGGGCACATCGACTGGCAGCGATCCCGGACGGGTGCCCCTGAAGGGCATATTGACTGGCAGCGATGGAGCCGCGAGAACCGGGGATACTCGGCGATCCCCGGAAGACTCAGAGACCCGCGAGAACGCGTCAGCGGGGAAGCCCGTCAGAGAGGAAGCGGGACCCCCTCGCCCGCGCTACTCGCCGGGGTAGGTCATGAGGTCCCCGGTGAGCGGCACCTGGCCGCTTCGCTCCCCCGCGTCTGCCTTGTCGACCTTGTAGGCCTTGCCCTGTTCGCCGGCGTCGAGGGCGGCCTGCGAGGTGACCTTCCCGTCGAGCGTGAACGTGTCGAACACGAACGGCAGCCCGTTGGAGGCGAGTGGGTTCGGGGAGTCCATGAGGTGGAAGTGGAGGTGGGGGGCGTCGGTGTTGCCCGTGTTGCCGAGCAGGCCGAGGCGGTCGCCGCGGGTGAGCTGCTGCCCGACTTGGAGGTCGAAGGGGTTGCCGGTCTTGAGGTGCGCGTAGAAGGCGTAGGTGCCGCCGCCGATGTCCTGCACGACGTAGTTGCCGCCGTATTCGTCGAGGGTGAGGGTTGGGCCGGGCGCGGTGCCTGGTTCCTGTTCGGGGCGGTCGGTGGTGATGGTGACGATGGGGCCGTCGGCGACGGCGATGACGTTCTGGCCGTAGCCGGGGTAGCTGCGTGCGTTGTCGCGGGCGCCGTCGTCGGAGAGCTTCATCGTGGGGGTGAGCTTGACGTAGTCGATGGCCCACCGTTCTGGCGCCCAGTAGGTGCCGTTGATGGGGCTGACGGCGCCGCGGTGCGCGGTGAGTCCGCAGCAGCCGTTGGCGTCGAGCCAGTTGTCGCCGGTGAGGGGCGGGCCGATGGCGGCGACGTCGCGCTTGTCGACGCTCACGGCCTGCGTGCTCTGCTCGATGGTCTTCTCGTAGAGGGGCGGCTGCGCTTTGGGCATCTCGACGGTGACGGTGTGCTCGATGCGGTCGGGCACGTCGGCGTCGGATGCGATGGTGGCGTCCATCCACACGGTTGCGTTCTGTCCGGGGCCGAGTTCGAGCCCGCCGCCGTCGGTGGTGCCGGCGACGCGCATCACGTCGTCGAGGTCGTCGCCCTTGAGCTCCTGCAGCATTGTGCCGTTCGCGCCCGCCTCGACTCCCGTGATCTTGACCTTGGACGGCGACCCGTTGGTGAGCTGCAGTTCGTAGGCGAGGTGGATGCGCTCGTCGGTTCCGAGCACGGGGATCGGGTCGGCGAGCGCGGAGACGACGACAGGGGTGAACTGCTCGCCGACGACGCCAGGGCTCGTTTCGACCGGCGCCGTCTCGCTGACGGACGGGGGCGCATCCGCCCCGATGGTGAGGGCCGGGCTCGCCGAGCAGGCGCTCGTGGCGAGGAGGCACGCGACGGCGACGGCGGCCGCGAAGACACCCGCTTTCCCCGCCCTGATGCCGATCATGGCCTGAGTTTATGCCCGCGGATGGAGCCCCGCCAGGGCAGATGCGCCCCGGCTCGGCAGCGCCAAGGCTGGACGCGGGACCCCTACTGGGATCGGCGCTTCCTGGAGGTCACTGCCCGCTGCAGCAGCACGAACACGAGCAGGATGCCACCCGTGATGATGGTCGTCGCTTCCGGGGGGATGCTGCCGTCGCGGGTGATGAGGACGTTCATGAGCCCCAGCACGAGTGCGCCGACGACCGAGCCGAGCACGAACCCGCCGCCACCGGTCAGCAGAGTGCCGCCGATGATGACTGCGGCGATGGCGTCGAGCTCCCAGCCGACGCCCGTGATGTTCTGCGCGATGCCGAGCTTCGACGTGTAGAGCACGGCGGCGATTCCCGCGAGGGTGCCGCTGATGACGTAGATCGCGACCTTCGTGCGCGCGACCGGGAGGCCCATGAGGAGCGCGGACTGCTCCGAGCCTCCCATGGCGTAGACGGTCCTCCCGAAGCGGGTGCGGTGCAGGACGAAGAAGGCGACCGCGATGATCGCGACCGCGATGATGACCGCCGGGGTGACGACAAGGTCGTTGATTTTCGGGCCATCGATGATCTTGATCTCGGCGGAGAGGCCGCGGATGGGCGAGTCGTCCGCGAGCCGCTGCGGTTCGGTGCTGAGCATCGAGGCGAGCCCTCTGGCGAGGAACATCATGGCGAGCGTCGCGATGAACGGCTGCACTCGGAAGTAATGGATGAGGATTCCGGAGGCGAGGCCGAAGAGGGAGCCGATGCCGATCATCAGCACGATGACGAGGATCGCGGGTAGTCCGGCGCTCGAGAGCATGACCCCGATGAGGCTGCTGACGGCGATGACCGCACCTACGGACAGGTCGATGCCGCCGGTCAGGATGACGAACGTCAGGCCGATGGCGAGCACGATCAGGTAGGCGTTGTTGATGAGGAGGTTGGAGAGGGTGCTGAACTGCAGGATGCCGCCGTAGGCGAGCTCCCCGTATGCGAGCATCCCGACGAAGATGACGACGGCGGCGAGCGTCGGGAGGGAGTCGAGGTTCGGCTTGAACTTCGCGAGCCGGGTGACCTCGCTGGTCTGTTCGACGATGGTGGTCATGCGTCAACTGCCTTCTGCGCTGGTGCGGAACTCGCGGGGCCGGTGGGGGTCTTGGCTCGTCGCCGTTTGAAGAAGTCGCGGACGCGCTGCGACTGCAGGAGGCAGACGAGGACGATGACGATGGCCTTGAAGGCGGGAGTGGCTGAGGATGGGATGGAGAGGAACACGACGGTCTTGTCCAGCGTCGCGATGAGCAGGGCGCCGATGACGCTGCCCGTGAGCGAGAACTTGCCTCCGGCGAGCGAGGTCCCGCCGATGACGACGGCGAGGATCGCATCCATCTCCGACGCCGATCCTGTCTTGGCGACTTCGACCGTCATGACGGTAGCCGTGCTGAGGATGCCCGCGACGCCCGCGAGGATGGCGCTCGAGATGTAGACGAAGAACAGGAGCCCGATGGGGCGGATGCCCGCCATACGGGATGCCTTCGGGTTGATGCCGATGGACTCGATCATGAGGCCGAGGGCGGTGCGTCGAACGAGCAGCGCGACGAGGACGACGATGCCGACGGCGAGCAGGAAGATCACGGGGAACCCGGCGATGGTGCCGTTCGCGATCCAGCGGAACGAGTCGTTGGTGGCTGATGTGTTCTGACCGGCCGTGATGACCTTGGCGAGCCCGCGCCCCGCGAGCATCATGATGAGCGTCGTGATGAAGGGCTGCAGGCCGACCACGGAGACGAGCAGTCCGTTGACGGTGCCGAGGAGTGCGCTGATGAGCAGGGCGAGCGCGATGGCGGTGAGCGCCGAGCCGAACGAGTTCTGGGCGGACGCCATGAACTCCATCGAGACGGCGCCGGCCACGGCCATGACCGAGCCCACGGAGAGGTCGATGCCGCGAGTGGCGATCACGAGGGTCATGCCGACGGCGATCATCATGACCGGGGCGCTGGCGCGGAGGATGTCGATGAGGTTGCCGTTGAGGTCGCCGGTGGCCTGGTTGACGGAGACGCCGAGGTAGCCTGGGTCCTTGATCAGGTTGATGATGATGAGCAGGACGAGCGCGACGACGGCCCAGATGTAGGGCTGCCGGAATGCGCCTCGTGCCGCCTGCATGGCGTCGGGCGTCCGGCGCGGCTCCTGGGGCGAGGGGGCTGCCGTCGACGTGGTGTGCGGGGCCGTTGACTGGCTCATGCGCGTGCTCCCTCGGCGTCAGCGGATGCGGGTGGGGCGGTCGGGGCGGAGGGCGTGTCTTCGGCGACCGGGGCGACGTCCTCCGCGTCGACGCCGTCTGCGGCGATGGTCTGGACGATGAGGTCGGCGTTGACGTCCGGCCCGTTCGCGATCTCCGCGATCTTCCGGTGGTCCTTGAGGACGACGATCCGCTCGCTGAGCCTGACCACCTCGTCGAGCTCGGAGGAGATGAAGATGACCGACATGCCGTCTTCGGCGAGCTGCGCGATGGTCTCCTGAATTTCGGCCTTGGCTCCGACATCGATGCCCCTGGTCGGTTCGTCGAGGATGAGCAGCTCGGGCCTGGTGGCGAGCCACCGGCCGAGGAGCACCTTCTGCTGGTTGCCGCCGGAGAGGTTGCGGATGGCGCGCTCCGGGTCGGCGGGGCGCACGTTGAGCTCCGTGAGGTACTTCGCGCAGAGCTCGTTCTGCTCGCGGCGGGAGAGGGGCCGTGCCCACCCTCGTCGGGCCTGGACGGCGAGGATCAGGTTCTCGCGCACCGTGAGGTCGCCGACGATGCCCTCGTCGCGCCGGTTCTCGGTGGAGAAGGCGATGTGCTTGCGCAGCGCTGCGGCGGGAGAATGCACTTCGACGTCATCCCCGTTGAGCTGCGCTGACCCGGTGTCCGGCTTGTCGGCACCGTAGATCAGGCGTCCGAGCTCGGTGCGTCCGGAGCCGAGGAGCCCCGCGAAGCCGACGACTTCGCCGCGGTGCACCTCGATGTCGACGGGGTCGATCGAGCCCTTCCTGCCGATGCCCTGCGCCCGGTAGAGGGGGATGTCCGCGGTGTCGCGAGCGTCGACGCGTCGGTTCGCCCCGAGCGACTCGAGGGTGGAGAACTCCTTGCCGATCATCTTCGAGATGAGGTCGCTCCTGCTGAGCTCGGCGGTGGCGTACTCGCCGACGAACTGGCCGTTGCGGAGCACGGTGAGGCGGTCGCTGATGGCGTACACCTGGTCGAGGAAGTGCGAGACGAAGAGGATCGCCACGCCCTGCTCGCGGAGCTGGCGGATGACGGCGAACAGGCCGTCGACTTCCTGTGCGTCGAGGCTGGACGTGGGTTCGTCGAGGATCAGGACCTTCGACTTGATGACCATGGCCCGGCTGATCGCGACGAGCTGCTGCATCGCGAGGGAGATGCTGGACAGGGATCGCTTCGGGTCGAGGTGGTCGAGTCCGAGCGCGGCGAGTGCCTCCCGGGCTGCGGCATTCGTCTTGCGCCAGTTGATGCCGAAGGGGCCTCGAATCTCGTGCCCGAGCATCACGTTCTCGCCGATGGAGAGGTTGTCGCAGAGGTTGACCTCCTGGTAGACGGTGGAGATGCCTGCGGCTTGGGCGTCGGCCGTGCCCCTGAGCTGCCGCTCGTCGCCGCCGATGCGGATGGCACCGTCGTCGATCTTGTAGACGCCGGTGAGGGCTTTGATGAGCGTGGACTTCCCCGCGCCGTTCTCGCCCATGAGGGTGTGCACTTCGCCGGGGAAGAGGCGGAAGCTCACGTCTTGGAGTGCTTTGACTCCGGGGAACTCGATTGAGATGCCGCTCATCTCAACGATTGGCTGGTTCGCTGCCATGATCGCCTAGCGTTCTGCCGGTGGCCGGCGTCGAGTGTCGGGGTGGGGCCCCGGTGCGCCGCCGAGAGAGCGGTGGCGCACCGGGGAGCGTGACTCGGGTCAGTACTTGCGGTCTGGGAGCGCGGCGGTGGCTGCGTCCGGGGAGTCGAAGGTGACGCTCTCGACGACGATGTTCTTCTCGACGGTCTCTCCTGCGACGGCGGCCTTGACGACGTCGACGGCGACGTCTCCGAAGAGAGGGTTGTATTCGGCGACGAAGGAGAGGCGGCCGGCGGCAAGCGCTTCGAGTGCGGCCTTGGTGCCGTCGATCGTGATGATCTTGACGTCGGTGCCCGGCTTGAGGCCGGCTTCCTCGACGGCGAGGGCGGCGCCGAGGCCCATCTCGTCGTTCTGGGCGAAGACGAGCTGCACGTCATTGCTGTTCGACTTGAGGATCGTCTCGAAGACGCTCTTCGCCTCTTCCGTCGACCAGTTGGCCGACTGGCTCTCGAGCTTCGTCAGGTTCGAGTCGATGCTCTCATCCCAGCCCTTGTTGCGGTCGTTGACCACGGAGAGGCCGGGAGGGCCTTCGAGGACGACGTAGTTGCCGCCGTCTGCGAACTGGCCGTTCGCCCATTCGGCGGCCGCCGAGCTGATGCCCACGTTGTCCGGGGCGATGTGGCTCGTGTAGAGCGCCTCGTCGTTCGGTTCGATTCCGCGGTCCAGGAGCACGACGGGGATCTCGGCTTCCTGGGCGCGTTCCAGGACGCTCTCCCAGCCTGTTGCTTCGGTTGCCGAGAGCAGGATGGCGTCGACGCCTTCGTCGATGAAGGAGGTGAAGGCGGTGATCTGGGAGTTCTGGTCTCCGTTGGTGGCGGGGGCGTACTTGAGCTCGAAGCCGTTCTCGGTCGAGAACGAGTCCTGGATGTTCTGCTCGTTGGCCGTGCGCCATCCACCCTCGGGTCCGACGGCGACGAAGCCGACGGTGATGAGCTCGCCGTCGCTCCCGGCGGGGGCGTCACCCGATCCGCCGGAGCAGGCCGCCATGCTCAGGGTGAGTGCCCCTGCCATCGCGATTCCGGCGATGGTCCTGATGGTTGTCTTGTTCACGCTGGTCTCTCCTCGTTGAGAGCAGTTCACTCGTGCCGTGGCCGGTCGTGACGCTGCGCAGTTGAATGCTTCCTGGCATCTGTCGGGAATGTTATCGATCACATCGGGCTGGCGCAACCAGCAATCTGAATTGTTCTTCGGGCGGCGCAGCGACGCCCGTGCGGGCATAATTGCCGCATGACGAGCGGACCTGTGGATGCGACGAAGCCGAAGCGGGCTGCCAGTGTGTTCGATGTGGCCCGGGCGGCGGGGGTCTCGCACCAGACCGTCTCGAGAGTGCTCAACGACCACTCGAACGTGCGGCCCGCGACCAGGCAGAAGGTGCTGACTGCGATGGGCGAGCTTGACTACCGCCCGAACCTCGCCGCGAGGGCGCTCTCCTCGAAGCGGAGTCGGACACTCGGCGTCCTTTCGACCGCCAGCGGCGAGTACGGCCCTTCCTCGAGCATCATCGCCATTACCGAGGCCGCACGAACCCGCGGATACACGACCATCGTCGAGCAGACGGACGGCTTCGATGTCGCGTCGATCGAGGAGGCGCTGGGAAACCTGGCGAGCCTCAACGTCGAGGGCATCGTCGCGGTCGCGCCGCAGACCCCTTTGCTCGAGGTGCTCGGCAACATGACCTCGGGCATCCCGTTCGTGACCCTCCAGACCTGGACGACCGACGGGGGCGTCGACCTGGCCGAGGACCAGCTCGAAGGCGCACGGGTCGCGACCGCGCACCTGCTCGACCTGGGCCACGTCGACATCGTGCACCTGGCCGGCCCCGGTGACTGGATCGATGCCACGTCCCGCCTCCGGGGCTTCCGCATCGAGATGGAGTCTCGCGGACTGACGCCACGGCACGTCGACGCCCAAGACTGGTCCCCGGAAGCCGGCTACGCCACTGCCGCCACCATCTTCGAGTCGAACGCGACGGCCGTCTTCTGCGCAAACGACCAGACTGCCCTCGGAGTGCTTCACGCCGCTCACGACACCGGAGTCTCCGTGCCGGAGCAGCTGAGCGTCGTGGGGTTCGACGACATCCCCGAGGCCGCGCACTTCTGGCCCCCGCTGACCACCGTGCGCCAGCATTTCGCTGCGACGGGAGCCCAATGCGTCGCGCGCCTCCTCGACGGCGCACAGGGGGCTGCGGACGTGCTGCCGGAACTGATCGTGCGCGCCTCGACGCGCCGGGTATAACTCCGGATTCAGCGCACCCACGCTCGGTCCTCGCCGACAGACTCGGGCTTGCGCATCTCGGCTCCTCCGTGGTGTGATCGATCACATTACGTCCGGTCGAGCCAAAGGAGACCGCCAGGATGAGCCATGCGACGAACTCGGAATCGCGCGCCAACGACACCGCCCACGCAGGGCCAGCCGAGCGCGACAGCTACGTCATCGGCGTCGACTACGGGACACTCTCGGGCCGCGCCGTCGTCGTGCGCGTGCGGGACGGCGCCGAGCTCGGCGTCGGCGAGCTGCCGTATCCGCACGCAGTGGTCGACGAGCAGCTGCCAGCAACGGGCGAGAGGCTCCCACCCGAGTGGGCGCTGCAGGTGCCGAGCGACTACGTCGACGTGCTCAAGGTCGCCGTACCCGCCGCCATCGCAGACGCGGGTATCGACCCGCTGGATGTCATCGGCATCGGCACGGACTTCACGGCCTGCACGATGGTGCCGACGCTCGCCGACGGCACCCCGCTCAACGAGGTGCCCGGCTTCGAGTCTCGCCCGCACGCGTTCGTGAAGCTGTGGAAGCACCACGCGGCGCAGCCGCAGGCCGACCGCATCAACCAGCTCGCCGAGCATCGCGGCGAGAAGTGGCTGCCCCGTTACGGGGGCCTCATCTCGAGCGAGTGGGAGTTCGCAAAGGGCCTCCAGCTGCTCGAGGAGGACCCCGAGGTGTACGCCGCCATGGACCACTGGGTGGAGGCGGCCGACTGGATCGTCTGGCAGCTGACTGGCACGTACATCCGCAACGCCTGCACCGCCGGCTACAAGGGCATCTTGCAGGACGGCGAGTACCCGAGCCGCGAGTTCATGGCGACGCTCAACCCGGACTTCGCCGACTTCGTGGACAGCAAGCTCGCGCACGAGATCGGACAGCTCGGCGACGCCGCCGGCACGCTCTCGGCGGAGGCAGCTGCCTGGACCGGCCTGCCGGAGGGCATCGCGGTCGCCGTCGGCAACGTCGACGCGCACGTCACCGCCCCGGCCGCGGCAGCGACCGAACCCGGCCAGATGGTCGCCATCATGGGCACCTCCACCTGCCACGTCATGAGCTCCGGCACCCTCACCGAGGTGCCAGGGATGTGCGGGGTCGTGGATGGCGGCATCGTCGCGGGCCTCTACGGCTACGAGGCCGGCCAGTCGGGTGTCGGCGACATCTTCGCCTGGTACGTCGAGAACCAGGTGCCAGCGCGCTACGAGCGCGAAGCCACCGAGCTCGGCATCTCGGTGCACGAACACCTCACGAACCTCGCGGCCTCGCAGCCGGTTGGCGCGCACGGCTTGATCGCGCTCGACTGGCACAGCGGCAACCGCTCGGTGCTCGTCGACCACGAGCTCTCCGGCCTGCTCGTCGGCGCGACCCTCGCGACGAAGACAGAAGACGTCTACCGCGCACTGCTCGAGTCGACCGCGTTCGGCACACGCAAGATCGTCGAGACCTTCAACGCCTCCGGAGTCCCGGTCACCGAGTTCATCGCCGCCGGCGGCCTCCTCAAGAACGCGTTCCTCATGCAGACCTACAGCGACATCCTCGGCATGCCGATCTCCACGATCGACAGCGCGCAGGGTCCGGCGCTCGGCTCAGCCATCCACGCCGCGATCGCGGCAGGCGCGTACCCGGATGCGCGCGCAGCGGCAGCAGCCATGGGCCGCGTGACGCGCGCCAGGTACACGCCGAACCCCGACGCCGTGGCCGCCTACGACGAGCTCTACGCCGAGTACGACGAGCTGCACGACCACTTCGGGCGGGGCGCGAACCAGGTCATGAAGCGCCTCAAGCGACGCCGCCGGGAGGCGCTCGCCGGCGCATCCGCTGCCGCGGCGCCCGCAGAAGCATCCGCCGCATCCGCGTCGCAGGCGTCCACAGCGCCAGCGTCCGCGTCGCCCGCAGACGCGCGCACCGCCCCCGCCGGTCAGCCTGAGGAGGTCAGCGCTTGAGCACCGACGGCACACGCACCGGGCCGGCCACCGACATCACGCCGGAGGTGCAGGCGAGCATCGACGCCATCCGCGCCGAGGTCGCCTCGCTGCACGACGAGCTCGTGCGCTACGGGCTCGTCGTCTGGACGGGCGGCAACATCTCCGGCCGCGTGCCGGGCACGGACCTGTTCGTCATCAAGCCGTCGGGCGTCAGCTACGACGACCTGGCCGCCGACAACATGATCCTCTGCACCCTCGACGGCGACGTCGTTCCGGGCACGCCTGGTTCCGACCGCTCCCCCTCGAGCGATACAGCGGCCCACGCCTACGTGTACCGCAACATGCCGGAGGTGGGTGGGGTCGTGCACACGCACTCCGACTACGCGGTCGCGTGGGCGGCGCGCGGCGAGCCGATCCCCTGCGTCATCACGGCGATGGCGGATGAGTTCGGCGGGGAGATCCCCGTCGGCCCGTTCGCGATCATCGGCGACGACTCCATCGGCCGCGGCATCGTCGAGACGCTGCGCGGGCACCGCTCGCGGGCCGTGCTCATGAAGAACCACGGCCCGTTCACGATCGGGAAGGACGCCCGCGACGCCGTCAAGGCGGCCGTCATGGTCGAGGACGTCGCCCGCACCGTGCACATCTCCCGCCAGCTCGGGAGCCCGGAACCCATCCCCCAGCAGGCCGTCGACTCGCTGTTCGACCGCTACCAGAACGTCTACGGACAAGACCCGACAGGAGCCCTCAGTTGAGCGCACTCACCACTTCCTTCGACGCCTACGAGATCTGGTTCTTCACCGGCAGCCAGGGCCTCTACGGCGAGGAGACGCTGCGTCAGGTCGCCGAGCAGTCGCAGGCCATCGTCGACACCCTCAACGAGTCGCCGAGCACGCCCGTGAAGATCGTCTGGAAGCCGGTGCTCACCGACTCCGACGCCATCCGCCGCGCGGCACTCGAGGTCAACTCGAACGACAACGTCATCGGCATCGTCGCGTGGATGCACACCTTCAGCCCCGCGAAGATGTGGATCCAGGGCCTCGACGCGCTCGCGAAGCCCCTCCTGCACCTCCACACGCAGGCCAACGTGGAGCTGCCGTGGGCCGACATCGACTTCGACTTCATGAACCTCAACCAGGCGGCGCACGGCGACCGCGAGTTCGGGTACATCCAGACGCGCCTCGGCATCCCCCGCAAGACGGTCGTCGGACACGCGTCGAGCGCCAGCGTGACGCGGCAGATCGACAGCTGGTCGCGCGCCGCGGCCGCCTGGCAGGCGGTGCGCACCACGAAGCTCGCCCGCTTCGGCGACAACATGCGCTTCGTCGCCGTCACCGAGGGCGACAAGACGGAGGCCGAGCTGCGCTTCGGCGTGCAGGTCAACACGTGGGGCGTCAACGAGCTCGCCGACGCCGTCGCCGCGGTCGATGATGCGGCAGTGGATGCGCTGGTGGCCGAGTACGAGGAGCTGTACGACGTCGCCCCCGAGCTGCGTCTCGGCGCGGAGCGCCACCAGTCGCTGCGCGACGGCGCCGCCATCGAGCTCGGCCTGCGCTCGTTCCTCGAGGCAGGCGGGTTCAGCGCCTTCACGACGAGCTTCGAGGACCTCGGGGAGCTCAAGCAGCTCCCCGGTCTGGCCGTGCAGCGCCTCATGGCGGACGGGTACGGCTTCGGCGCGGAGGGCGACTGGAAGACGGCCATCCTCGTGCGCGCCGCGAACGTCATGGGCGCTGGCCTGCCAGGTGGCGCGAGCCTCATGGAGGACTACACGTACGACCTCACCGAGGGCAGCGAGCTCATCCTGGGCGCGCACATGCTCGAGGTGAGCCCTTCGTTGACGACTGCCAAGCCGACGCTCGAGGTGCATCCGCTCGGCATCGGCGGGAAGGATGACCCGGTGCGCCTCGTCTTCACGGCCGACCCGGGCCCTGCGGTTGTCGTCGCGCTCAGTGACATGCGCGACCGGTTCCGCCTCGTTGCGAACGTGATCGAGGTCGTGGAGCCCACCGCTCCCCTGCCGAAGCTGCCCGTGGGCCGCGCCGTGTGGAGGCCGGAGCCATCGTTCGAGGTGTCGGCCGCTGCCTGGCTGACGGCGGGCGCCGCGCACCACACGGTCATGTCGACCGCCGTCGGCATCGACGTGTTCGAGGACTTCGCGACCATCGCGAAGACCGAGATGCTGCGCATCGACGCCGACACCACCCTGCGCGAGTTCAGCAAGGAAGTGCGCTGGAACCAGGCCTACTACCGCCTCGCGCAGGGCCTGTAGGTCTCGCGCCGGGGATCTCAGACGGGTTGCCGCCGCTGCGCCTCCTTGTGGCGGCGGCAACCACACGATGACCACGTGGTGGCGCCACTCTTCTTCGGAGAGGGCCAACGGCGCCACCCCGTGGCGCGCCCTCCTCCGCCCCTCCGCTCCCTCCGCCTCCCGCTGATGACAGACCTGGGCTGTGCGGAGGGAGGGCTCGGCGCAGGCGGAGAGGAGACGGGGAGACGGGGGAAGGGGAGAAGAAGAGCAGAGGGAGCGTGCCCCTACTCCGCCCACACCCCTTCGCGGGGAATCACGAGCGGCGTGCCCGTCTCGGGGTCGTCGATGATGCGGCAGGGCAGCGAGAAGACGTCCTCGACCAGCTCCGCCGTGAGCACCTCGCCCGGCTTGCCCTGCGCGACGATCTCGCCGTCGCGCATGACCACGAGGTGCGTCGCGAAACGGGCAGCCTGATTGAGGTCGTGCAGCACCGCGACGAGCGTGCGCCCCTCGCCGCGGAGCCGGCGGAACAGCTCGAGCAGCTCGTACTGGTGCGAGATGTCGAGGAACGTCGTCGGTTCATCCAGCAGCAGCACGGGGGCTTCCTGCGCGAGCGCCATCGCGACCCACACGCGCTGCCGCTGTCCACCGGACAGTTCGTCCACGAAGCGCGACGACAGCGCATCCACTCGTGTCGCGGCCATCGCCTCGGTCACGGCTCGCTCGTCGGCCGCCGACCAGCGGTCGAACATGCCCTGGTGCGGGAAGCGGCCGCGCGCGACGAGGTCGGCGACGCGGATGCCCTCCGGGGCGAGCGAGGTCTGCGGCAGCAGCCCGAGGCGCTTGGCGACGTCCTTCGTCTTGAGGGTGCAGATGTCGGCGCCGTCGAGCAGGACGCTGCCCTCGCTCGGCTTGAGGAGGCGCGCGAGGGCCTTCAGCAGCGTCGACTTGCCGCACGCGTTGGGCCCGATGATGACTGTGAACGAGTGGGCGGGCACCTCGAAGTCGAGGCCCTGGATGATGGGCTGGTCGTCGTAGCCGACGTGCACCGAGCGGGCCGCCAGGTCGGCGGATGCGCTGACCTGGCCGCGCGCGCAGCGCTCGTCCGCGGGATGCGCTGAGCCACGGGCCTGTGACTCCGTGTCCACTTCGATCGTCATCACTGACGTCCCTTCTTCGTGACCTGCTCGTGGACGAGCAGCCAGGCGAGGTAGATGCCGCCGACGCACACGGTGAGCACGCCGACGGGGAGGTCGACCATCTGCGCGACGAGGTCAGCCGCGACGAGGAGGAGCGCGCCGACGAGCGCGGATGGGAGCAGCTGCAGGCTGGCCCCGTTCGTGAGGCGCCGCGCGATCTGCGGGGCGGCGAGCGAGATGAAGGCGATCGGGCCCGCCGCCGCAGTGACCAGCGCGGTGAGGGCGACGCCGACGAGCGTCGAGAACGCGCGGGTTCGGTTCGCGTGCACGCCGAGCGAGAGCGCCGCGTCGTCACCGACCTCGAGGGCCGCGAGCGGGCGTCCGAGGAAGCCGCACCCGACGATGAGTGCGGCGAAGATGAGCGTGGCCGGCAGCAGCTGCGCGTAGCCGAGCGCGCTGAGCGAGCCTGACCCCCAGACGGCGGCGAGCATCGCCTCCTCCTGGCTGACCCGCATCATCATGAGCGAGTTCACGGAGGCGAGCATGGCGCTCGCCCCGATGCCCACGATGATCAGCCGGAACGGGCGCAGTCCCTTCCTATACGCGAGCAGGTACACCACGACCGCGACGGCGGCCCCGCCGAGCAGGGCTCCGGCGCCGATCGCGGAGTAGGAGGTCGAGCCGATCCAGAGCATCACGATGATGGCGCCCGTGTAGGAGCCCGTCGAGAAGCCGATGATGTCGGGGGAACCGAGCGGGTTGCGGGTGATCGACTGGAAGATCGCGCCGCTCGCGCCGAGCGCGAGGCCCGCGAGCACGGCGAACAGGAACCGCGGAAGACGCCACTCGAACACGACGAGCCGGTGCGCGCGCGACGCATCCGCGTCGAAGAGCGCCGCCAGCACCTCGCCGGGCGAGAGGGCGAGCGTGCCGGAGCCGAGCGAGACGACGCCGAGGGCCAGGATGGCGACGACGATCGCGCCGCACACGATGACGGCGCGGTGTCGGTGCAGGTTCGAGAACCGGCCGAAGCGGACGGCGTAGGTGCGGCCGCCGAAGTCGATGCCACGCGGAGCGCCTGCTCCGGGGCCGAACGGAGCGCCGTGGTCGACGACGTCGGTGCGCCCGCTGTGCAGGCTGTTGCCGCGCGTCCGCGTCTTGGCCGTGGCCGTGGCCGTGGCCGTGGCCGTGGACCCGACTCTGGATGCGGCCACCGGTGTCTCGTCGTGTGTTCTGGTCACAGCCCGCTCACCTTCTTACGGCGCACGAGCCCGATGAGCACGGGCGCGCCGATGATGGCCGTCACGAGCCCGACCCGCAGCTCGCCGGAGGGCAGCACGATGCGACCGAGAATGTCGGCGGCCAGCAGGAGGATCGGAGACATGACGATCGACATGACGAGGATCCAGCGCTGGTCGGGGCCGACGAACCAGCGCACGACGTGCGGCACCATGAGGCCGACGAAGCCGATGGGGCCCGCGATGGCGACGGCAGTGCCGGCGAGCAGCGTCACGGCGATGACCACGAGCGCTCTGGTCGAGCGGATGCGCACCCCCAGCGAGGCGGCGAGCTCGTCGCCCAGTGACAGGGCGTTGAGGGAGCGCGCGCAGAGCAGCGCGAGCACCACGCCGATGACGATGAGGGGCAGGCAGGTGAGGAGCACGTCCATGGACCGGCCGCCGATCGACCCGACACCCCAGAAGCGGGTCACGTTGAGGGCGTCGATGTTCTTCAGCACGATCGCCGACGTGAGGCCGCCGAGCACGGCGCTGATCGCGACCCCCGCCAGGGTCAGGGTCAGCGGCGTCGACTTGCCGCCGCCGACGGATCCCATGGCGTAGACGAGCATGGTCGCGAGGAACGCGCCGAGGAGCGCGAACCACACGTACTGGCCGGGTGCGGTGAGGCCGAAGATGCCGACGGCGAGCGTCACGACGAAGCTCGCACCGGCGTTGACGCCGAGGATGCCGGGGTCGGCGAGCGGGTTCCGGGTGAACGCCTGGATGAGGGCACCGCACAGGCCGAGCGCAGGTCCCACGACGAGCCCCACGAGCGTGCGCGGGATGCGCAGGTCGAGCACCATGACGTGCTCCTCGGTGGCGCGCGAGCCGAGGATGCTCTCCCAGACCACATCCGGTGAGATGGCGCGGGCGCCCACGAAGATGCTCAGCGCGACCGTTCCAGCCAGCACCACGAGGGCGATGACCAGGGCCAGGGTGCGCTTCGCGTTGCTGCTCGCCAGGCCGCTGCCGGGAGCACCCTGGGCGCTGCTGTGCGAATCCGGGCGGCTGCCGCGGGCATCCGAGCCTGGACGAGCCCCTGCTGCCCGCGGCCCCGCCGTGTTGACTGCGACCACGACGCGGTTAGAGCCCGACCGAGGCGTAGATGCGGAAGACCTCGTCGATGCGGGCCTCCTCGTCGACCTGCTCGCCGTCTTCCGGCTCAGCGTAGAGGTCCATGATCTGCTGCCTGACGGACTCGTCGAGCGCCTCCCACTTCGCCGACCAGGCCTCGACCTCGTAGGTCCAGTAGCCGACGACCTTGTACGCGGAGACGGGCAGGCCAAGCGTGTGACGCAGGTGGCTGCGCACCTCGCGCGTGACGCGGGTCTCACCGGCCACCCACACGTAGACGCTGCCGTCGTTCGGGATGTCGAGGCGCTTGACGGTCTCGACCAGGCGGCTCGGGCGGTGCCCATTGCCGGAACCGCGCACCCAGTTCGCGGCCTTGAGGTCTGTGGACGGGAACAGCTCGTAGCCCGCATCCCGGATCTCGCAGACGATCTCCGTCTCCACGTCCGGCGTCAGCTCCGCCACCCGCAGGGCCGCTGGGAGGGCGGGCTCGTCGCAGATGAGCATCTGCTTCGTCACGCCCGCCGGCAGCACGTAGAGGTCGCGCGGCGGGTTGATGCCGAGCACGTACCCCGGCTTCGCTCCGAGCACCCACGTGCTCGCGATGCCGCCCTCGTGGACGACGAAGTCGATGTCGACCTCGCCCGGACGGTGGTCGCGGATCGTGTAGGTGCGCATCTGCGATGGCTCGACGCCCTCTTCGTAGTCCCAGCCGCGGCCGGAGACGAACGGCAGGCGAGGTTCGAGGTGCGCCTCGTCCGGGAAGAAGAGGCGCACGTACTCGTCGCCGACGCCCGTCGTGGGGTAGTCGCGCAGGTCGTCGCCGCCGAGCGTGACGCGGATCATCCCGGGTCCGAGCTGCTTCACGCCCGTCACGACCGCACGGTGGATGCGCTCGACGTAGTCGCTCGCCCCGGTTCCGGTTGTGTCGAGGGAGGTCATTCTGCGCCGCCTACTCCGTTGCCGTCGATCGCCGAGTTGAGCATGGGGACGAATTCGTCGAGGGCCCACGGGATGGAGAGGGGCGTCGGCGCGTTGGTGGCCATGGCGAGCGGCTCGCTCTCGAGGAACAGGTAGTGGCCGGTGGCGATGGGCTCCCACAGCTTGAACGTGGGGTGGTTCAGCGTGTACTCGAGCTCTTCCGGGCTGTTGGACCAGGCGACGAAGAGGTCGGCGGGGATGGTGTCGAGCTCTTCGAGGCTGACGGCGCCGTACCAGTTGTCGCCCTCGACGGTGCCGAGAACGGTGTCCATGGCTGGCGTGTTCTGCAGGCCGAGGTCGGTGAGGAACTGCACGCGCAGGTCGGTCGGAATGTAGATACCGGCTTCCGTCCCACCGTCGCTGAGGGTGAGGCCGTACGCGAAGGTCGTGTCCGCGAACTTGGGGTTCTCCTCCTTCACGGTGTCGAGCTGACCCTGGGTCTCCGCAATGATCTCGTCGGCTTTCGCGGGCTGCCCGAGGCTGTCGCCGACGATCTCGACGAGCGACTGCCACGACTCGGAAGCCCACGGCTTCTCGGGGTACGCGACGGTGGGGGCGATCTCGGTGAGGCGGTCGTACTCGACCTCGGTGAGGCCGGAGTGCGGGGCGAGGATGACATCGGGTTCGAGGGCGAGCACCTGCTCGAAGTCGAGGTCCCCGGCGTCGCTGTAGTTGAGGATCTCGGGCATCGTGCCGCCGAGCTCTTCGACCTCGGCGCGGAACCACGGCGAGTAGCCCGCTTCATCGCCACCCCAGGTCTCGGGGATCCCGACGGGGACAGTGCCGAAGGCGGCGACGACATCCTGCGTCGCCCAGCCGACGGTCACGACGCGCTCGGGGGCCTCCGTGATCGTCGTTTCGCCGAAGGCGTGGGTCATCGTCACGGGCAGGGCGCCCTCCTCCGCTGGCGTCGCCATCACTCCGTCGGCTGCCGCGGTGTCACCGGATGCGCATCCCGCGAGCGCGAGCACCCCGACGGTGGTGGCGGCGAGAGCCCCGGTCCAGCGACGGCGTGCGGAACGGTGCGTCGAAGGTCGGGGCGGGGCGGACGAGCGGCGGGGGACAGTCGAGGTCAAGGTGGCTCCATTCGACAGAGTGCAGACGCTAGAAGTAAGGGTTACCTCAGAACACACCGAGCCTACGGAGGTGGCGTATCGCTCCGCGGTCACTCGGCGTCGCATTCCTGCCACCGCGTCTGGCGGCGGGCCGCCCGCGCGCCGCGCTACGCTTCGAGAGTGAATCAAGGTGAGCTGGTCGGGGGGCTGCTCGTCATCTTCGTGCTCGCCGTGATCGCGATCGCGACGATCGTGGTGTACGGCGACCTCAGCATCCGCCCCCGTCCGCGCCGCCTGCCGGTCTGGCAGTACACGCACCGCGTCATCGGCAAGGACCAGCCCTACGCGACCTCCACGGGTTCGTTCCCGGCAAGCGAGCAGCGTCTCTGGGAGCTCTGGCGCGAGAGCCACACCCCCGGCAGCATCGTCGCCGTTCCGGTGGCGTCGGAACCGGTCGCGCCGAAGCCAGTCGTGGACAGTGCCGACAACAGCGGCCGCAGCGAGGCGGAAGACGCCGAGGCCACTGCCGACACCGCCCCCTTGGGCGCAGATGCCGGCGGGGACACCCCTTCGGTCTGTGCCGCCGAGAAGATCCCGGAGGTGCGGCAGATGCGTGTCTCCCGCGTCTCTCGGGAGCTGCGCTCGGTGTATCCGCTCGCCCTCGTGGGCTTCAACGTGTACTTCGAGGAGTACGAGAAGACCGAGCTCCCGGTCGGCCTGATCGTGCGTGGCAGCGACGGCGTCGCCATGATGACCCTCACCGACGACGACATCGTCGCGTTCGACGAGCGCGGGCGACGACTCTGGTCGAGCCGCTGGGAGCGGCTCATCTTCTCCAACGCCCATGACCTGCTGCTCTACAACGGGCACACCCAGATCCGCATCGACGACGAGGACCAGCGCGACCTCGTCGAGGCGCTCGTCGTGAAGTACGGGCGCTTCGAGCAGATGCACTTCCTGCCTGGCCCCGAGCGCAGCGCGCCTGACGCCGACGAATGACAGCCGATGCCTGACGCCTGATCCTTGCTGGTCGGGCTGCTACGGCCGCCAGTCGCTGGGCTTCGACCCCATGGCGCGACGGAAGGCGGCGCTGAACGCGCTCGTCGTGGCGTACCCGACGCGGCCCGCGACGGTGCCGACGGGGACGTCGTCGGCGAGCATCCGCGCGGCCGCGGCCATGCGCACCATGGTGCGCCAGTGCGAGAAGGTCATGCCGACCTCGGCCGCGAAGATGCGGGCGATCGTTCGGACGCTCAGCGACAGCTGCCACGCCCACGCCTCGACGCCACGATCGTCAGCTGGGTCGTTCAGCACGCGGCGCACGAGCGGGGCGAGGCGCTCGTCGCGGGGGACGGGAACCGTCTCGACGTAGCTCGTCGCCTCTGGCAGCAGTTCGATGACGACCGTCTGCGCCCGCAGGCGCTGGTCGGTCTGCATGGGCGACTCTGCGAGGTGCAGCAGCAGCTCGCGGAAGGCGGCGCCCAGCTGCACGGTGCCGACCGAGGGCCAGTCCGGGGCGACGTCGCTCGTGAAGTAGGTGCAGCAACCGGTCGACGAGGCGTCGACCTCCATCGTGTGCGGCGTGAAGGACGGCACCCAGATGCCCTGCCCGACGGCGAGCGTGCGCAGGGCGCCTTCGACGAGCACCACGACACTGCCGCGCGACGGCCACATGATCATGCCCTCGGGATGCACGTGCGGCTCCCGGCCCCCGAGGTTCGGGCCGGTGAGCACGGCCGTCGTGAGGAGGAACGGTGCGGGGATGCCAACGGGCCTGACCTCGACGGTCGCAGGCCCTTGGCTGAATTCGAGCGCCTGGAACACGGTGGATCTCCTGGTTGTCCGGAACGCAACAGAAGTTGGCCGGACGTATCGCTAGCTGGACTTAGGTGAACCTTACTATCGTCAGATGCCCCGTGAGAACCCCAAGGCCCCGACCCCCGCATCCGTCATGCGAGACGCGCTGTTCGCGTCGGGACGCAGCTGGCGGCTCACGCTCGCGACGCTCGGCTACGTCGTCCATGAAGCTGCCGAGGCCCTGGTGCCGGTCCTCGTCGGCGTCATCATCGATCGCGCCATCGCCACCGACGACGCCGCCCAGCTCGCGTTGTGGCTCGGCGTGCTGCTCGCGAACTTCCTCGTCCTCTCCTTCTCCTACCGGTGGGCGGCGAGGCTCATGGTGCGCATCTACGGGCACGGCGAGCTGGAGCTCCGGCGGTCACTGCTGACGCGGGTCCTGCACCCCAACGGGGTCACGAGTCGCCGCAGCCCGGGTGAGCTGCTGCAGATCACGACCTCCGACAGCTACCGAGTCGCGGGCGTCTCGTGGTCGGTTGTGCAGCAGGGGGCGAGCGCGGCGGCGATCCTCGTATCGTCCGCCGCGCTGCTCGCCATCTCGGTGCCGCTCGGCATCGGGGTGCTCGTCGCGTCGCTGCTGATCCTCGTGGGCATGCACGCAGCGTCCAAGCCGATCGAAGCGAGAGGTGCCCGAGAGCAGGCATCGGCGAGCGCCGCCAGCGACGTCGCGACTGACCTCGTCGCCGGGCTCCGCATCATCCGCGGCATCCGCGCTCAGCCGGAGGCCACGCGCCGCTACCTGGACGCGAGCGCGGAGGCGAAGACCGGCGCGATCGCCGCGAACCGCGGCATCCAGCGGTACCTCGCGGTCAGCGGTGTCGCGTCCGGTGCGTTCCTGGCGGTCCTGGCGTTCTCGGCGGCGGCACTCGCCTCGCTGGGGCGGATCACGCTCGGCGAGCTCGTCGCCGTCGTCGGGCTCGGCCAGTACTTGCAGGGCTCGCTCGCGCACGTGGGCACCTTCGCCTCCAACTGGCTGCACAAGCGGGCCTCGGCGCTCCGAGTCGTCGCAGTGCTCGGCGAGGAGCACTCCGTGCCGATCGAGGACACGCACTCCGGCGGCGCGGGGCTCGTGGATGCGGTGCGCGCGAGCGCCGACTCCCCCGCGTCGTTCTCCTGGCGGGCACCGGACGGGAGCCTCATCGACGTGGCCCCGGGCTCGCTCGTCGGCATCAGGCCCTCGACGCCGGCGTCGGCGCGGGCCCTCGCGGCCATGCTCGCGTTCCGGGTCCCGCTCGAGGCGGGCGAGGTGACGGTCGCTGGCCTGGATGCCCGCACGATCGGCCCCGACGCCTACCGGCGCCTCGTCTTCGCGCCACCCCACGACGCCATCGTCTTCTCGGCGACGCTCGAGGAGAACCTCCTTCTTGAAGCGGAGGAAGTGGCAGAAGCGGCGGAGCGAGGGACGGGGACGGGGACTCTCGCGACGGGGGTGGCGGGCAGGCGTCCGACGAACTCCGACACGTGCCGGGAAACGGCTGCCGAACGGGCGGCACTCACGGAGGTCTCCGCGCTCGGATGGGACCGGCAGCTCGGCGAACGCGGCCGTCGCCTCTCGGGCGGGCAGCGCCAGCGCGTCCTGCTCGCGCGCGCCTTCGCGAGTGACGCTCGCGTGCTGGTGCTCGACGAGCCCGCCTCCGCCCTCGACCCGGCGACCGAGGCGCGCGTCGCTGAGTCGCTCCGCACGCATCCGGTCACCACACTGCTCGTCACCCGCAGCCCACTGCTGCTCGCGGCCTGCGACCGGGTCGTCGAGGTTGGTGTCGCCGCGGGCTGCGCAGCGGGCACCGCATCCGACTCTCCGCCCATCGCCGACGAGGAGCTGGCACGCCGATGACGCCGCTGAACCCGACCACGCCGAACGAAACGCGCGAAATGCCCGCCGGGCCCGACTCGCCGGACCTCCCCGCCGCGCCCCAACCCGCGCCCGCGCCCGCGCCCGCGCCTGCGCCTGCCCTCCTGCCCGTCGCGACGGGCCGCGAAACGGCGCGCGCCGTCGCCGCTCTGCTGCGCGCATCCCGGACCAGGATCGCAGCCATCGTGCTGCTGCTCCTCGGCGGGTCCTCGTCCACGCTGCTCGTTCCGCGTCTCCTGGGCTGGCTCGTCGACCTCGTCACGGGAGGCGCCGGCGTGGCCGCGCTCGTCACACCGGGCGTGCTGCTGCTCCTGGTCACCGCGGTCTCCGCGCTCCTCGCCTACGCGGGCATCCGCCTGCTCGTCGCTCTGGTGCAGGAGCTGGTGAGCTCCCTCCGCGAGGACGCCATGGGCGTCGTGCTCGGGATGCGCGCGAGCCAGGCCGAGAGCTCCGACTCGTCGGACATCGTGTCGCGCGTGACCGGCGACGTCGAGTCCGTGACCGAGGCCGCCTCGGGTGTGCTGCCGGCGGTCACGCAGTCGTCGTTCATGATCGTGCTGTCGCTGGCTGGCATCGCCGCGATCAACCCGTGGCTCGGGCTCGCCGCACTGGTGGCCGTGCCCGTTCAGGTGCTCGCGACGCGGTCCTTCATCCGTCGGTCCCGCCCCGTGTACGCGGAGATGCGGGTCGCCGAGGCCGAGCGCGGACAGGTCATCATCGAGGGCGTCAGCGGGGCCGACACGATCCGCGCCCACCGCCGCCAAGCGCACCAGCTCGCCGAGGTGGATGCGCGCAGCCTCCGCTCGATCGACCTCCAGTACGAGGCGGCGCGCATCCGCACGACGTTCTTCGGGCGCCTGAACGCGGGCGAGTACCTGGGCGTCGCGGCGATCCTGATCGTCAGCTTCTGGCTCGTGCAGGCGGGTGCTGTCTCGGTCGGCGGCGCGACCGCTGCCGCCCTCTACTTCCTCGCGCTCTTCGGCCCCATCGGGTCGCTGCTGTCGAGCATCGACGAGCTGCAGCTCGCCGGTGTCGGCCTCGCGCGGCTGGTCGGGGTCGTCGGGGCGGGGCAGCACCGCGTGAGCGATGGCCGGGGTGACGTGGCGCCTGCGCCCCGCGTCGAAATTGTGCCGGCGACACAGTCGGCACCTTCTGCGATGCCCGCCATTGCCGTCGACGCGGTCGAGTTCAGCTACGACGGCGAGCGCATGCACCTCTCCGACGTCACCCTGACTGTCGCGCCGGGTGAGCGCGTCGCGCTCGTCGGCGAGAGCGGGTCGGGCAAGAGCACGCTCGCGCAGCTCATCGTCGGGGCGTTCGACCCGACGGGCGGCTCGGTGCTCGTGGATGGGCGGCCCGCGGCGGACCGCGACCGCGACGCGAGCGTGATGCTCGTCACGCAGGAGATCCACGTGTTCGCAGCGACGATCGCCGAGAACCTGCGCTTCGGGGCGCCCGCGGCGAGCGGTGAGCAGCTCGCGGACGCAGTGCGCGCGGTCGGGGCGGAGTGGCTGCTCGAGCTCGAAGACGGCCTCGAGACCCGGGTGGGCGCATCCGGCCTCGCGCTCGACGGCGCCGCCGCCCAGCAGCTCGCACTCGCCCGGGTGCTGCTGCGCGACCCCGCGATCCTGGTCCTCGATGAGGCGACCGCGGAGGGCGGGGGCGACGACCCGCTCGGCCTCGATGCCGCACTCACGGTCGCGACCCGCGGCCGCACCTCGGTCGTCGTCGCGCACCGCCTGTCGCAGGCGCGCGTCGCCGACAGGATCGTGGTCCTCCGGGCCGGGAAGGTCGTCGAGCTGGGTGCTCACGACGAACTGGTTCGCCGTGGCGGTGAATACGCCCGCCTGTGGGCCGCCTGGCAGAGCGCCTCCCCGGCCGGCTAGGCCCTCGCCTCGCGCGCGAGGGGAGCGCGACGCGCCCTCCGGAAACACGGGGGTGGGAGAATGCGTGCATGACGGATGGCACCCTCGGCACCCCGCTCACCTCGGCTTCGACGCGCGCGCTTCTGCTCGGCGCCGGCGAACTCGGCAAGGAGGTCGCGATCGAGCTGCAGCGCCTCGGCGTCGAGGTCATCGCGGTCGACCGGTACGCGAACGCTCCCGCCATGCAGGTCGCGCACCGCAGTCACGTCGTCGACATGCTCGACCCGGTGGCGCTGCGCGCCGTGCTGGCGCTCGAGCATCCGGACATCGTGATCCCAGAGGTGGAGGCGATCGCGACGCAGGTGCTCGCCGAGATCGAGGCGGAGGGGCTCACCCGCGTCGTGCCGACAGCGCGGGCGACGCAGCTCACGATGGACCGCGAGGGCATCCGCAGGCTGGCCGCCGAGGAGCTCCACCTCGCGACGTCGCCGTACCGTTTCGCGGACACGTTCGCGGAGTTCGCGGCGGCCATCGAAGCCGTCGGTCTGCCGTGCGTCGTGAAGCCCGTCATGTCCTCGTCGGGGAAGGGACAGTCGGTGATCCGCGAGCCGGATGACATCCAGGCGTCGTGGGAGTACGCGCAGGAGGGCGGACGCACGGGCCGCGGCAGGGTCATCGTCGAGGGTTTCGTACCCTTCGACTCCGAGATCACGCTGCTCACGGTGCGCCACGTCGGTGGCACGGTGTTCTGCGAGCCGGTCGGGCACACGCAGGTCGACGGCGACTACCGCGAGTCGTGGCAGCCGGCGGCGTTGCCCGAGGCCGCCCTCGAGAAGGCGAGAGTCGTGGCGAAGACGGTGACGGACGCCCTGGGCGGTTACGGGCTGTTCGGGGTCGAGCTGTTCATCGTCGGTGATGACGTGCTCTTCTCCGAGGTGTCGCCGCGGCCGCATGACACGGGCCTCGTGACGCTCGTCTCGCAGGACGTGTCGGAGTTCGCGCTGCACGCCCGCGCGGTCCTCGGCCTTCCCGTGTCGGAGCCGCTGCGCATCGGGGCGGGGTCCGGGGAGCCGGCCGCCGCGTCCTGCGCCGTGCTCGCTGAGGGCACCGGGGTGCCGACCATCGAGGGTGTGGATGCTGCGCTCGCCGTCCCGACGTCACAGGTGCGGCTGTTCGGGAAGCCCAACGTCGCGGGCAAGCGCCGGGTCGCCGTCGCGCTCGCGCGCGGCGCCGACGTCGACGAAGCGCGGGAGCGGGCGCGCGAGGCCGCGGCGGCGCTGCGCATCACGCTGGACTGAGGAGAGCGGACCTGCGCTGCCGGGGAGCATCAGGCTGGGCGCGCAAGCCTGGGGTCAGCGTGCGCGGGACCGCGTGGCGCCCGTGCGCAGGAGGAGCAACTGGAGCAGGACGGCGCCGGCGATGATGCCGAGCTGCGCGCCGCCCCACAGCGCGTAGCTTGTCGGCACTCCGGCGGGTGACGTCCAAGAGACCTGACACGCATCGGCTCCCCACCCGAAGCAGGCGCTGACACCGACGTACGGCGCAAGCAGCACGGTGGTCACCACCAGCAGCGCGACAGCAGCGCCGATGACTGCCGCCGCCCGCCGAGCACTGGTCCTCTTCTCCGAGTTCCGCATCCGCTCACCCTGGCAGAACCACGCCACATCACGCGACGTCCAGGCACAGACCTCCGGGAAATGCATGTTCCCCGCGGAGCGAACCTGCATTTCTCGCAGGTCTGCGCCCGCGCTACCCCTCCAGCCCGAGCTCGCGCACGCATTCGCGGAGGAACGCGGCGCCGGCATCGTCGTGGATGAGGTCGCCGAACGTGACGACCTCATAGTCCTTCTCGAGGATGCCGTCGGCGGGGCGAACGTCGACGTGCGCGGCGTCGTACCCGCTGGCGTGCAGCTCGTCGGCCATCTTGTAGTCGCTGCGCGAGTCGCCGACCGAGCGCCACCGCTTCGGCAGCGGGCCGGCGGCCTTGAACTCGGCGAGGGCGCGGCGGGCGCCGTGATCCTTGTCGAGCTTCACCGACTCGATATCGGTCGAGATGATCGTGGGGTCGATGCGGAACGGGACGAGGCCCCGCGCATCCGGAGCCTCCCGGTCGCCGTGGCGCATGCCGACGCCCTGCTGCGCGGCAAGCTCGAACGCGGCGTCGTCGAAGGCCTTCTGCCGTTCGAGGTAGGCCGCCGAGCTGACGTCGGTGCGCTGCTCGACCGAGATCATGGCCTTCTTGGTCTCGTCGAAGAAGAGGACGTCGCTGAACTCCCCCTCGCCCAGCTCGCGGATCGCGGCGACGTAGGCGGCGGGCGGCACGACCGACTCGTCGATGTGGAGCTCGCTCATCCCTTCGGGTGAAATCGCCGACCAGGTTCCACCCTTCTCGTACACGCCGAACATGCGCGCGCCCGGCTGCTGCAGCGCGTCGGCGAGCCCGTTCTCGAACAGCGGCTCGATGACTCGCTCGCGGATGAACTCCTCGGAGCGGCCCGTGATGAACGCGATGGGAACGCCCGCGGCGGCGAGCGTGACGAGGTCATCGAGGATGCTCTGGATCGCGACGGTGCGGGTCACTGGGCTCGCGATGGGGCCGTCGACGTCGAGGAGGAGGCCGAGGTCAGGGGTTGAAGTGGTCACGTCTCATTGTGGCAGGGGGCGAGTACCCGGGTCCAGGATGGGCGCGCCCAGTGTCGTCGGCCCCTGCTACCTTGTGCGCGGGGTCGGCTTCCGCATCAGGCCGGCGTAACCCGCAGATGTCGTCGCGGTCCTGCGCTGCGGACAGAATGGAGCTCGGCGTGCGCGTATGGAAGTCCTGGATCTGGCCGGGAATCAAGGTCCTCCTGGTGGCCGTGATCGCCGTCGCGCTCGTCAAGATCGCCTTCTTCAGCTCCGCACCGGAAGAGTCCGCCGCCGTGCCGACCGGTGAGGTCGTCGAGCCGATGATCAGCCCCGTGCTCGGCACCATCACGAACGACGTCACCTTGACCGCGAACGTGCAGGAGTCGCCCGCCGTTGAAGCGAAGGTGCCCATGATGGGCACGGTCGACGCCGTCTACGCGACGCAGGGCGGGCGGGTGGAGGCGGGCGACGTGCTCGCGTCGATCCGCAACGAGAAAACGCCGCCCGCCGTGGCCCCGACGGCACCGGATGCGAGCGGCGAGGCCCAGCCAGCGCCGGCCGCCGAGCCGGAGTACGAGTGGAACGAGATCGTCGCCCCGACGTCGGGCACGATCACGAAGCTCAACCTCATCGCTGAGCAGCAGGTGTCCGTCGGAGAGGCGCCGGTCGCGATCACGCCGGCGAGCTTCGTCGTGAAGGGCACGATCCCACCTGCCCAGCTGTACCGTCTCGCGACGACGCCGACGGATGCGCAGGTCACGATCACGGCCGGCCCTGCACCGTTCACGTGCACCGAGCTTCGCATCGCGTCGGGTGCCGCGGCGAAGAGCAGCAGCGCCGCGGGGGACCCGACCGGCGCATCCGGTGCGGCCGAGACGACGGACACGACGACCGTCACGTGCCGTGTTCCTGCCGAGGTGACCGTCTTCCCCGGCCTCGAGGCGAACGTCGTGCTGCACGGCGGGGTGGCGGAGAACGTGCTCACGCTCCCCATTACGGCCGTGAAGGGCCAGGCAGAGACGGGTGTCGTGTTCGTGCAAGGCGCCGACGGCACCACCGAGGAACGCGACGTGAAGCTGGGCCTCACCGACGGCACCCTCGTGCAGATCGTTGAGGGCGTCTCCGAGACCGACATCGTGCTCGAGTTCGTGCCCGGCGCCGACCAGGCGGCACCGGAGGACTGCTTCATCGACCCGATGAGCGGCACAGAGGTCTGCGGAATGCTCGGCGGCTGAGGTGGCGTTCATCGAACTCCGCGACATCTCGAAGTCGGTGCGGGCCGCCGATGACAGCGAGCTGCACATCCTGCGCGGCGTGAACCTGCGGATCGAAGAGGGCGAGCACCTCTCCATCGTGGGCCGTTCGGGGTCGGGCAAGTCGACGCTGCTGAACATCCTCGGGCTCCTGGACGCACCGACGAGCGGCGAGCTGCTCTTCGACGGCAAACCGACGGCGGCGCTGCGCCTGCGGGCGCGTGACCGGATGCGGGGGGCCCAGATCGGCTTCGTGTTCCAGCAGTTCAATCTGCTCGAGGGGCGCACGGCGACGGAGAACGTCGCCATGCCGCTGCTCTACGCCCGCGATCGCTCGTTCTGGCGGCGAGACGCGCTCGCCAGGGAGGCGCTCACCGATGTGGGCCTCGATCATCGCCTCGATTCGCTGCCCACGCGCCTCTCCGGCGGCGAGCAGCAACGCGTCGCGATCGCGCGCGCCATCGTGCGCCGGCCGAGGGTGATCCTCGCCGATGAGCCCACCGGGGCGCTCGACGTCGAGACGGGCGCGCGCGTCATGACGCTGCTCGCCGACATCTCGAAGGAGACCGGGGCAGCGCTGGTCACCATCACCCACGACGAGAGTGTCGCGGCGAGAGCCGACCGGATGCTGCGGCTCGACGCGGGCGTGCTGGTCCCGTCGAGCGCTGACGGGGGTAGGGATGCCGTCGCACATCCGGGCACGGTCCTGCATTCGGACGGGCGCACGGCGACAGACCTGGAACTGGACCTGGAGCTCGACGCGCCTTCGACCGCTCCCTCACTGAGAGCTGAGACCGAGACCAACACTCGGTCCGCGGCCGGGGCGAGGGCCGGGGCAACGGCCGGGGCGAGGGCCGGGGCGACGGAAGCGACTCTTGCGGAAGACTCGAGCGCATGAGCTGGTTGACGCAGGTTGCCGGCGCGTTCAGCGAGGCCTGGGATGAGCTGCGGGTGCACCGGGTGCGCGTGACGCTGGCACTCGTCGGCATCGGGATCGCCGTGTTCGCGATCGTCGCCGTCACGGGGCTCGGGTCGATCACACGGCAGTCGTCAATCGAGATCTCCGAGCGCTCGAGCGGCCGACCCGCGAGCTACCAGCTGATGGTGTCGAGCGAGGCCACCGACGACAAGGTGGAGGCCTACGAGGCGGCGTATGCCGCGGCCATCGAACGGTATGGGATCACCTACCAGTCGACGTCCGGGTACGGGGCGACGCGCATCCAGTTCCTTGACGGCGTCGCCGAGGTCGAGTCGATGATCGTCGATCCGGCGTACGGCGAGATGCACCGGGTGAAGCTGCTCGACGGGTCCTGGCTCACGGCCAGCGACGCCGACCGTCTCGCGCCAGCGGTCGTCATCAACGAGACCATGTGGAACCGGCTCGGCAACCCCTCGATGGCTGAGCATCCGACGCTCAAGGTCGCAGGGTCGGCGCCGACCACGGCCGTCGTGGTCGGTGTCTCCGCGAACATCTACCCGGACTACCCGGAGCAGCTCTACGTTCTGAGTGACGCGCAGCACCTGCTCGGCGCCAGCTCGGGCGGCGGGATGATGGGCGGTGGCGGCATGATGAGTGGAGTCTTCACCGACCCGTTGGCTGCTGGCTCGGAGGGCGACTCCGCGACGTTCCCCACGTACGAGCTGTGGCTGCCCCTCGAGAACCACGAGCAGCTGTCGAGTCAGATCGTTCGGGACCTGAAGGCGGCGCTCGGTGACGGCGGGGCGGTCGAAGCGCAGCGCATGGACTACCTGGCGTGGGGCGACGATCCGTTCCTGGCGGTGCAGATCCTGGTGACGGCCGTCGGCGGCATCGTGCTGCTGGTCGGCACGATCGGGTTCGTGAACCTGTCCATCGTGACGGTCAAGCAGCGGGTGCGGGAGATCGGCATCCGTCGCTCGTTCGGGGCAACCGGGGGGCGCGTGTTCTTCTCGATCCTGCTGGAGAGCGTCGTGGGGACGCTGCTCGCGGGCGTCGTGGGGATCGGATGCGCGATCGTGCTGCTGCAGAATCCGCTTGTCCAGGAGGCGATCACGGGTGGGCTCGGACTCACCGATTCGGTGCCGTTCCCGGTGGATGCTGCGGTGCTCGGCATCGTCGTCAGTGTCGGTGTCGGGCTGCTCGCAGGGTTCATCCCCGCCGTCATCGCGACCCGCAGCAACGTGATCGACGCGATCAGGTCGTAGGGGCGTCGCGCGGGGTCCGGCGGGGTCCGGGCGGGGTCCGGGGTCGCGGCGGCTCGCTGGGCTGCACGGCTGGCGGGTCGGTTGAACGGCCGGCGCGGCCTCGCGCGGGGTGGTTAGCTGGCTGGCGCGGCCTCGGGCGCGGCGATCGGCGTGCCGAAGCGAAGGGCGGCGACGACGGCCCAGATCACGAGCAGCGGCAGCGCGACGTAGGCGGCGGCCATGAGGGGTGCACTCAGCGTCAGGTAGCCGGCGGCGGATACGAGCAGCGCGAGGACGGTCGCACCGCTGACAAGCGTCGCCCAGAGCACGCGCCGGCTCTGGCCCAACAGTACGATCAGCACGAGGGCCGCGAGCGCCAGCATCTTCACGCCATCGACGACCTGGATGGCCGCCCAGATCTGACCGGAGTCGAGCCCGATCACGCCTGCTGCGCCGTCGGATGCGAGCCCGAACGTGAGGAGCGCTTCGCCGGCCAGCTGGATGAGCGAGAGCACAAGCGTTGCCAGGCCCGCGCCGCGGGTGGCGCTGCGCATCCGCTCGCTGCCGAGCAGGGTCGACATCCCGTAGAGGGCGACGGCGGCGAGTCCGTGCACGAGGGCCGCGTTGACGAGCACGCTCGGCGAGGTGGCGTAAGCCGCGGCGATGGTGGCGGAGCTGTCGCTGGGGGCGACGTCGGGGGCACCGACCAGCAGGCCGCTGACCCAGGCCGACACGTAGACGCCGCACCACACCCACAGCGTGCGCTGGATCTCGAGCGTCGGGGCCGCGAGTGGTGAAGTCATGCGGCCACGCTAGCCGGGGCGCGGGAATGGATGCTGTGTTCAGGCGGGTGGGTGCTGGGCTCTCGCGGATGGAGGCTTGGATGAATGCTCAGCTCACGCGGGCGCGGTGCGCTCGCGGCGGTCCACTGTCTGCCCCTTCCGAGCGATACCCCTGTGAATCGGGTTCGTCGGGTGATGGGCCGACTCGCCTGTCGCCCATTCCCGCGGAAAATGTGGCACCTATGGCCAAGAAGTGACGCCCGAAACGCAGAATGTCGGTGGTCCGGGAGACGATGCAGGCATGCAGAACGAACCCGTCGACACCAAGGCACCGCAGGCAGCGGCGCTCGGTCGTTCCGCGACGACGGGTGAGGTCCGTGACCGCCTCGAGGCTCGCCTCGGCGTCGAACTCGCCGTCGTCGACGGGGCATGCGACGAGGCTTCGCTGCAAGGGGTGCCCACCCGTTCCGTCAGGATCCGTCAGGTGCGCGACCGCCTCGCGGCACGACTCGGCGTCGAACCCGCCGTCGTCGACGGGGCCTGCCAAGACGCCGAAGACCGAGCGGCCGGCCCACGCCGCGCCCTGCTGATCTCCGCGCTCGCCGACAACCAGCGGCAGCTCAACAGGCTGCACGGCGAGCAGGCCGAGCTCCACGCTCAGGCGCTCGAGATGGGCCTCCGCGGCGATGAGCTCGCTGGCACGTCGAGCCCGGCGCTCGAGGTTCGGTCGCTTGCGGGCGAGATCGGGGCCGTGTCCGGAAGGTCGCAGCGGTCGGTGCAGATCGAGCTCGGTCGGGCGTATGCGATCGCCAAGGTCTTCGAGCCGGTTCAGGGCGCGCTGGAGGCCGGAGCGATCAGCCGGGCGCACGCGCTCGTGATCGTCGACGCCGGCCTGCGCATCGCGCATCCCGATCCGGTTGAACTCGAGCGCCGCAGGGAGGAGTTCTGCAGAGTGGTGCTCGAGAAGGCAGGGTCGACGACTCCTGGCCGCGTCAAGGCGCTTGCTGAGCGCGCTGCCGAGGAGCTGACGGAGGAGTCGCTGGATGAGCGCTTCGAGCGGGCCCGCCGCACACGGAGGGTCACGCTTGCGCAGCTCGAAGACGGGCTCGGCGAGCTCTCGATCGTCGACTCCTACGCGAAGCTCAGGCTTGTGTTCGACCGCACGACGAGGCAGGCGCGCGTCATCAGCGACGCCGAGCGACGGGCAGCCAAAGAGCGTGCCGACTCTGATCGCGCTGCGGACTCCGGTCACGCTGCGGGCTCTGATCACGCTGCGGACTCCGGTCACGCTGCGGACTCTCTCGAGGCCGAGGCCGAGGCCGGCGATCCGGCCGGGCAGCTGGCCGGTTCCCAGCTGTCTACGGGCGACCTCCAGGATGGGACGGCGGGCGCGGGCGCGGAGACGCGTGCGGATGCAGCTGACCCGAACGAGGGCCCTCTGCCGGAGCCACGTTCGCTGGATGAGGTGCGGGCGGACGTGCTGAGCGACAGTTTCCTCCGGGCGACGCCGGAGGAGTTGAAGGGTCGCGACCCCGTCGAGGCGAAGATCGCCTTCGTGGTCCCCGTCGAGACGTACCTTGCTCCGGCGGCGCCACCGCACCGCGATGCCCCGCTGGGCGCACCGCCAGACTTGACCGGCGTTGCCGACTCTCCGCCACCGCGCGGGGCCTCAGCTCCGGCCCTTCTTGACGGCTACATCCCCGTTCCGACTGCGGAGGTTCGCCGTCTCATCAATGCCGCTCCCGAGTTCGAGCGCATCTTCACCGACCCCATCAAGGGGACGCTTGTCGAGGTCGACAGCTACCGTCCGACGAGTGCGATGCGACGTCGGCTCGCCGTTCGCGACGGTCGGTGCCGCTTCGTGGGTTGCATGATGCCGGCGAACCGCTGCGAGATCGACCACACGAAGGCCTGGGAGGAAGGCGGACCCACGAGTCTCCCCAACCTCGGCCATCTCTGCAAGGGCGACCACACGGGCAAGCACCACGGTGACTGGGCCCTGCAGCAGCTGACGGATGGGACCTACGAATGGAGCTCACCCACCGGACTCCTCTTCCGAGACGAGCCGGTGCAGTTCGGGAGGCTCACCACTTTGCCGCCGCCCCTCCCCGCCGCGGATGCTCATACGGTCGACCCACCGGACGCGAGAACCCCGCGAGAGCCAGACGTCCCTGCAGACCCCGAAATCCCCGCAAACCCTGACGACCCGCCGCGCCCTCCGCGCCCTGGCGAGCCTGGCGATACTGCAAGCACTGCAAACCCTGGCGAGCTTGGCGCCCCTCACGACCCTCACGGCACTGGCGACACTGATGCCTCCCGAGACACTGGCCCCTCCCGCGCCCCTGGCGACGCTGGCGACGCTGGCGACGAGGATCGTCGTCAGCGTTTCCCGAAGATCGGTTTCCTGGAGGAGTTCCGGCGGGAGCGCGCGGCGAAGAAGGCGGCCATCGACGCGGCGGACTCTCGGACACGGCAGCCAGAGTTCCGTCCAACAGTGCAACAAGGCGAACCTGGAGGCCTGGCGCGGAACCCGCCAGAGGGCGAGGTGGGAACCGGAGATCGCGTGGGTCAGGAGGGCCCGGAATCCTCGCCCGATCCACCGCCCTTCTAGGCTCGCGGATTCTCACCCCGTTCACCGTTGGCGGGGCGTCTCGCGGTCGTACATTGAGTCGCAGGGGTGGCGGCAGTCAGCGGCCGCGTGACACCTCGACGCGGACAACCGCGGAGCGTCAGGAGTAATGGCAGCCGGAGCAGCAGCAGCGGTGGAGCAGCAGCGGTCGGGGAAGCGATTCCGGCTCCGAGAACAGCAGCTCGAGACAGGCTCCGAGAACAGCAGCTCGAGACAGAACAACAAGCAGCAAGCAGCAAGCTCATGAGTGCGATCAAGGGAGACGCCATGACCGGTCAGATCATCATCGATCTCTTCACGACGCTGGACGGGGTGCAGCAAGCTCCGGGCGGCCCGGAGGAGGACCCGGAGGGTGGGTTCAGGTTCGGGGGTTGGCAGGCGCCGCTCATCGATGAGGTGGACGGCGAGCAGGTGAACGCGGGCATCCAGAGCATGGATGCGCTGCTGCTGGGCCGCAAGACGTACGAGATCTTCGCGGCGTACTGGCCGCGATACGCGGACGGTCCGTCCGACAGCATCGCGTCGGTGTTCAACGGCATCCCGAAGTATGTGGCGTCGCGCGGCAACCCAGAACTCCCGTGGGCGACGTCACACCTTGTGGGGCCGGACTTAGCGACCGACGTGGCGGCGCTCCGGGAGCGGCACTCCAGCATTCACGTGGTCGGGAGCGTCGACTTCGCACGGACGCTCGTGCGTGAGGGCCTCTTCGACGTGCTGAACCTGTGGGTCTATCCGGTGGTGCTGGGGGCCGGGAAGCGCCTCTTCCCCGGCGACGGGCCACCCCTCGGGCTGACTCTGCTCGAGCCGCCCGTCGCGTCCCCGAAGGGCACCGTCCTCCTCAGATACGGCCCAGGCGGACCCGTGGAAACGGCCGACATGGACGAGGCCCTTCGCGAGCGCTGACCGGCCTGGCCGGCGTTTGGGGATCGAGGTCGGGGAACAGGAACGGGAACACAGATGTTCCCGCCACGACTACGACCTCGACCTCGACCTCGTTTGCACCGACGACCATATCCACGGTTGCACCGACGACTGCAGGCGTAACTCCGACGAACCGCCGCCTCGGATTTTCGGGGCAGCGGTTCGCCGCAGACGCAATTCAGCTGTGCCTCGTCCGCGCCTCAGTGCACGGGGTGCTTGCGCTCCAGCGCGGCCCCTTCGACGTCGACGTTCGGCATGATCTTGTCGAGCCACTTCGGCAGCCACCACGCTGACTTGCCGAGGAGGTGCATGAGCGACGGCATGATGAGCATGCGCACGATGAACGCGTCGAGCAGCACACCGAACGCGAGCCCGAACCCGATCGAACGGATCATGGTCGACTCGGCGAACACGAACCCGCCGAACACCGACACCATGATGAGCGCCGCCGCGATGACGACAGCCCGGCCGGCGCGGAAGCCCTGCACGACCGCGACCCTCGCCTCCGCCCCGTGCACGTACGCTTCGCGCATCCCGGACGCCAGGAACAGCTGGTAGTCCATGGCCAGGCCGAAGAGGATGCCGACGAGGATCACCGGCAGGAAGCTCAGGATGGGGCCCGTCGCGTGCAGCCCGATGAGGTCAGCGAACCAGCCCCACTGGAAGACGGCAACCACGGCACCGTAGGTCGCGAACAGCGACAGGATGAACCCGCCCGTCGCGATGAGCGGCACGAGGATCGACCGGAACACGAGGATCATGATCAGCAGCGACAAGCCGACCACAAGGGCGATGTAGAGCGGCAGCACCGAGTTGAGACCCTCGGAGATATCGATATTGATCGCCGCCTGACCCGCGACGCCGAGCGTGATGCCGTCCTCGATCTCCGGCAGCGCACGCAGCTCACCCACGAGCCGCTCCGTGGAGACGCTGTTCGGCCCCTCCGCCGGAATCACCTGGAACGCCGTGAGGGTCTTGCTGTCGGACACCCCGATCGGAGCGACCGCCGTCACATCATCGAGCGACGCGAGCTTCTCCGCGACCAACACCTGCTTGTCGAGCACGCCCGCATCATCGAGCCCCTCCGGCAACGTCGCCGTCACGAGCAGCGGCCCAGTCGTGCCCGCCCCGAACTGCTCCTCCGTGATCGTGAACGCCTGATACGACGCCGACTCCTCAGGCTCCGACGACCCATCCGGCAGCCCCACCCTCATGGACAGCGCGGGGATGGCGACCGTCAGCAGCACCGCAACTCCCGCGAACACCGTGACGATGGCCCGCCACGTCGGCATCGCCTTCAGCGGTGCAGCGTGCGCGGCACGCACCTGGCCGGTGACGACCCCGACGCTGCCAGTCCCGGCGCCGCCGGTCTCGCCAGCCCCGCCGCCCGTGCCGTGCAGCTTGCGGATGTGCGCCCGCCGACGCTTGTTCAGCACCCGCATCCCGAGCTTGCCGAGCAGCGCCGGCGTCAGCGTGACGGCGATGAGCACCGCGATGAGCACGCACACCGCCCCGGCCGTGCCCATGAGACCGAGGAACGGGATACCAGTGACGTTGAGGGCGAGCAGCGCGACGATGACCGTCGCCCCGGCGAACACGACCGCGTTGCCGGCAGTGCCGTTCGCGAGCCCGATCGACTCGCGCACCTCCATGCCCTGCATGAGCTGCTTCCGGTGCCGGTTCACGATGAACAGCGAGTAGTCGATGCCCACCGCGAGCCCCAGCATGATGCCGAGAACCGGGGTGACCGACGCCATCTGCACGACCCCGGAGAACGCGAGCACACTGACGACGCCGATCGCGACACCCACCAGCGCCGTGAGAATGGGGAGGGATGCGGCCAGCGCCGACCCCAGCAGCACCAGCAGCACGATGGCCGCGAACACGAGGCCAACCGCCTCCCCGATGCCGAAGATCTGCGGCACGCTCTGCGCGATGTCCGTCGAGAAGGCCACGTTGACACCGTCGACGGGGTGCGCCTCGAAGTACTCGATGACGCCCTGCTTGGCTTCCTCGCTCAGCTCCAGGCGCGGCTCCGTGAACGACACGTTCACGATCGCCGTCGACCCGTCCTCCGAGACGAGGCTGATGCCATCCGACAGCTCCACGAGCGTCGCGCCGTTCTCCAACTGCTGCAGCTGCGTGTCGATCTCAGCCTGCGACGCATCCAACGTCGCCTGCTGCTCGGCGAGCGCCTGCACCTGCGCGTCCAGCTGCGCCTGCTGCCCCGCGAGCGCCTCAACCTGCGGCGCCGGGTTGCCCGCCGCCTCAAGCTGCTGCCTCGCGGCATCGAGCTGCGCCTGCGCAGCATCCAGCTGAGCCTTCCCTGCGTCGAGCTGCGCCTGACCCGCGTCAAGCTGCGTCTGCCCCTCGGCGATCTGCGTGCGACCGCTCTCGACCTGCGCCGCCTGCCCCTCGAGCTCGGCGGTCGCCGAGAACGGGTCGATGACGTCCGCAACGTCGGCGAGCTCGCCGCGATCCGCGATGACCGCGCTGATCTCCGCGCGCTGCGCATCCGTGAGCGCCGACCCGTCCGCCGTCGAATAGACGACGGTGCCGGACGCACCCGCGAAGTCAGGCAGCTGCTCCTCGAGATCCGAGATGACCTCCCCGGATGCGGTGCCTGGCACATCGAAGCTCGACGTGAGGCCCTTGAACCCGATCAGGAACCCACCCACGGCGAGCCCCAGGATGACCAACCAGGCCCCCACGACGACCCACACTCGGCGGGTCGCGAAGTTCCCCAGGCGGTACAGCAGTTCGGCCATCAGCATCCTCTCGGCGCACGAGATCGTGCGCGCTCGTTCGTGGCGGCGCTCGAGCCCAAACCGTCCGCCTGAGGGAGCGCCGCCCTAGATCATACGCAACGTCTCGTCTACGCAGTTTGTGAATATGATGGCGGGCATGCCAGAGCAAGCCGCAGACGCCTCAGAGCAAGCCGCAGACGCCTCCGAGCAAGCCCCAGACGCCTCCGAGCAAGCCCCAGGCGTCGACGAGCGCGCCACTTCTGGCCACCGACAGGGCCCAGTGCGCAGCGAAGCCGCCAGGGTCGCGGTGCTCGAAGCCACCTCGAAGCTGTTCGCCGAGCGCGGCTACGAACGCCTCACCATGGAGGGCGTCGCCGCAGAGGCGGGCGTCTCGAAGCAGACCATCTACCGCTGGTGGCCCTCCAAGGGAGCCCTCGTGTCCGACTGCCTCCTGCAGGGGCAGCTCTTCCCGAACCGCTTCACCGTGCCGAACTCGGGCGAGCTGCGCCACGACCTCACAGCCTGGCTCAGCGCCGTTCTCGCCCTCCTCGGACAGCCGCAGGGCGAGCTGCTCGTCCGCTCGCTGATCGCCGCATCCGTCGAGAACGCCGACATCGGCAGGCGCCTGCACGAGAGCCTCGGCGCGAGCCGCTCCCTCACCGAACGGTTCGAGATCGCCATCGCCGACGGCCAGCTGGCA
The DNA here is from genome assembly GCF_002931575.1 of Pseudoclavibacter sp. RFBA6. Lineage (NCBI taxonomy): Bacteria > Bacillati > Actinomycetota > Actinomycetes > Micrococcales > Microbacteriaceae > Pseudoclavibacter > Pseudoclavibacter sp. RFBA6. The sequence goes on along the minus strand of NZ_PSUA01000005.1, from coordinate 41,099 downwards.
GCGGATGCGCGGCTCGAGGAGATCGGCGAGGCCATCGTCGGCGCGCTCCTCCTCCGCGCACTGAGCCGCACCGAATCGAGCGATGACAGCATCCAGCGGCTCCTCGACGCCGTGCTCGGACCGGCCCAGGCGAAAGGCTGAGAGCTGAGAGCTAAGAGCTAAGAGCTAAAAGCTAAAAGCTAAAAGCTAAAAGCTAAAAGCTAAAAGCTAAAAGCTAAGAGCTAAGAGCTCAGGGCACGAGCCAGTGCATTGGGCCGACGACCGAGGTCGGGCGACGGGCTCCGGTGCCGACGCCAGGCGCCAGGTCAGACGACGGATGTCAGCATCTGGCGGTGAGCGCTGGACGCTCTGACGTCGGGTTCGGCGCGGTCCCGGACCGGCGGCTCACCGGCTGGCCACCCTCAGCGAGATGAGGTCAGGCGCGTCCCTCGCCCGGTCGCGCGTCCGGTTGGCTTCCCTCGGTGATTTCAGCATCAGCATCAGCAGCGCCAAACGCTTCGACCTGCGCTTGGAAGTGCTCGGTCTTCGCCTCGGCGATGTCCTGCGGGCGGTTGGCGGCACTCGCGAAGAACTCGTTCCACCGCGAGCGCAGCACCTGCAGCACCAGTCGGGGCGTGACGTGGACCCTGCGGTTGCGGGCTTCCTCGTCGGCGACCTGGACGAGCTTGCCCGCCGCGGCGTCGGCGGCGAGATCCTGACCGGCACCCTCCGTGCTGCGCGTGTCGAAGGGCTCCCGCGCGTGGTCCACGCAGAGCTCGGCGACGCCCTTCGCGTGGTCGTACATGACGGAGTGCGCGGCGCCCTCGATCTCCCACGTGGATGCTCGAGGGAGCAGCCCGGCCATCTCGCGCAGCCAGGACCGCGGCACCAGCGAGTCGTGCTCGCCCCTGATGACGAGCGTGTGCGCTTGGATGCGGGGCAGCACATCCTCGATCCGGTACCGCATCATGCGAGGCAGCACGGCGGAGAACCAGCGGAACCCGCACAGCAGGTAGGCGCCGACGGCGAGCATCGCGACGCGGAACGGCTCGTGCGCCGACGATTCGAGGAACCGGAACGCCAGCTTCGACAGCGACCGCTCGCGGGGGTTCGTGACGGGGCCGATGAGCACCAGCGTGCTCAGCTCGGGGCGCTGCGAGGCGAGCTCGGCCACCACCTGCGTTCCCATCGAATGGCCGACGAGGACAGGGTCGACGAGCCCCAGCTCGTCGACGACGGTGCCGACGACAGCGGCGTAGCGCTGGATGCTCATGGGCCGCTTCGGGTACGGGACGCCCGCGAAACCAGGCAGGTCGAGGGCGTGCACCGGCCCGAACTCCCCGAGCCCAGGTGCGAGGTTCTCGTAGTAGTTCGACGCGACCCCGATGCCCGCGACGAGCACGAACGCGCGATCCCCATCGGCGCCGATCGTCGAGACCCGCGCCCGGACTTCCCCGTGGCGGATGTACCGAACCTGGACGCGCTGGCCTGCGAGGTCAGCGGAGGAGGCAGGTCGGGAAGCGGGAGACACGGCACCAACTGTAGCCAGCCGGCACCCCTCACTCCCCCAGGAAGCGCGCCGTCGGCCGACGACCAGCGCCCGGCTCGAGCAGCACCACCTGCCCGTTCAGGATGCGAGGGCACACGCCACCCGTGACGGCTTCGATCCCCGCCCGCAGGAAGACGCCATGACTCACGACCACAGCCGTGCCGGGTGCTTCGAGGAGGGCGGCGAGGGCGCTGCCAGCTCGCCTCCCCAGCTCAAGTGCCGTCTCCGAGCCCGGGTAGTCGCCAGACGGCCATCGCTCTGCGGCCTCGGCCACCCGCATCCCCTCGGCCTCACCGAAGTCTCGCTCGAGCAGGCCGGGGTCGCCGACAGGATCGGCGGCACCCAGGTGCGAGCCCAGGATCGCCGCCGTCTGCGCCGCACGGGCCAGCGGCGAGGTGATCACGCGGCCCCACTGCGCGCGGGCGAGGAGCCGGCCCGCGGCCTCCGCCTGCGCCTCCCCGTGCGCATCGAGGGCGATATCGCTGCGGCCCTGCAGCCTGCGCTCCAGGTTCCACGCGGTGCGACCGTGCCGCACCAGAGCGAGCGTCATGCCGCCGACCCCGAGGAGTTGGACGCGCCGACTGCGAGTTCCGGCGCGTCAGCCGGGGTCGAACCAGCAGTCGCCCCGGTCGCCTCCGAGCGAGTCGCCGACGGGATGGATGCATCGGCGCCAGCCGCGGATGCGCGGACTCCCGAACCCGAGACAGCAGCTGCGGGTGCGCCGACCTCAGCACCGACATCAGCGCTGACGCCAGCCCCAGCACTAGCTCCAGCCATAGCGCTAACGTCCGCCCCGGGATCAACGCCAGGGCCGGCTGCGTAGATCCGCGCCCTCGCGACGCGGACCGTGACGCTGTCGCCGACCCTCGGCCGGACGCCGCGGGTCCGCGCGCGCAACCGCAGGCCGGCCCAGTCGAGCACGAGGTCGCTGCCCTCCGGCGTGAAGAGCGCCGACCTGACTGTCGCATCACCCGCGGTGTTCGCCTCGCTCGCCCGGCCTGCTTCGCCTGCCTGCCTGATGACGCCTTCGCGCAGCACATCGCCCGCCGCGACGGCGTGGGCCGACCGGTCTGGAACGTCCGACGAGTCCGCGCCCTCCGCCCCGGTTCCAGCCCCGCCCACGATCTCCACCTCGACGTCGCTCGGGAGGATGGCCGCTTGCACCGCACCGAGGCTTCCCGGCTGGCACCCCTCGAGACGGGCCCAGTCCACGCGCAGCGGGTGCGCATCCGCCGCGAACCCCGCCGTGTCGACCACCCCGCCGACTGCGCCGCCGACCGCCACGCCGATTGCGCCGCCGACCGCCACGTCAACTGCACCGACGATTGCACCGTCAACTGCGCCGTCAACTGCACCGACGATCGTGCCGTCGACGATCGTCGCGTCGGACAGGAACTTCGCGATGAACGGCGACGCGGGACGCGTCACGAGCTCCTCCGGGGTGCCGAGCTGCTGGATGCGCCCGCCGTCGAGCACCGCCACGCGATCGGCGAGGGCCAGCGCCTCGGAGCGGTCGTGGGTGACATGCACCACCGTCAGGCCGAGCTCCCGCGTGAGCGTGTGCAGCTCGAGCCTGAGACTGTCGCGCAGCGGCTCGTCGAGCGCCGACAGGGCTTCGTCGAGCAGCAGCACCCGCGGTCTCCCGATCAGCGCGCGGGCGATCGCGACGCGCTGCCGCTGACCACCAGACAGCGTCGCCGGGTTGCGCTTCGCAGAGCCGGCCAGGCCGACCATCTCGAGCGCCTCATCGACACGCCGGCGGCGCTCGGGCTTCGCGACACGGGCGCGGCGCAGCGGGTAGTCGACGTTGCGGCCGACGTTCCAGTGCGGCCAGACGGCGTGCTGCTGGAACACCATGCCGAGCTCCCTGGCCTCCGGTGGCACGACGGATCCCCCGCCGGCCACGACCCGCTCGCCGATGCTCACCCGCCCCGATGAGGGCGCTTGGAACCCCGCGATGGTGCGCAGAAGGGTCGTCTTGCCCGACCCGGACGGGCCGACCAGCGCCAGGAACTCCCCGTCGCGCACGGCGAGGTCGACGCTGTCGAGGCCGACGGTGCCGCTCGGGAAGCGGACGGAGACTGAGTCGAGGGTGACGGATGCCACGGTGTTTCCTTCCAGGAGAGTGATGCAGGTCAGAGGGTCGAGGAGGGCACCGCCCGCTACTTCGGCGCCCTCGTCGCGACGCCGATGACGGTGACGCCGAGGAGCGCCACGATGAGGGACAGCGCTGCGGCCGTGTTGAATGCCCCGGCCTGCTGGAGGTTGAAGATCGCGACGCCGAGGGTCTGCGATCCGGGCGAGAGGAGCAGCACGGACAGCGTCAGCTCGCGAACCGCCGTGACGGCGACGAGCACCGCACCGGAGATCGCCGCGGGCGCCGCCATGCGGCTGGAGATGTCCACGAGCGCGCGCATCCGCCCAGCTCCCCCGATCCTCGCCGCCTCCTCCGCACTCGCCGGGGTGCTCGCCAGCGGCGCCGCCACTGCCTGCACCACGAGCGCCGTGAACGAGGTGACGTAGGCGCACAGAATCAGCCACGGCGTGTTGAACAGGCCGATGTGGGGTGCCAGCACGAGCCACGCGACGGCGATGACGATGCCCGGCACCGCCTGGGGCAGCATGGCGAGGGCCCGCAAGGGGCCGCTCCCGCGCATCCGAGTCCGGGTGACGAGCACCGCGATGCCGAGCCCGAGGAACCCGCAGATGAGGGCCGCGAGCACCGCGAGCATGACCGAGTTCGTGGCGCCCTGGATCGCGTTGGCGGAGGTGACGGCCTTCACGACGTTGTCGAGCGTGAGGTTCTCCGGCACCAGGGCGAGCCCCGGCGCGCGGAGCAGCGACTGCTGCAGCAGCGCGAGCAACGGCAGCACGGTCACGGTGAGCACCAGCACCCAGGTCACCATGGACGCGAGAACGCGCGCCCGCCCGAGCGGCAGCAGCTGCGGGGCGGACGACGACGAGTCGAGCTCCCAACGGCTCCTGCCGATGAGGAAGTCGACGACCAGCGCCGCGAGGGCGAGCAGCAGCAGCACGACCCCGATCGTCGCGACGACGGCGAGCGGCTCATCCACGGTCCCCGACTGCAGGTAGCGGTAGACGAGCGTCGCGAGGGTCGTGTACTGCTCGGGCAGACCGATGATCGAGGGGATACCGAAGTCCGCGAGGTTGCCGACCGCGATGAGCACGAACGACGACAGCAGGGCGGGCCGCAGGAGGGGGACGGTGATCGTGAACACGCTGCGGGCGGGACTCGCCCCAGCGATGCGCGCGGCCTGCTCGAGGTCGGACGGCACGCGGCGCAGGGCGGCCGACACGATGAGCATCGCGATGGGGTAGCTGTGCACGGTGAGGAGCAGGATGACCCCGTCCGCACCGTAGATCGACCACAGCGGGCCGCCGAATGCCTGCGCCCACCACAGGTTCACGGGGCTCGTCGGCCCGGCGATGCCGAGCCACGCGATCGCGCCGACAAACGGCGGCACGAGCAGCGGGGTGAGCGCGAGGAGTCGCAGGCCGCGGCGCCCAGCCAGGTCGGTGCGGTCGAGCAGCACAGCGAGCGCCGTGCCGATCACCACGGCGCCGAGCGCGGATGCGCCGGCCGACACGAGGCTGTTCGTCGCGGCCTCGACGACGTCGCTCTGCCAGAGGACGTGCAGCTGCGAGCCACCGGCGGCGAGGACGAGGATCGCGCCGATCGGCACGAGCACGAACGCGGCGACCGCGACCCAGAGGGCAAGCGACAGGCCGTGAACACCATCCGGCCCTGAAGGCCGGGGCTTCCGAACGGCCGCCGAGGCGGTGCCGCCGCGTTGAGCGGCACCGCCCCGGGGCGCCGTGAGCGTTGCGGTCATGAGAGGAACGGCGTCTTCATCAGAGGAACAGCGTGCGGAACTTCTCGACGGCCGCGTCCTGGCTGGCGCGGATGGCCTCGAGTTCCGGGGAGAGGATCGTGATCTCGTCCATCGACGGGGCGCCCTCTGGAGTTCCGACGTCCTCGCGGACCGGCAGGTACGACTGGCTGACGGCAAGCTCCTGGCCGTCGGCGCTCACGAGGAAGTCGACGAACGCCTTCGATGCCGCCTCCTCCTCGGTGTTCGCGAAGATGCCGACGGGCTGCGACACGTAGGGCACACCCTCGGTCGGGTAGGACACCGCGATGGGCGACCCCTGGGCGGCGAGCTCGCGCGCCAGGTAGTCGACGACGATCCCCACGGGCTGTGCGCCCGTCGCGATGGCCTGCGAGACGGGGCCGTTGCTGTCCGCGATGACGGGCTTGTTCGCGGCGAGCTTCGTCATCCACTCCTCGCCGAGTGCTGGCTCGTCAAGCCAGACGGCGGCGTTGTAGGCGGCCGCGCCGGACACGTCAGGGTTCGGCATGACCAGCTTGTTCGCGTACTCGGCGTCGGTGAGCTCAGCCCACGACGTCGGCGGCTCGCTGACGAGGCCCGTGTTGTAGGCGATGACGGTCGGGATGATGCGCGTGCCCGTGTAGTAGCCCTCCGGGTCGACGATGTCCTGGTTGAGCGACTCGACGTCGGCCGGCGAGTACTGCAGGAGCAGCTCGTCGGCCGCGTAGTCCTCGAACGTGCCAGCGTCTGCGGCGAGGAACACGTCAGCCTGCACGCCGCCGGAAGCCTGCTCGGTGGCGACTCGCGTCGTGAGATCGCCCGTGCCAGCCCGGAACACCTCGACGGTGACCTCCGGGTGCACCTCGTTGAAGGCGGCGACGAGCGCATCCGCCTTCTCCTGCGGCTCTGACGTGTAGAGGGTGATGGTGGCGGCTTCCAGGGCGGATGCCGCCGACGGGCTGGCGTCGCCGCTGGCGGCGGTGCTCGGGGAGCTTGCGCAGCCAGCGAGGAGGACGCCGGCGAGGCCGAAGGCCGCGAGCGCGGCTGGGGTACGGAGAGAGTTCATGATGACCTAACTGTTCGAGGAGAGCGGGTCTGTTCAGGAGGAGACAGGTGGGAGTTGAGACGGGGCGGGGGTGAGCGTGAAGAGCGGGGCGGGGTGCTCGACGCCGACGCTGGATGCGCTGACGCCGTCCGCGCTGAGGTGCACGAGCGAGAACATCGAGCGGTCGAAGCCGCTCACCGTGCCCGGCTCGGCGTCCATGACCTGGTGGTAGGCGAGCGCCGGCCCCGCGGAGACGTGCACGCCGCGCATGGTGGCGGACAGCGGATGGTGGAAGTGCCCGCACAGGATCGCGCGAACGTCGGTGCCCTCGACGAGGTCGAGGAAGTCTGCGGCGTCGCGGAGGCCCGCGCGCGCCAGCATCGGCAGCGGCGACCCGAGCGGCGGGTGGTGCATGACGACAACCGTCCCCGAGGGCGCGAGGGGGCTGTCTGCGCTGATACCGGCGCCGGTGCCAGCGCCAGCGCCAGCGCCAGCGCCAGCGCCAGCGCCAGCGGGCAGCTTCAGCTCGGCTTCCAGCCATGCGAGCTGCTCCGCCCCCAACGCCCCTGTGGACGAGTCCAGCAAGACGAAACGCCACTCGCCGACTCGCACGGCGCGGGGTGAGGCGTCCTCCGCGCGGCCACCCGCCGGTGCCTGATGGCCGGGGAGGATGCGAGCCGCGGTCCTGTCGTCGTGGTTGCCGAGCACCGAGAGCACGGGCACACCCCACGAATCCTCCACGTCGAGGAGGGCGTCGCGAAGGGCCGGGTACGCGGCCGAGTTGCCGCGCTCGATGAGGTCGCCGCTGATGACGATCGCCTCCGGTTCGAGACCCGCGGCGCGCGCGTAGTCGCTCGCCGCGCGCATCCGCGTGATGCCGTCGACCACCCCGTACAGGGGTGCGGCGGCGGTCGCGTGCACGTCGCTCAGGTGGAGCACCGTCGAGCGACGCGACCCCGTCGAGTTCAGGCTAGCCGGCATGATCTGACCGGCGAGATGGGCCGGGCCGGCTGGGTGGGCCGGGCCGGACGGCCGGGCCGGGCCGGCGGGGTGGGAGCGACCGGCGGTCATGACGCGACTGGCGGGGTGGGTGAAGCCGACGAGGCCGACCCGACCGGCGCGACCTGCGAGGCGGGCGCGACCGACGCGGCGAGCGCGCTCGCCGTCGTCCGGCCGGACTTGGCACGCAGGGCACGCACCTGCTCCTCGGTGAGGCCATGCGAGCGCAGGTACGCTTCGGCCCCGCCGAGCTCACGGACGATGCAGAGGGCATGCTCGAGCGCTTCCGGTGGGCTGTCGAGATGGAGGCGCAGGATCTCGTCGCGCTGATCCGACGGGTACGCGTCGGCCACGGCGAACGCGAACGCCTCGCGGACCGAGCGGACCGCGAGGCCGGAGAGCGCATAGTCACGCACCACGTCTGCTTCGCTTGCACCTGCCACGAGCTGCGCGAGCGCGACGACGAGCCCCGTGCGGTCCTTGCCTGCTGTGCAGTGCACGAGCACGCCACGCTCTGCGTTGGCCAGCACGGCGACAGCCTCCGTGAGTGCCCCGCCGCGACGGCGCAGGAGCGTCTCATAGATGTCCTCGAGGCGGCCCGCGACGGGCGGCTCGCTGCCATACAAGGGGACTTGGCGTACCGGGACGCCGTGAGCGCGGTCGCCCGACTCGGCACGCTCTCGGAGGTCGAGGATGAGCTCGACGCCAAGCGCCCGCAGCGCTGACTCTCCGTCGATCGAGAGAGCATCCGGGGAGCCGGCGCGCACGATCCAGGGCGAAGCTTCGTCAGCTGCGCGGGCGTTGAACAACCCGTCGATCTCGATTGCCCTCACGAGCACCTCCCGTTGCGTTGCGACCAATGCCTCGGTTCCAAGCACCTGGGGAGAACCCGTTACACCGATTCCGCAGGGCTTGGAACGTCGTTACATCGGGAGTGTGTCGAGGGACGGTGAACACACGGTGACGGGCGGCGAGCGCGCGGATGAACGCCGAGAGGCGAGTTCAAGCGGCGACGACCACAGACGAGCGCGGCCGCCTGTCGGACCGCCGGCAGGAGACGGTCGCCTCACTTCAGCAGCAGACGGTCGCCGCAGTGCAGCAGCAGACGGTCGCCACAGTCCAGCAGCAGACGGTCGCCTCAGTCCTCGGAGAGCGCGTCGGCCACGACGTGGCGCATGCCGACGGCCGTCTCGTCACCGGTGACCTGCGCCAACGTGGAGTGCAGTGTGTGCAGCACGATGGTGTGGCCGAGGCGCGCGAGGAACGGGTCGATGTCGTGCGCCGTTCCCGCAGGCCCCGTCGTGACGACGATGTCGGCGACCCGCCCGAGCGGCGAACGGGCGTAGCTCGTGACGAGCACCACAGAGGCCCCCTGCGCCCTGGCAGCCTCCGCCGCGCGCAGCGATTGCACGTTGGCGCCTGAGTAGCTGAGCGTCAGGCACGCGTCGCCGCTGGACAGCGACCGCACCGCGAACTGCTGCGCGAGCGCATCCACGGGCGCCTCGACGGAGTGCCCGAGGGTGCTGAGGCGCATCGCGAAGTCCTGCAGGGGCGGCCCCGAGAACCCGCTGCCGACGAGCACGATGCGCGTGGCACCGCGAAGAGCGGCGACGGCCGCGGCGATGCGTTCCGGGTCGACGCTGTCCTGCGCGAGCCGCACCGCGTCGATCGCATCGTCGAACGTGCTCGCCTCCACCGCCTGCGCCTGCTCTCGCGGCGCGAGCGGAGCTGAACGCGCGAGGTCGAGCCGCAGGTGCTGGAAGCCGCGGAACCCGAGACTCTGACACGCACGGATGACGGTGGCCGTCGACGTGCCAGCAGCGTCCGCGAGCTCAGCCGTCGACCACTCGACCACCTCGTCTGGTCGCGTCAGCACCATCTGCGCGACCTTGCGTTCGCTTGGCCCGAGGGCAGCGGATGCGGCGCGCACGCGGGCGAGCACGCTCAGCTCGGGCCGCGCCACCGCACCGCCCCGCACCGACGCGTCCTCGCGCCCCGACGGGGAAGGGAGGCCTGACGGGAAAGGGAGGCCTGACATGTGAGGGAGTATAGGGGCCCGCATGAAACACTGACCCCCATGCGCGCAATCACGGTTCCCACGCCTGGCGGCCCGGAGGCCCTCGTCCTCTCCGAAGTCGACGAGCCCACCCCCGGGCTCCTCGAAGTTGTCATCGATGTGGCCGCCGCCGGCGTGAATCGCGCCGACGTCGCCCAGCGCGAGGGCAAGTACCCGTCACCGGCCGGGGCACCCGACTGGCCTGGCCTTGAAGTGAGCGGAACCGTCGTCGCCGTTGGGGCGTCCGTCACAGCCTGGAAGGTGGGCGACTACGTGGTCGCGCTCCTGTCTGGCGGCGGCTACGCCGACCGCGTCGCCGTCGACGAAGGGCTCGTGCTCCCCATGCCGAAGCGCGTCGACCTCGTCGAGGCGGCCGGCCTCCCCGAAGCGGTCGCCACCGTCTGGTCGAACCTCTTCATGAGCGCGGAGCTCAAGGCGGGCGACACCCTGCTCGTGCACGGAGGCACCAGCGGCGTCGGCACCATCGCCATCCAGCTCGCTTCCGCGCTCGGCATCACCGTCTACGCGACCGCCGGCACCCCGCAGAAGGTCGCCACGACCGAGCAGCTCGGCGCGACTCGAGGAATCAACTACCGCGACCAGGACTTCGTGGAGGTCATCGCCGAGGCCACCGAGGGTCGCGGTGTTGACGTCATCCTCGACCTCGTCGGCGGAGACTACCTGGCGCGCGACGTCGACGCCCTTGCCACGAACGGCCGCGTCATGGTCATCGCGGCGCAGGGCGGCAACGAAGCCACCATCAACGTGGGGCGCCTCATGCAGAAGCGCGGACGCATCTGGGGGACGACCCTCCGCGCGCGCCCGCTCGAAGAGCGGCGCGAGATCGTCGCGCAGGTGCGCGAGCATGTGTGGCCGCTCGTCGAAGCCGGCAAGGTGCGGCCCCTGCTCGACACCGTTGAAACCCTCGACTTCGCGCACCGAGCTCACCGGCGCATGGAGTCGGGCGAACACGTCGGCAAGATCCTCCTCGCCGTGCGCTGAGCGGTGAGCTCCAGGCAGCAGCCTCAGACCGGCGCGCGCCGACCGGCACCCGCACGCCGGCGCACGCCCGCCCTCTCTGCCCCGCGGTCAGAGCAGCTGCGCACCGATCGGCCCCTGCACAGGCCGACGCGCGTCCGCGTTCGACGACCCGCGCTCAGAGCAGCTGCGCGTCGATGCCTTTGCGGCGAAGCCCGTCGAGAACCTCCTCGTCGACCCCGAGAAGGGTCATCGCCGACAGGTTCGGGAAATGGCGGGTGTCGGTGAAGTCCGTGATGTCGAAGGTCGAGTCCTCGCCGCTCCACTGCGGGGCGATCTCCATGTAGATGTCGTTCCCGCCGTCCTGGAAGAGCTCCTCGACGGCCGGCGCGAACTCGCTGGGCACCGGCAGCGCCCGGAAGTAGTCGAGCACCTCGGGGATCGGCTCCGAGATCTCCTTCGACAGGTCCACTTCCCGGTCCACGTGCTCTTCGAGGAAGTCGGCGAGCACGAACTGGGGCGTCAGCAGCTCCTGCTCGTACATCAGCTCCTGGATGACGGCGAGCTTGAAGTTGAGGTCCGCGAAGTCGATCGCGTCGCTTGGCTGGTCGCCGGCGGGCTGGGTCTTGGGGGAATCGCTCATGCGAAACATGCTGGCGGAAGCAGTTGAGCGTCAGCCGAGATCGCCCAAGGGCGCGGTTGTGGTCGCTCCGGTCGCCGCCGAACGACCACGACTCAGCCCCGGCCCGGCAATCCGCGCTCGGAGATCCGGGCCGCGCACTGTGAGAATGGCGTCATGCCTGAAGCGAAGCGCCGCGTCACCGTCGTCCTGTTCGAAGGGTTCGAGCTCCTCGACGTGTTCGGCCCCGTCGAGCTGTTCCGCATCGACCCGTCCCTGTTCGACGTCGAGCTCATCGCCCCGCAGGCCGGCCCGGTCCGCAGCTCGCAGGGCCCGGAGGTCATCGCCACGAGCGCCTTCCCCGACGCCGCGAGTCCCGACATCGTGCTCGTCCCTGGCGGGCAGGGAACGCGCCGGCTCGCTGCCGACCCCGAGTTCCTGGCCTGGCTCGCGAGCTGGGCGGCGGATGCGAGGCTCGTGACCTCCGTCTGCACCGGCTCGGCGCTGCTCGCGGCAGCGGGCCTCCTCGACGGGTTCCGCGCGACCTCCAACAAGCGGGCGTTCGCGTGGGCGTCATCGCAGGGCGCATCCGTCGACTGGGTGCCGCAGGCCCGCTGGGTCGAGGACGGGAACCGGTGGACGTCGTCCGGGGTCGCCGCCGGCATGGACATGACGGCCGCGATCATCGCCGCGATCCACGGGCCGGAGGTCGCGGCCACACTCACCGACGCCGCCGAGCTCGAGGTGCACGCAGACGCGAGCTGGGACCCGTACGCGGCGAAGAACGGGCTCGCCTAGTGGCCCTCGAGCTGCGCCCGAACTGCGAGCGCTGCGACGTCGACCTGCCCCCGCACGCCGAGGCCTACATCTGCACCTTCGAATGCACGTGGTGCCGAGACTGCGTCGCCACGTTCCCCGGGCGGGCGTGCCCGAACTGCGGCGGCAACCTCGAGCGCCGCCCCGTGCGCCCCGCGTCGAAGCTCGCCGCGAACCCGCCGAGCACGGTGCGCGTGCACGGCGGGTAGCGACAGGGAGCGCGGGGATGGCGCAGGGTAGCGCCGGGACAGCACCCGCGCCCCGAGCCTCGCGCCTGCCTAAGTGCGCACGAGCACCTTCATGCCCTCACCCGAACGCAGGCGCTTGATGGCCCCGACGACGTCGTCGACGGGCACGTCATCCACCCATCCGTCCGCCGTGTATCCGCCGGCCGCCATCGCCGCGATGACCGCGTCGAAGTCGCTCTGCAGGTAGGCGAGGGTGCCGACGATCGCGGTCTCCCCCATGACCAGCTGCGTCGGCAGGAAGTCCATGGGCCGCTCGTGGATGGCGACGACCACGACGCGACCGCCCGGCGTGAGGTTCGCGAGCGAGGCGGCCACGGCTGGCCCCACCCCGGCGGCGTCGAACGCGACATCCACGCCGTCCCCGCCCGTGAGCTCCGCGACGCGGGCCGCGAGGTCCTCCTGCGTGGGGTCGACGAGGTTGCTCGCCCCGACTCCGGCGATCGCGGCACGGCGCCCTCCGCTCGGCTCCGAGACGATGACCGTCTCGACGCCCTTGGCGCGCAGCGCGAACCAGACGCCGATGCCGATCGGGCCGGCACCCGAGATGAGCGCCGTCTGCCCCGCCTGCACACCGCTCTGCTCGACGGCGTGCCACGCGACCGCCATCGGCTCGACGAGGGCCCCGAGGCGCATGTCGACGTTCTCGGGGAGCACGTGCAGCTTCGTCGCATCCACCGTCGTGAACTCGGCCATGCCGCCTCCGTGCGACGAGAGGCCGTGGAAGCCGATCTTCGTGCACACGTTCGGCTTGCCGCGACGACAGGCGGCGCACTCGCCGCACGCGTAGATCGGCCAGACCGCGACCCGGTCGCCGACCTGAACCGAGTCGACGCCCTCGCCGAGCTCGACCACGGTTCCCGAGAACTCGTGCCCGAGGATTTGCGGCGGCATGGACCCGGTGACGGGGTGCGGATGCTCGAAGTCGAGCCCGGAGGATTCGGGCGCGTAGTAGACGTGCAGGTCGGATCCGCAGATGCCGGCGTACGCGCAGCGCAGCTTCACCTGGCCGGGGCCCGGTGTCGGCTCAGCGACCTCCTCGATGCGCACGTCCTCCTTGGCGTGGAACACTGCCGCCTTCATGCGAGGAACTTCCGCAGGTCCGGGTAGCCGGTCGTGGACCAGGCGCCGTCGACGACGAGGTTGTCGCCCGAGATGTAGGAGGCGTCGTCGCTCGCGAGGAACAGAGCGGCGGACGCGATCTCCTCGGGCTGCGCCGCGCGACGGAACGGGATGCGCTCGTCGTAGGCCTCCTGCACCCCGGGGAGGTCCGTGAGGCCCTTCGTGAGCGGGGTCGCGACGAGGCCGGGCGAGACCGCGTTGACGCGGATGCCATGCTCGCCGAGCTCAAGCGCCGCCTGCTTCGTGAGCATCACGGCGGCAGCCTTGGAGGCCGTGTAACCGACCCCGAAGTGCATCGGCACGAGCGAGTTCAGCGACGCGACGTTGACGATCGAGCCCGGCTTGCCCTCGGCGAGGAACTGCCGGGCTGCCAGGCGGGTGCCGTTGAAGGCGCTGTAGAGGTTGAGGCGGACCGTGAAGTCCCAGTCCTCGAAGGAGATGTCGGTGAGGGTGCCGGAACGCGACCCGCCCGCGACATTGAAGAGCGCGTCCAGCGTGCCGAACTTCTCGACAGTCTCGGCGACGAGCCCCGCGAAGTCGTCCTCGTCGGTCACATCCGTGCGGCGGCCGACGACGCTGGCGCCGAAGGTCTCGCTGGCCGAGGCGACGAGCTCTGCGTTGATGTCGGCGACGACGACGGACGCGCCCTCCGCGACGAGCCGCTCCGTGATCTTCGCGCCGATGCCCGAGACCCCGCCCGTGACGATCGCGACCTTGCCGGCGAACCGGCCGGGGCTGGCCCCGGCGCTGTTCGCTGTGCTTGAGCCTGCTTCGTGTGACATTGCCCACTCCGTTCTGACCGCCCTCGTTGGCGACCCCCTTCACCCTACGCCCGCTATAAGTCACCTGTCAGATAGTTTGCCGAGAAGGAGCCACACACCCCATAAGGTGGGCGAATGGACCCGCGTCAGGCACGAACCCGCTCGGCCCTCCGCGCGGCGATCTACGGGCTCGCGGCCGCCCAGCCCATCGCCGACGTGAGCGTCGCCCAGGTCGCCAGGGCCGCCGGCATCACCCGAGACACGTTCTACCGCCACGCGACTACCCCCGAGCACCTCCTCGCGGACTTCCTCGGGGAGGAGATCGACGCCCTGATGGCCCCGATCGCGACCCTGCCCGTCACGAGCGGCACCGAGCTGAGCGTCTTCGACGAACCCGAGCGCGCGCTCCTCCGGCACGTCGCCCGCCACGCGCAGATCTACCTCAACTCCATGACGCCTCGCCTCACGGGGCCCGTGCGCGACACCCTCGTCGACCGAGTCGAGGCTGGCCTCCTCACCCACCTCGAGCGACACCCCGAGATCGCTCCGCCAGCGCAGCCGGGCATCGACCCCGAACGGCACCGCCGCATCCTCGTCGCCTACGCGGGCGGCGGCACCGTCAGCGCCATCGAGGAGTGGCTGCGCTCGGGCGAGCTCGCGGACGTGGATGCTGCCGCGCGCACCATCATCGCCGCGTCCCCCGACTGGTGGCTCGGACGCTCACGTTCGTAGGCGGCATCGCCGCCCCCGCCCAGTTGTTTCGCGATGGTGGCAGCAGGCTGGGAGTTGCGTGACCATGACCCGGTCTCGACTCCCCTGACGGCGAGTGGCGGATAGCGTCGCTCTGATGACCCCCACCTCGAACGGCGCCGCAGAGCCAGCGCAGCAGTCAGCGACGACACCGAAGCCGACACCGAAGCGGCAGCCGACGCCGAAGCAGCAGCCGACGCTCACCACCTACCGAGTGCTGGTCATCGGGGGTGGCAACGCAGGCCTGTCCGTCGCGGGCCGACTCCAGCGGGCCGGCGTCAACGACATCACCGTCGTCGAGCCGCGCGAGAACCACGTCTACCAGCCGCTCCTCTCGCACGTCGCCGGCGGCACCGCGAAAGCGAGCCAGGCCGCGCGACCGCAGGCCGACGTGATGCCGGACGGCGTGACGCTCATCCGCGACGCCGTCGCCTCGGTCGACCCGGGAACGTCGTCGCTCGTCCTCGCATCCGGACGCCGCATCGGCTACGAGCACCTCGTCGTCTGCCCCGGCGTCGTGCAGGACTGGGATGCGATCCCCGGCCTTCAGGCCGCGCTCGACACCCCGAACGTCGCGTCCAGCTACGAGATCAGCCTCGCCCACAAGACCTCCCGGATGCTGAGCGAGCTGCGGCAGGGGACGGCCGTGTTCGTTCAGGCGCCGGAGCCCGCGTCATTCGGCGGCGCGATCCAGAAGCCCATGTACCTCGCCTGCGACTACTGGCGATCCCGGGACGTGCTCGACCGCATCCGGGTCGTGCTCGTGCTGCCAGACGCGACGCCGCTCGGCGTGCCCGCCATCGACCGCGAGCTCGAGCGCAAGATCGCCGAATACGGCATCGAGGTGCGCCGCCAGGCACAGCTCACCGAAGTGCTCGGCGACGCGAAGACCGCAGTTGTCGAGACCGCCGGTGAAGGCAGCGAGCGCATCCCCTACGACGCCCTCATCGTGGAGCCGCCGCAGCGGGCTCCCGAGTGGATCGCCGAAGCCGGGCTCGCGGGCGCTGACCTCGCCTACCCGACCCCCGAGATGGCCAGCGAGCGCGGGTTCGCCGACGTGGACACGCACTCGATGCGGCACCACCGGTTCCCGAACGTGTGGTCGCTCGGCGATGCCGCCGTCTCGCGCAGCCAGCGCTCCGGTGGCGCGCTGAGGAAGCAGACGAAGGCGCTCGCCGAGAACCTCGTGAGCGTGCTCCGCGAGCAGGCCCCGCAGAGCGACTACGACGGCTACACCGTCGCCCCATTCACGGTGTCGCGCTCGAGCGTCGTCTTCGGGGAGTTCGACGACACCCTCGAGCAGCGCCCGAGCATCCCGTTCTGGAAGGGCCTCGCCCGCGAGCGCCGCCTCACGTGGGTGTTCGACCGCCACGTACTGCCCTGGGTCTACTGGAACCTCATCCTGAAGGGGAGAGCCTGACCCGCACGATTCGGGGTCGCGTGACCCGTAACGAGGCCGACGCGGGCGTGCGGGCCGTGCAGTCGCGCTTCGACCGAGCTACGTGCGGGGCGCCCAGTCGACCCAGTCGTAGCCGACGTCGTCGCAGGCGTCATCCGCATCGTCGAGCGCGTCCTCGACGGTGCCGGAGTCCGGGTCAGCGGCGTGCGTCCGCGCCGCGTCCCAGATGAGCCAGTCGTCGCGGTCGGAGGCACGCCCGGTGAACGTGAAGACGAGGTCGCTGACCGCCTTCTCGACCTCGGGGTCAGCGGTCTCGGCGTCGCGTGCAGCGAGGAGCTGATCGACGGCCGCCGTGAACTGCGCCTGCTTGTCCGCATCGCCGTCGTAACTCGCGCCACCGGCCGAGAGGGAGAACATCGCGTCCGTCGCCGCGTTCGCGTCCTGACACACAAGTGCGTCGCCCTCCAGGGCGTCGGCGACGGGGAAGGTCGTCGGTGCTGGCGTCGCGGGCGTCGCCTGGGCCGACGAGGGTGCACCTGTCGAGGATGCGGCCGTCGAAGGTGCGCTCGGCGAGCCCGAGTCTTCGCCGCCGATGCGTTCCGCGAGCGTGCATCCGCTCAACAGCAGCGCAACGGCAAGCGCGCCGACAGCGCCCACAGCAGGTGATGATCTACGCACAGTCACGAACTCCCCGGAGTGATCTCGAATACCGGCTCCAACCATACGAGGCGCACGCTGAGAGGCCCGGAGTCGGCGCCCGGCCCGTGGAACGAGCGACGCCGCGTGAGAGTCATCGCCTCCGGAGAAGCCAGACTGCGCATGGAGTTGGTGTGCCAGGATCACCCCATGAAGCCCTTGCTCATCGCTGCGGCCGCCGCCCTCGGAATCGCGCTCACTGCCATCGGAATCGCAGCAGGCCTCCGACCGGACGACCCTGCAGCGACCGAGTTCCTCGTGGGCCTCGGATACTTCGGCCTGCTGCTCGCACCCGCCAGCGCCCTCGCGGTGCTGATCCTCGGCGGCATCGCGCTCGCCCGCACCTCGCGCCGCGACGCGACGGCGAACCCCGAAGCGCTCCGGACCACCGGGCGCGGCTGACTCGCTGGGCCGAGGCGGCAGGCAAGAGACATCAGGCTGGGCCCATCAGGCAACAGGCAGCAGGCAGCAGGCAACAAGCAACAAGCAACAAAAAAGGCCCGCTTTCGCGAGCCTTTCCTGCATCTGTCTCAACACAGAGCTGCGTACCTGAACTGTGAAGCTCTTGTACTGTGCGCCCGAAGGGATTCGAACCCCTAACCTTCTGATCCGTAGTCAGATGCTCTATCCGTTGAGCTACGGGCGCCCGGTCTCTCGCTTGCGCGATTGACCAGGGGATAGCTTACACACGACCCGACCGGTCCGCAAACCCGGCGGGTCGCGTGCCGTTCGGGCGAGGCGACGAACGATGCGCGCGCACCCATGCAGGCGCACAACGCCGACCGGGAGTCCCCGGAGTACCCTCGAACGAGTGACACCCGACCGCACCAACACCCCGAAGCCCCCGTCCACAGGCAACCCCTGGCTCGGTCACCTCGGGGGATCACGCGACTACCGGCGCATCCAGCTCGCGATGCTCTGCGCCGGGTTCGCGACGTTCGCGCAGCTCTACGCCCCGCAGGCGCTGCTGCCGGAGATCTCGACGACCTTCGCCATCGACCCCGCGACCGCCGCCCTCATGGTCTCCATGGGCACCCTCGGCGTCGCCATCTCAGTGCTGCCGTGGTCGATCGCCGCCGACCGGATGGGGCGCGTGCGCGCCATCACGATCTCCATCTCGAGCGCCACCATCCTCGGCCTGCTCATGATCCTCATGCCCAGCTTCGAGCTGGCCCTCGCGCTTCGCCTCCTCGAAGGCCTCGCACTCGGCGGCGTCCCCGCCTGCGCCATCGCCTACCTCAACGAGGAGCTCCACCCCACCGCAGCGGCCGGCGCCGCTGGCACGTTCGTCGCCGGCAACACCCTCGGCGGGCTCGGCGGTCGAATCGTGCCGACCCCCGTCGCAGAGCTCCTCGACTGGCGGCTCGGCCTGCTGACGGTGTCGCTCATCTCCGTCGCCATGGCCGTGCTCTTCATCTGGCTCATCCCGAAGCCCCGCGGTTTCGCACCCCTCGCGAAGAACGCAGGCGGCACCCTCGGCGCGAGCATCGGCCGCGCCTGGAAGGCCATCACCGCGCACCTCTCCAGCACCAGGATGCTCGGGCTGTTCGCGCAGGGGTTCTTCCTCATGGGCGGGTTCGTCGCCGTCTACAACTTCCTCGGCTTCCACCTCACCCAAGTCCCCTACTTCCTCCCCGTCTGGCTCGTCTCGCTCGTCTTCGTGACCTACCTCGCGGGCTCCTTCTCGTCGCCCTTCATCGCCCGCCTCGCCGGCCGCCACGGACGCAAGCTCGTGCTCCTCGCATCCACCGCCGTCTCACTCGGCGGACTCGCCCTCACCCTCTCGCCGCAGCTCTGGCTCGTCATCACGGGACTCGCGATCTTCACCGCCGCATTCTTCGGCGCCCACTCCGTCGCCGTCGGCTGGGCAGGCGCCTACCCGAGCAGAGGCCGCGCCCAGGCGACGGCCCTCTACAACCTCGGCTACTACGGCGGCTCCAGCATCTTCGGGTTCCTCGGCGGCGTCTTCTTCCAGCACTTCGACTGGCCGGGCGTCATCTGGATGGTCGGCGGGCTCACCATCATCGCCGGACTGCTCGCGCTCTTCCTCCTGCCATGGAAGGGCGAGACGGCGGCAACCCAGGCCATTCGCGTTCCCTGACCCGCGGAACCCACCTCCCGCGACCCACGGCGTCGTCGCACGCCCGCAACCGCAACTTCACGTAATCGTCACAGCGAACCCCGCGCCGAGCCTGCGAAGGTATGCGCCGGGGTGCGACCCTTGAGGGACGGGCTGCGTGCCCGCCTCGCACGCCCGCACCCCGGAAGATGCAGGCGCCCCGGCCCCCGCCGCCTGCAGCTCATCACCCTCACCCCCGCAGCTCAACCCGCGCCGACACACAGAAGGAGGGCACATGACCACGACGCCCGCCTCCACCAGCACTCCGACGTTCGACGGCGCCGGCCAGCTCGCCGCCGTCGCCCGCTCGGTGCGGATGCAGGAGCTCGACGGCAACGACGGCTTCGTCATCACCCTCACGCAGACGTTCGCGGCGAAGCGCAGCTCGCTGTGGTCCGCCGCGACCGAGATCTCCCGTCTCGCGCAGTGGTTCGCTCCCGTCGACGGGAGCCTCCGCCAGGGCGGCACCTACCAGATTCAGGACAACGCCCACGGGCACATCACGGGATGCCACGCCCCCGACTCGTTCACTGCCACGTGGGAGTACGACGGCGAGCACTCCCACATCGAGGTTCACTTCACGAAGGTCGACGAGACCCACGCGACCCTCTCACTCGAGCACCACTCGCCGACCGACGAGGAGACGTGGCCGAAGTTCGGGGTCGGTGCGACGGGAGTCGGCTGGGACCTCAGCTTCGCGAGCCTCGCCCACCACCTCGCGACGGGCGCGAGCGTGCCCCTCGAGACCACGGCCTGGGTGCAGACGGACGACGCCAGCACGTTCCTCGTGCTGAGCGCAGAAGCATGGGCGGATGCATCCATCGCCGCGGGCTCGGACGAGGCGGACGCCCGCGCCGCGCAGAAGCGCACCACGGACGCCTACCTCGACGGCCTCAACAGCTGAGACCAGGCTCGGTCCTCGCCCCCATCCACAGCCCAGGGCGGACTCAGGGTCGCTCCCGGCGCGTTTTGACGACCACAACACCGCCCTCGGCGAGACCGCAGGGGCTCGCGGCGCTCAGCGCGGGTCCCAGTCGGCCAGCCCGCTTCAGTGCAGCCCGCTTCAGTGCAGCCCGCTTCAGTGCAGCCTGCGCGGGCCGGATCCGTCGCCCGCTAGGGTGTCGTCGGGGTTGAGGAGCCCGCACGCCTTCATCGAGAGGCAGCCGCAGCCGATGCACCCCATGAGCTCCTCCTCGAGGCGCTCGATGCCGCGCCGCCGCTCCTCGAGCGTGCGCTTCCAACGCCCAGAAGCCCGCTGCCAGTCCTCCTGGCTCGGCGTCGCGTCACGCGGCAGGTCCGCGAACGCATCCTGCACGTCGGAGAGCGGGATGCCGAGGCGCTTCGCGACCGAGATGAGCGACACGCGGCGGATCATGTGCCGCGCGTATCTCCTCTGGTTGCCAGCCGTGCGCACCGCCGCGATGAGCTGGAGCTCTTCGTAGAAGCGCAGGGCGGATGCGGCGACCCCGGTGCGTCGCACCATCTCGCTCACCGTGAGCAGCTCGTCGGAGGGCAGGGGCGACCCCTGTGTGTCCTTGCGTGTCTCGCTCACAGTGAAATCCCACCGCTCGAATTGACTTCAACCATACTTGAGGTTCTAGCCTCGAAGACAGAACGCACACGCAACTCCGATCCCCGTCCTTCAGCGAAGGCAGAGAGCCGATTCGATGACAGATTCCGCCCCCGAGGCAGCAGCTCAAGCGGCATCGGCCGAAGTGACACTGGCCGACGAATTCAAGACGGCCTTCCGGGAGCATCCCGCCGCCGTGGCGATCATCGCCGGGCAGACCGCCACCGGCCCGGTCGGGCTCACCGCGTCGAGCGTCAGCTCCGTCGCCGTCGACCCGGCCACCCTCTCGTTCTCCGTGACGCGCGCCACGGGCAGCGCCGGAGGCCTCCTCGAAGCAGGCGACATCACGGTGAACCTCCTCAGCCTCGACCAGGAGACGCTCGCCCTCGACTTCGCCCGCAGCGGCGCCCCGCGCTTCACCCCGGAGCAGGGTTGGGAGCACTTCCCCACCGGCGAGCCGTACCTCCCCCAGGCGCGGGAGACGCTGCGCTGCCGCATCGCCAGCACCGTCAAGGTCGGCGGCTCGACGATCGTGCTCGCCGAGGTCCTCGAAGTGGTCCACGGCAGCAGCACACCGCCGCTCATGTACCAGAACCGTCGCTTCGGGCGCCTCGACGCGTCGTCCTTCGACCTGTAGAGCTCTCGCGAACAGCCACCACGAACCACTCCACGAAATCCGACAGAAAGAAGGTCACACCATGACCGCATACACCCTTCCCGACCTCGCCTACGACTACTCCGCGCTCGCTCCCAGCATCAGCGGCGAGATCATGGAGCTGCACCACTCCAAGCACCACGCCACCTACGTCAAGGGCGCGAACACGGCCCTCGAGCAGCTCGCCGAAGCCCGCGAGAGCGGCAACCTCGCCAACGTGAACAAGCTCGAGAAGGACCTCGCGTTCAACCTCGGTGGCCACGTCAACCACTCCATCTTCTGGACGAACCTCTCCCCGAACGGCGGCGGTGCGGCGACCGGCACGCTCGCAACGGCGATCGACGAGCAGTTCGGCTCGTTCGACAAGTTCGTCGCGCAGTTCACGGCCGTCGCGCTCGGCGTGCAGGGCTCCGGCTGGGCAGTGCTCGCCTACGACGTGCTCGGCGAGCAGCTCGCGATCTTCCAGCTCTTCGACCAGCAGGGGAACGTGCCGTTCGGCCTCGTCCCGCTGCTCATGCTCGACGTGTGGGAGCACGCCTACTACCTCGACTACCGCAATGTGCGCGCCGACTACATCAAGGCGTTCTGGAACATCGCCGACTGGAACAACGTGCAGCAGCGCTACGACGCCGCGACCACGAAGACGAACGGCCTCATCACGCTGTAATCCTTCCTCGCACCGACCGCGAGCGCTGAGGCGCGGCGGGGACGTGGATGCACGCATCCGCTTCCCTGCCGCGCCTCAGTAGTCTCGGTGGCATGATCGGGCAGTTCTTCGCAGGCGTCGGCGCGCTCTTCCAGGGCTTCGGGTACTGGAAGAGGAAGCCGCACATGATGCTGCTGGGGCTCATCCCCGCGCTCCTCGTCTTCGTGCTGGTCGGCACGGCCCTCGTGACGCTGTTCTTCTTCGTCGACGACATCGTCGAATGGGCGACGCCATGGGCCGCGCAGTGGGACGAAGTGTGGCGCAACACTCTCCGCATCGCCTTCATGACCCTCATCGTCGCCGGCGGCGTCTTCCTGTCGGTGACGACCTTCACGGCGATCACCCTGACCGTCGGCGACCCGTTCTACGAGCGCATCTGGCTGAGCGTCGAACGCGACCTCGGCGACGAGAACCCCGGGGAGGGGCTCGGCTTCTGGGCCGCCGCGAAGGGCAGTCTCTGGCTCGTCGGCATGGGCATCCTGGCCGCGATCGTCGTCGCCATCATCGGCGTGATCCCGCTCGTCGGCTCGATCACCGCGGCGATCGTGGGCGTCGCCCTCAACGGCACGGTGCTCTCGCGCGAGCTCACCGGCAGGGCCTTGGATGCGCGCCGCCTGCTCGGTGATCAGCGCGCGTCCGTCATCCGCGGCAACCGCGCGCAGCTGCTCGGCTTCGGCGTCGCGACGCAGCTCTGCTTCATGGTGCCAGGCGGAGCGGTCTTCACGATGCCAGCAGCCGTCGCCGGGTCGACCGTGCTCGCGCGGCGCCTCCTCGACGACCGCGGCCTGACAGGTGTCGGCAGCCGCGAGGGCACGCCGGAGGTCGCCGGACCTGAATAGCCCTCGATCCGCGCTTGCCGAATCGGCGAGCATGCGGTTAGAGTTCGAGGCGACTGCGGGCCTGTTACTCAGCGAGGCAAGAACCCACGTCACAGCTCCCGAGTGGAGCTGACGCAACGCACTGCGAGCATTGCTGCTCCGCAGGGCGTCGACCTCGCTATCTGTTCTTGCACCGTCATGTCGTCAGGCTCTCCGCTCGGGAACGTCCCCATCCCAAGCATCAATGGAGAATGCCATGGCTGAAGCAGTCCGCAACTATCCCAGGCTCGCAGGCGAGATCGTCGATCTCGTCGGCGGCGAGAAGAACATCCAGTCGGCGTCGCACTGCGCGACGAGGCTCCGACTCGTCCTGAACGACACCCCCGCTGGCGCCAAGGACAAGGTGGCCGCGCTCCCCGGCGTCATCACCGTCGTCGAAGCCGGCGGTCAGTTCCAGGTCGTCATCGGCTCGCACGTCGGCGAGGTGCACGAGGCGCTCATGTCGAACGCCAAGATCTCGAACAGCGCACCGGCGACCACGGCCCACAAGCCGTCCATCCTGAACCGCGTCATCGCGACCATGTCGGCCGTGTTCGCTCCCTTCGTGTACATCCTCGCGTCGGCGGGCCTCCTGCAGGGCTCGCTCATCATCACGCGCATGATCTGGCCGGCGTTCGAAGGCACCGGCACCGACCTCGTGCTCACGTTCATCTCGTGGACGCCGTTCGCGTTCCTCCCCATCTTCATCGCCATCACCGCGTCCAAGCACTTCAAGGTCAACACCTACGTCGCCGTGCTCTGCGCCGCCGCCATCATGAACCCCGACTGGGCTGCCCTCGCGGGTCGCATCGAGGGTGGCGAGACCATCGACTTCCTCGGCATCGCCCTCAACTCGACGACCTACTCGTCGTCCGTGCTGCCCCCGCTGATCCTCGTCTGGGTGCTCTCCTACCTCGAACGCTTCCTCAACACGTACCTCCGCGGCGTCGCGCAGGCCCTTCTCGTACCGCTCATCTCTGCCGTCGTCATGGTGCCGCTTGTGCTCCTCGTCATCGGCCCGCTCTCCGCAGCAGGCGCATCCGGCGTCGCAAACGGCTACAACTGGCTTGTCGAGATCGCCCCAGCCGTCGCGGCAGGCCTCATCGGCGCGTTCTGGCAGGTCGCCGTCATCTTCGGCGTGCACTGGGGCGTCACGCCGTTCGTGCTCGACAACTTCGACCGCTTCGGCCAGGACTCGTTCCAGGCGTTCCAGACCGCGGCCGTCATCGCCCAGGTCGGCGCGGCCTTCGGCGTGTTCCTCAAGACCCGCAACAAGGAGATGCGCGGCGTCTCCGGCTCGGCAGCGGTCACCGGCATCTTCGGCATCACCGAGCCCGCGATCTACGGCGTCACGCTGCGCCTCAAGCGCCCGTTCCTCCTCGCCTGCATCGCCGGCGCGGTCGGCGCCATCACCATCTCCTTCTTCGGCTCGCGCTACTACGCGTACGCCGGCCTGCCGGGCATGCTGACCATCGTCAACTCGGTCAGCCCCGACAACCCCAACTCCATCATCGGCATGGTCGTCGGATGCGCCGTGGCCTTCTTCGGAGCGGCAGCGCTCGTCTACTTCATCGGCTTCAAGGACGTCGTCGCCGAAAACCTGCCCACGAGCGACCTCGACCAGGCTCGTCCCACGGACCCGGAGCAGAACGCGCGCTTCGAAGCAGCCCTCGCCGCCTCGAACAGCACCGGCGTCGTCGCCAGCCCCCTCGAAGGCCAGGTGCTGACCCTCGACGAGGTGCCGGACGAGGTCTTCTCGGCAGGCGTCATGGGATCCGGTGCGGCCATCGACCCGGCCGGGCACCAGATCTTCGCGCCGTTCGACGGCACCGTCGTCTCCGTCTTCCCCTCGAAGCACGCGATCGGCCTCATCTCCGCCGAAGGCATCGAGGTGCTCATCCACGTCGGCATCGACACCGTCCAGCTGAACGGCCAGCACTTCACCGCCCACGTCTCCGAGGGCGCCGAGGTCAAGCAGGGCGACCTGCTCCTCGAGTTCGACGCCGTCGCGATCAAGGCGGAAGGCTACTCGCTCATCACGCCCGTCATCATCACCAACGCCGGCACCTACAGCGAGGTCGTCACAACCGGGGCGGGAGCGGTTGCAGTCGGCGACCAGCTCGCCGTGGCCGTCGCATCCGCCTCTGCAGGTGCATCTGCATCCGCGTCCGCGTCCGCCGGCAACTGACACGACCCCTGACGAAACCACAGACGAGAAAGGCACTCATCACCATGAGCAGACTCCCCAACGACTTCCTCTGGGGCGGCGCCGTCGCAGCACACCAGCTCGAGGGCGGGTGGGATGCGGACGGCAAGGGCCCGAGCGTCGTCGACGTCCTCACCGCGGGCGAGCACGGCGTGCCCCGCCGCATCACCGACTCCGTCGAGGCCGGCGAGTTCTACCCGAACCACGAGGCGATCGACCACTACCACCGGTACCGCGAGGACATCGCGCTGCTCGCCGAGATGGGCCTCAAGTGCTTCCGCACGTCCATCCAGTGGACCCGCATCTTCCCGAAGGGTGACGAGCTCGAGCCGAACGAGGCCGGGCTGAAGTTCTACGACGACCTCTTCGACGAGCTGCTGAAGCACGGCATCGAGCCTGTCGTCACGCTCTCGCACTTCGAGGTGCCCCTGCACCTCGCCCGCGAGTACGGTGGCTTCCGCAACCGTGCCCTCGTCGGCTTCTTCGAGCGCTTCGCGAAGGTGTGCTTCGAGCGGTACGCGACGAAGGTCAAGTACTGGATGACGTTCAACGAGATCAACAACCAGCTCGACACCCGCAACGAGCTGTTCCTCTGGACCAACTCCGGTGTGCTCCTCGAACCGGAGGACAACCCGCGCGAGGTCGTGCTGCAGGTCGCGCACAATGAGCTCCTCGCATCCGCGCTCGCCGTGAAGGCCGGCCACGACATCGACCCGAACCTGCAGATCGGCGGCATGATCTCGCACGTGCCGATCTACCCGTACTCCTGCAATCCTGCGGACGTTCTCGAGGCGCAGATCTCGAGCCGCGACCGCTTCCTGTTCCCCGACGTGCACGTGCGCGGCCACTACCCGGCCTACGCCGTGCGGGAGAGGGAACGCGAGGGCTATGACATCGGCTGGCAGGACGGCGACGCCGAGATCCTCGCCGCGGGCACCGTCGACTACCTCGGCTTCAGCTACTACATGTCCACGGTCGCGAAGGCCGACGTGCAGAACGACGAGAAGATCTTCAACGGCGGCCTCGCCAACTCGGTGCCGAACCCGTACGTGAAGGCCAGCGACTGGGGGTGGCAGATCGACCCCGTCGGCCTCCGGTACGCCCTCAACGTGCTGACCGAGCGCTACGAGCTGCCCCTCTTCATCGTCGAGAACGGCTTCGGCGCGATCGACGTCGTGAACGAGGACGGCACGATTGACGACGACGCGCGCATCGAGTACCTGAAGGCGCACATCGAGCAGGTCGAGCTCGCCGTCTCCGAAGACGGCGTCGACCTCATGGGATACACGCCGTGGGGCATCATCGACGTCGTCTCGTTCACGACCGGCGAGATGAAGAAGCGCTACGGGATGATCTACGTCGACCGCGACAACGCCGGCAACGGCACCATGGAGCGCTCGAAGAAGAAGTCCTTCGACTGGTACGCGGGCGTCATCAGCGCCAACGGCACCGGGATCTAGTGTCACCCCCGGGGTCCCCGCGCGTCGGGGCCCCGGGAATCCCGCCGGGATTGCGTCCAAGCGGACGTAGTCTTCATCTGTGCGCGCGGCAGGAACCGTGAACTGCCGAGCGCCGAACCAGAGAACGTGAGGAGGGGAGTCCCGATGACGCCGACGCTGACGGGAACCCTGCTGAGGGTGTTGAACAACAACGCCATCATGGTCGACGCCGCAGGCGACCGCATCATCTTGCTCGGCCGCGGCATCGGCTTCGGCAAGCGCCTCGGTGACGCCGTCGACCTCGAGGCCGCCACCGAGTCGTTCTCCCCATCAACTGCGCTCGAACTCCGCCAGCTCGCCGACTTCGCCCGGGAGATCCCCCTCGAGGTGTTCCGCGTGGCCAGGCGAGCTGTCGACCATGCCGAGTCGGCGGGCGATGTGCGGCCAAGCCAGGCACTGCTGCTCTCCGTCGCCGACCACCTCCATTTCGCGGTCGTGCGCGCCCAGACGGGACTTCGCGTCGATTTTCCGCTCAAGTGGGAGATCGCGCAGCTCTACCCTCGCGAGACTGAGCTCGGCCAGGCGACCGTGCGCTTCGCGAACGAGGAGCTTGGCGACGACTCCGCGATCGACGCCGACGAGGCCACCGCGTTCGCGATGCACTTCGTCAACGCGCAGTTCGCGAAAGCCGACACCTCGCAGACCGTCGCCATGACGAAGACGCTGCAGAGCGTCGTCGATGTCGTCACGGAGACGCTCGGGGCGGATGCGACGGCCGACCCCACGAACGTCGCTCGCTTCGTCACCCACCTGCGCTACCTGTACGCGCGCATGACGACTCGGACGCAGCTGGACAGCGCTCCCCCGCAGCTCTTCACGGCCATCCGCGACTCGTATCCCGAGATCGTGGCGACGAGCGACCGCGTCCGCGGCATCATCGAGGGGCAGGGTGGAAAGCTCAGCGAGGCCGAGGTCTGCTACCTCGAGATCCACCTCGCCCGCCTCTCGACGAGCGGACGCGAACCCCAGGCAGTGCCCGCTGAGCCAGCGGTGCCTGCGGACGAGCCGTCCGCGTAGACGGACCCCGCGCGCACCGCCAAGCCATGGGCCGCTCGGGGCATGCTCCGCGGCTTTGCCCACCCCATCGTCCGGCATTTCGAGATGGGTTCCACGCTTCGGGATGGGTTGCAACCCATCCGCGTGCGTGAACACCATCCCGAGTCTCGCGATGCGGGGACGCCGAAGTTGCGCGGATGCGGGGATGCCCGGGATGCGCGTCTGCGTCCGCGGGAGCGAGCGGCGCGTGACTTGCGCTGCGAGACGGCAAGCGCGCGTCAGCGCTGCTTCGCGACTGCGCGGCCGAGGCGGACGGCGCCCTCCTGGAGCCTCTCGATGGGGGTGTCGCCGTAGGAGAGACGAAGTCGTTGGTCGGCGTCAGTGCCAGGCCCTGTCGGGAAGAACGAGCCTCGCTGGTAGCTGACGCCTTCGCCCGTCGCGTCGTCGGCGAGCTTGTCGGCGTCGATCGAGTCATCGGCGATGCGCGGCCACAGGAACAGGCCACCGTCGGGTGCATCGATCTCGAAGACGCCCGGCGCCTCGGTCTCGAGGGCGACAGCGAGCGCATCCGCCCGCTCGCGGTACAGCTCGCGGGCCGACGCGAGCGTGTCGTCGAAGAAGGTGGGCGTCGTGCCGAGCAGCTCGGCGACCGCGTGCTGCACGAGCTGCGAGGAATGCGAGTCCTGCCGGGCGCGCAGCGACACGAAGTCGGGCACAAGCCGCTCGGGCAGGACGATCCAGCCGAGGCGCAGGCCGGGGCCGAGCGTCTTCGTGAACGTGTTGATGTGGATCACGTGCGACGAGGTGTTGAAGGCCTCGAAGTCGAGCTCCTCGCCGCGGAAGCGCAGCTCCCGGTACGGGTTGTCAGCGAGGAGGATGAAGTTGTACCGCTCCGCGAGGCGCACGAGCTCGCGGCGCCCCTCGAGCGTGAGACTGTGCTGCGAAGGGTTGTGGAAGTCGGGCACCGTGTAGACGGCGGACGGGCGAGCCCCCGCGATGAGGTGCGCCTCCAGCTCGGCGACATTGAAGCCGTCACGTCCGACGCTGATCGGGAGGATCTTCGCGTCCGACAGCTCGAGGCCGCGCAGGAACAGTGGGAAGATCGGGTTGTCGACGGCGACGAGGCCGCCGCGCTCGACGACCAGCTGCACGGCGAGCGAGATGCCGTGGAAGCCGCCGTTCGTGATGAGGATGCGCGAGAGCGGCACGCCCTCGCGCGCCGCGATCCACTCGCGGAGCGCCGGGACGCCCTCGGTGCGCCCGTACTGCAGCGCCGGGACGCCTGGAACTGACAGCACGCGGCCCGTCGCCTCGGCGAGCTCGGCCGAGGGCAGCACCGACGGGTCGGGGATGCCGCCGAGCAGCTCGATCGCATCCGGGTGACGGTCGCGCAGGGTGGCATCGCCGAAGCCCTTCGGGGCCGTGAACGCGCGGGCGAGCACGGTCGAGGTCCAGGTCGGGGGCTCGCTGTGCGTGAGCATCTGCAGTGCGGCGGTGGTTGTCATGGTGTGGTCGTTCTCTCTCGCGCGATGCGATCGGCCCCGGCCGGGCCGAGACGGTGAGTTCAGGTGGATGTTCGGGGCGACGCGTCAGACGAGCGCCGGGACCTGCGCGGCCGGCGTCGTGGTCGCCGGGGCAGTTTGCCCGTAGCTCGGGGTCGGGATGGCGTCGATGAGCGCCCGCGTGTACGGCTGCTCGGGATGCGCGAGCACCTCGGCGACACGTCCCGACTCGACGACCCTCCCGCCCTGCAGCACCGACACCGTGTCGGCGACCTGCCGGACGAGCGCGAGGTCGTGCGAGACGAACAGGTAGGTGAGGCCGAACTCGGCCTGCAGGTGGAACAGCACCTCGAAGATCTCGGCCTGCACGGTCACGTCGAGCGCCGAGGTCGGCTCGTCGAGCACCAGCACGTCGGGGCGCAGCACGAGGGCTCGCGCGATCGCGACGCGCTGACGCTGGCCGCCGGAGAGGGCCGAGGGCTTCCTCGATAGAAACTCCGCGCCCAGGCCGACCGACGCGAGCGCGGCACGCGCCTTCTCGGCACGCTCACGCTTGTCGCCCACCTTGTAGCGGTCGAGCGGTTCGCGCACGATGCGCTCCACCCGCCACGTCGGATCGAGCGAGGTGAACGGGTTCTGGTAGACGAGCTGCAGGTGGCGGCGGATCTCGCGGAGCTGCTTGGGTGAGCTGCCATCGACGCGCTGCTCACCAACCCTGACCTCGCCAGCATCCGCCTCCTCGAGTCCGAGCAGGATGCGCACCGCCGTGGTCTTGCCGGAACCCGACTCCCCCACAAGCGCGTGCGTGGTTCCGGCCTTGACGGAGAACGACACGTCGTCGAGGGCAGCGACGCGCCTGTCCCCGACGGTGAAGCTCTTCGAGGCGCCAGAGACCGAGATCTGATCCGTGTCCCCACCACGGCTGTCCCGCTGCAGCAGGGACCCGTACCGGTCGGGATTCAGGGCCGGTGCGTCTTGACGCAGTCGCACCGTGTACGGCGACGTCGACTCGGTGAAGACCCGCTCGGTGGGACCGGACTCCTGCACCTCGCCGCCCTTGAGGACAACGATCTTCTGCGTGCGCTCAGCGGCGATCGCGAGATCGTGCGTGATGAGCACGAGCCCGATGCCGAGCTCGCTCTGCAGCTCGCTGAGGACTTCGAGGATGCGCTTCTGGATCGTCACGTCGAGCGCGCTGGTCGGCTCGTCGGCGATGAGCAGGTCGGGGCTCGGCAGCACGGCGAGGCCGATGAGCACACGCTGCAGCATGCCGCCGGAGAGCTGGTGCGGGTACGACTCGTAGACCCGCTTCGGGTCGGGCAGCCCCACCCGCTTGAAGGTCGCGAAGATGAGGTCGCGCTGCTCGTCGCGCGACAGGCCGTCGACGAGGTCGGCGGCCTCGTGCGCCTGCGAGCCGATGGTGCGCACGGGGTTGAGGGCGTTCGCCGGGTCCTGCGGCACGAAGCCGATGCGCGTGCCACGCAGCGGCCGGAACTGGCGCGGCGAGTAGGCGAGCACATCCTTGCCCTCGAAGCGGATGCTGCCGGCCGCCCTGCCGCCGTCGGGCAGGAGGCGGAGGATCGCGCGGGCGATGGTCGACTTGCCCGACCCCGACTCCCCGATGAGCGCGAGGCTCTCGCCTCGGTTGAGGGTGAAGCTGACGTCGGTCACGACCTGGCTCCTCCCATACGCGACCGAGAGGTTCTCGACCTGCAGGAGGGGCTGCCGGTCGGATGCTGATGCTGATGCTGATGTCATAGCGGGTCTCTCTTCGTCTGTTCAGTCGGGATCAGGCGAGCGATCAGGACGTCTGCCGGAGCCACCGGCTGATGCGGTTGACGGAGAGCACCGTCGCGATGGTGACAAGCGCGGGCCACAGGACAAGCCAGGGGGCACGCGGGTAGTCCTTGCCGTTGGAGATGAGGAGGCCCCAGTCGGATGCGGGCGGCGGGTCGCCGTAGCCGAGGAACGCGAGGCCCGCGATGACGAGGATCGACAGCCCGAACTGCAGCACGGCAAGCGCGAGCACCGAGCGGGAGGCGTTCGGGAGGACGTGCCGACCGAGCACGTGCCACTTCGAGCCGCCCTGCAGATACGCGGCCTCCACGAACGTGGCCCGCCTCGTCTTCAGCACCTCGGAGCGCATGACGCGGGCGAAGACGGCGACCGCGGAGACGCCCGTCGCGATCGCGGCGTTGATGGTCTGGAAGCCGAGCGAGGAGACGATGACGACCGCGAGGAGGAAGCTCGGGATCGCGAGCAGCACATCCACGAACCGGGCGAGCACCGTGTCGGTCCACGAGCCGATGAAGCCGCCGATGAGGCCGATCGCACCGCCGACGACCACACCGATGACGACGGCGACGAGCGCCGACGAGATCGACGACTGCGTGCCGAAGACGACCCGCGCGAACTGGTCGCGGCCCAGATGGTCGGTCCCGAACCAGTGCTGCAGGCTCGGACCGAGGAACTTGTCGGCCGGCACCCCGTCGACGGGGCTGTACGAGGTGAAGACCCCGGGGAGCAGCGACCAGGCCAGAACCAGGGCGAGTACGCCGAACGACAGCACGACCGTCGGCGGGAGCACGCCGATCGCGTGCACCTTGAATGCGGCCTTCGGGCTGCGTCCGCCCGTGGCGGCTGGGGCGGCGTTCAGAACTGCGGAGGTCATACGATGCTCGCCTCTTCCTTGAGTGGTGAGTCTGATGCGGGGGAAGCTGCAGCTATGGCGGAGGCGGAGGAGGAGACGGAGGCGGGCTGAGGTGCCGCCGCATCCCCATCCCCGATCACGGGCACGCCCTTCTTGCGGTTGCCCTCGATGTCGACGCGCGGGTCGAGGATCGGGTAGGCGAGGTCGGCGAGCAGGTTGACGACGACGAAGACGACCGCAGCGAGGCCGACGACCGCCTGCAGCACCGGGAGGTCCTGGCTCGCGACGGCGCGCTGCACGATGCTGCCGATGCCGCTCCGCCCGAAGACGGCCTCGGTGATGAGCGAACCGCCGAGCAGCTCGCCCACCGTGAGCGCGAGGACCGTGACGGCGGGGAGTGCGGACGGCTTCAGCAGGTGGCGGGTGAAGAGCCGGCGCTGCGTGAGTCCGCGCGAGCGCGCCACCGACGCGTACTCCTGCGAGGATGCGTGGTCGAGGTTCGTGATGAGCACCTCCGCGATCTGCGCCGAGACGGGGATGCCGAGGGCGACGGCGGCGAAGAACGTCGCCCATCCGCTCTCCGGGTCCACGATGCGGAACAGGCCGAGCCCGAACGCGAACACGTTGATGAGGAGCAGGCCGATGACGAAGTTCGGCACTGACAGGAACAGCGACGGGAACGCCCGAAGCAGGCCCTGGCCGTAGCGGACAGGCAGCACCTGCGTCCCGAACGCGATGAGCGCGGCGAGCACCACGGCGACGAGGAGGGCGCTGCCCGCGAGCGCGAGCGTCGAAGGCAGCGCATCCCCGATGAGGTCGGCGACCGGGAGGTTCGACCGCAGCGAGACGCCGAAGTCACCGACGACGAACCGCGTGAGCGACCCCCACAGCTGCACGAGCAGCGGCTGGTCGAGGCCGTAGTAGGCCACGATGCGGGCGATCTCCTCCTCCGTGAACCCGTTGTCCGGGTTCCGGAGCGTGCTCGTCACCGGGTCGCCCGGCAGCACGCTGATGACGAAGAACGTGAAGACGTAGGCGAGCAGGACGACGATGACCGCCTGCCCCGTGCGCCTCAGCGCGAAGCGCGTGTAGTTCTGTCTCATGGTGCTCAGCTCCCGGCGATCGGGTCCTAGTCGACCCAGGCCGTGTAGTAGTTGGCGTAGGCGACGCCGTTGTAGGTGACGTCGTGCAGGTTCGGCGACTGCACGTAGACGCGCTGCACGATCTGCGTGAGCGGGGCGAAGTAGCCCTGCTCGAGCACGTAGCCCTGGAGCTCGTCGGCGAGCGCCGCGCGGGAATCCGTGTCGCTCGAGCTGGAGATGCCCTCGGCGTACTCGTTGAGCTTCGTGTCGCTCGTGCCGACACCGAACCAGTCCTCGTCGCCCGTGTTCTGGCTCGTGAGGATGCCTGCAACCGTGCCGACGTCGATGAAGCTGCGCGTGATCTCCGTCGCTGGGATCTCGACGCCGCTGTTCAGGACGCGCTCGCCGTAGGTGACGACGTCGTACGCCTCGATCTTCACGTCGAAGCCGATCTTCTTCAGCTGCTGCGCGACGAGCTCGTCGACCGACTGCGAGGTGGCGAGGTAGGGGTTCGGGTAGAGCGTCACGGCGAGCGTCTCGCCGCCCTTCGAGCGGATGCCGTCAGCGCCCTCGGCCCAGCCGGCCGCATCCAGCAGCTTCTTGGACTCCTCGGGGTCGAACGCGAACGCGTCGCTGTGGTCGGTCGCCTCGGGCACGTTGCTCTGGATGAACGACTCCGCCGCCTCCCAGTCCTGGGTGTAGACGGTGGAGAGGATCTCGTCGCGGTCGATGCCGTGCTGGAACGCCTGGCGCACCTCGGTCTCGTTGAACGGGGCGACCTGCGTGTTCAGCGCGTAGCCGTTGACGAAGCCGAGGTAGCGGGGAACCGCGACCTCGAAGCCCTCGTCGGCAAGCGCATCCAGTTCCTGCGGGGAGGTGTTGTACGCGACGTCGGCCTGCCCCGCCTGCACTGAGGAGGTGCGCAGCGACGGCTCGGCGACGATCTGGTAGGTGATGGAGTCGAGGAACGCTGGCCCGGTGTGCTCGAGAGCCTCCGGCCCCCAGTTGTAGTCCTCGCGCTTGGTCAGCACGACGTCCTGCCCTTCCTGCCACGACTCGACCGTGAACGGGCCGCTGCCGACGAAGTTGCTGAGGTCAGCCTGCTGCTCGGCGGGCAGCGCGATGACGGAGGGCGAGGTGAGGATCGAGCCGTGGTAGCCGAGCGTCGGGATGAAGCCGAGCGTGGGCTGCGAGAACTTCACCTCGACGGTCGTGGCGTCGACCGCGGTCGCGCCCTCGTAGTTGGCGGCAGGGAACAGTCCGATGCGGTTGATGCCGCGGTCGGGGTCACCCTTGGCCCAGATGTCGAGGTTCGCGACGACCGCCTCCGCGTCGACGGGGGTTCCGTCGGAGAAGGTCACGCCGTCCTTGAGGTTGAGCGTGTACTGGGTGGCGTCCTCGTTCTGCTCCCAGCTCTCCGCGACCCACGGGCTGACGTTGCCCTCCCCGTCGACGTACACGAGCTTGTCGGTGACGTGGCCCCAGACGTGACCCTGGTAGCTGGAGATGGCGCTGTTGTTGGGGATCCAGCTGTCACCGAGCGAGTCGATGAGGAACGTGATGTCGCCGCCCTCCTGCGGTTCACCCTCCCCTGCCGCGCCGGGAGCCGCGTCAGAGGTCGCGCAGGCCGCAAGCAGCGACATGCTCGCGAGCACGCCGATGGCTGCGGCGAGGTTCCGTCGGAGTCGTGGGTGTCGTGTCGGCATGGTGTGTACTGCTTTCTCGGGGTGTGCTGCTGCATGGAGGGGGTGGTGAGCGGGATGCTCGGGCACCGGGTACGTGCGCCGGGGTCAGATGGCCTTGCCCGGGTTGAAGAGCGCGGCGGGATCGAACGCCCGCTTGATGGCGTGCTGCGCCTCGCGGTTGCGGCCGGAGAGCTCGAGGGCCGCGAGGTCGAGCTTCGAGGACCCGATGCCGTGCTCGCCGCTCACTGTTCCGCCGAGTTCGAGCGCGAACTGTGCGAGGGCGACGGCTGCGTCGTGCAGCTGCGGGGGCACGACGGCGGGGTCGGCGCCCTCGGGGATGCGGAGCGTGATCACGGGGTGCAGGTTGCCGTCGCCAGCGTGCGCGACGGCGCCGATCGTCACGCCGAATCGCTCCTCGACGACCGGGAAGTGCGCGAAGATCTCCGGGATGCGCGACTTGGGCACGGCGATGTCGCCGCCCGCGAACCACTCGGCCGGGTCGAAGCCACGACCTGAGCGGCGCAGCTCCCACAGCGCTTCGCCGTCCTCGACGCTCTCCTCGGTGACGAGCCCGCCCACGGCCTCGAGCGCGGCCCGCAGGTCGGCGGACTGCTCGTCGATGCCGTAGCCGTCGAGCTCGATGAGCAGGAGGGCTCCACCGCGTGCGGTGAGCGTGCTGCCGCTGTGCTTGTCGATGTTCTCGAGCGTGCGCGAGTCGAAGAACTCGACGACGCTGGGACGCACCGTGCTGCGCGTGATGGCCGAGAGCGCATCCGCACCGGCCGCAGTGCTCTCGAAGAACGCCGAGACCGTGCGGCGAGCGACGGGGACGGGGCGCAACCGGACGGTCGCCGCGACGACGATGCCCAGGATGCCCTCCGAGCCGACGAAGAGGGAGACGAGGTCGAGGCCCGTTACGCCCTTGATGGAGCGGTGGCCGACATGGACGAGGCTGCCGTCGGCGAGCACCACGTCGAGCGCGAGGATCGACTCGCGCGTGACGCCGTACTTCGCGCAGCGCAGGCCGCCCGCGTTCGTGGCGATGTTGCCGCCGATCGACGAGATGTCCCAGCTGGCGGGGTCCGGCGCGTAGAACAGCCCGTACGGCTCGAGGTGGCGGTTGAGGTCGGCGTTGATGACACCGGGCTCGACGACGGCGACCTCGTCGAGCGGGCTCACCTCGACGATCCGGTTCAGGCGCTCCGTCGACACGACCAGCTGCTCCTGATCCGCCGTCGCTCCGCCCGCGAGGCCCGACCCTGCGCCGCGCGGAACGACGGCAACACCGTGCCGGGCTGCGGCACGCACGACCGCCTGCACCTCTTCGGCACTCACGGGGAATGCGACTGCCGGGCCCAGGTCGAGGTTGGCAAGGCGCGTCCTGGTGCTCGCATCCACCGCGTACTCTCGCGTCTCGACAGAGGGAACGCGCAACTCGAGCTGCGGCAGCTCGCTCGCGAGGTCTCCGATGACGCACTGCAACCGGCCTGCGGTCTCGGAGCCGGCGAACGGCGCGGACCCGGGACCGGCGGTCGCCGCAGGTGCGGAACCGGCGAACGGTGTCGACGACGCGTGGGCGGCAAGCTCGGTGGGCATGCTGGCCTTTCGACGGGGGCGTGAGGTGATCCCTCGAAAGGTACGGAAACGCCCATGCTGTGAATAGGCGGCCCCGTCGCATCCCTTCGCCGAACGTTGCCCGGCTTCAGACAGCGTCACGCTTCGTAACGAGGGGCGCTGCAGAGTGGCGCGGAGTCGGCTCGGTGTTGCCTCTGAGGCAACACGCGGCAGTCGCAGCCTCGCGTGACGCCATCCCCGACGGTCGGGTCGACGAGCGTGTTGAGCCCGGCTGTCCAACATCAGTGCGATGTCGGGCGAAAAGCGCCCCGGGGCTCGTGTGGACCCGAATATCGCACTGATGTTGGACAGCGGACCTCGGCAATCCCCGGTTCGGGCGCGCCCCTTCGTCCGCACCGACACGAAAAGCGGGCCGCGCGATGTGCGCGGCCCGCCTCTGCGAGCGCCGATCCCTCAAGCAACGGAGTGCCGGAGGAGTTGTGACGCCTGCCGTTACGCCTGCAGGCTGCCTCCGTTGGTGCGGATGACCTCGGCGTACCAGTCGAACGACTTCTTCTTGTAGCGCTCGAGCGTGCCCGAGCCGTCGTCGTTGCGATCAACGTAGATGAAGCCGTACCGCTTGCTCAGCTGTGCCGTGCTCGCCGAGACGAGGTCGATGCAGCCCCACGTCGTGTAGCCGAGCAGGTCGACGCCGTCGGCGATCGCCTCGCCAGCCTGCACGAGGTGGTCGTTGAGGTAGGCGATGCGGTAGTCGTCCTCGACGGTCTTGACCCCGCCGACCTCGACGAGCTGGTCCTTCGCCCCGAGACCGTTCTCGACGATGAACAGGGGCTTCTGCCACCGCTCCCAGAACTGGTTCATGACGATGCGCAGACCGACCGGGTCGATCGCCCAGCCCCATTCGCTCTTCTCGAGCGTCGGGTTCGGCACGCCGCCCATGATGTTGCCCTCGCCGACGCCGGCCGCGGGGTCCGCCGTCTCCGCGATGCTCATGTAGTAGCTGAACGAGATGAAGTCGACCGTGTTCTTCAGGATCTCGCGGTCCTCATCCGTGATGTTGAGGTTGATGCCCTTCTCCTTGAAGAGGCGAAGCGCGAAGCCCGGGTACTCGCCGCGCACGTGCACGTCGCCGAACATGAGGTTCGAGTGGTCGACGTCCATGACGACGAGCGCATCGGCCGGGCTCGGCGTGAGCGGGTAGACGGGCATGGCGATGAGCATGCAGCCGACCTGCGCGTTCGGGGCGATCTCATGCGCGATCTTCGTCGCGAGCGCCGACGCCACGAGCTCGTGGTGGATCGCCTGGTAGAGGTCCTGCTCGCTGAGCTGGTCCTTGGGCGTGAGGATGCCGCCGCTCAGGAGCGGGGCGTGGAGCACCGAGTTGATCTCGTTGAACGTGAGCCAGTACTTCACACGGGAGCCGTAGCGGGTGAACAGCACCCGCGCGTAGCGCTCGTAGAAGCCGATCAGCTCACGGCTCACCCACCCGTCGTACTTCTGCGCGAGGTGCAGCGGCGTCTCGTAGTGGGAGATGGTGACGAGCGGCTCGATGCCGTGCTTCTCGAGCTCGTCGAGCACGCGGTCGTAGAACGCGAGCCCCTCTTCGTTCGGCTCGAGCTCGTCGCCCTTCGGGAAGATGCGGCTCCACGCGATCGAGAAGCGGAACGTCTTGAACCCCATCTCGGCGAAGAGCGCGATGTCCTCCGCGTACCGGTTGTAGAAGTCGATGCCGACGTGCTTGAGGTTGTCGTCCGTCGGCCCTTCGGTGGGAGGGGACATGATGCCCTTCGGCATGACGTCCTGGATGGAGAGGCCCTTGCCCCCGTCGAGGTAGCCGCCTTCGAGCTGGTTGGCTGCGGTCGCGCCGCCCCAGAGGAATCCGTCTGGGAAGTTCGTTGTCGTCATACGCGTGTCTCCTTCGTTCTGCGATGCGTTCGTGCGTGAGTTCGTGGGGATGTGAGGTGGAGGCGTGGATGCGCCTACTTGGCGAGCGCGACGGCCTCGACCGACTTCGCCAGGTAGAGCGGCTCTCCGTGCGAGATGGGGCCGGTGACCTGGCTCGTGATCTCCGGGTACAGTTCGGCGTTCGTGATGATGACGGGCGTCGTGACGTCGTAGCCGGCCGCCTTGATGGCGTCGACGTCGAACTCGATGAGCAGCTGCCCCGCGGTGACGGCCTGGCCGGACTCGACCTTCATCGAGAAGTGCTGGCCATTCAGCTTCACCGTGTCGACGCCGATGTGGATGAGCACCTCGGCACCATCCGCGTGGCGCAGCCCGATGGCGTGTCCCGTCGGGAAGGCGGCGGCGACAACACCGTCGAAGGGTGCGTAGACGGCGCCGGAGCTGGGGAGGACGGCAGCGCCCTTGCCGAGCACACCGCCCGCGAACACTGGGTCAGACACCCCGGAGAGCGCGACGGCGGTGCCGTCGAGGGGGCTGCGGACCTCGAGGTCGTTGTTGGCGACCGCGGCCGGAGCATCGTCATCCACCGGGTCCTTGAAGCCGAGGATGACGGTGAGCAGGAACGACACCACGATCGCGGCGACCAGGCCGAGGCCGAGGAACACCATGTTGCCGTTGCCGAAGAGCGCCGGCAGCGCCAGGCCGGAGGGTACGACGAACGCGGTGGAGAAGACGCCGCCGATCGCGATGATCGCACCGCCGAGTGCACCGCCGATGATGCCGAAGATGAAGGGGCGCTTGAGGGGCAGGTTGATGCCGTAGATCGCGGGCTCAGTGATGCCGGCGAGGAAGCCGGACAGCGTCGCGGGAGCGGCGAGTGACTTGAGCTTCTTGTCGCGGGTACGGACCCACACGCCGGCGACTGCCGCGGACTGTGCGAGCACGGCGGCGAACACCGGGCCGATGAGCAGGATCTGACCTGTTGCCTGGAACTCGAGGGTGAACAGCGGCACGAAGCCCCAGTGGAGGCCGAAGATGACGAACACCTGCCACAGACCGCCCATGATGGCGCCGCCGAGCCATGGCACGTTCGCGAAGATCCAGCCGATGCCCTCGCCGAGCCATCCGCTCAGGAGCGCGGAGACGGGTCCGACGACCACGAAGACGAGCGGGACCGCGATGAGGACGACGATCATGGGCGTCAGGAAGCGGCGGACCGAGGAGTGCAGCTTCGCGTAGAGGAACTTCTCGGCGTAGCTCTGCAGCCACACGATGAGGATGATCGGGATGACGCTGGAGACGTAGCTGACCATCGTGAACGGGATACCGAAGAACGTCAGCCCCTCGGCCCCGACCAGCGGAGTGATCGTCGGATAGACGAGCGCTCCGGCGATCGCGAAGGAGGTCCACTCGGAGGCCTTGAAGTACCGCGCAGCCGTGATCGCGAGGGCCATCGGCAGGAAGTTGATGAACGCGTCGGACAGCGCGTTGAGGACCAGATAGGTCGACGTGTCGGTTGCGATCCAGCCGAACGTCGCCGCAGCGGACAGGAAGGCCTTCAGCAGGCCGGTGCCCGCCAGCGCCCAGAGCAGGGGCGTGAAGAGGGCCGCGATCATCGAGATGAAGCGGTTGAAGAGGTTCTTCTTCGGCTCGTCGGGGTCGACCGTCGTGGTCTGCGTGCCCGCGACGAGGCCCGAGATCTTGCCGAGCTCGGCGTAGACCTCTGGCACCTCGTTGCCGATGACGACCTGGTACTGGCCGCCGGCCTCGGCCGTCGTGATGACGCCGGGGATGGCCTTGACGGCCGCCTTGTCGATCTTCGCGTCGTCCCTGATCGCGAAGCGGAGTCGGGTCATGCAGTGCACGACCGACTTGACGTTCTCTTCGCCGCCGACGCCCTTGAGCACATCCGCTGCAACTCTTGAGTGATCCATGGGACCGCTCTCCTTCTCCCGCCTGTGGCGGCAACTCAGTCTGGAGTCCGTGGGCTGTCGGCCCCGCCAGGCGTCTCGGGGGGAGATTCTGGGCAACAAAAAAACCTGAACTCGAACACCGCCATTTCGGCGATATGAGTTCAGGTTTTGCCCGCTTGACCGGTAACAATCCAAGGATTCCGCAGGACTTCATTGCCCTGCGGCAGTCACTCTAGCATCGGCTCGACGTCCGTGCCATAGGCAATGTGCTGAGCGAGGCGCTCGATGTGCACGGTGACGTACAGCAGCTCCTCGTCGGTCAGCTCGACCCCCGTTGCTTCGCGCACGTAGCCCTTCACCTGCTCTGCGATCGCGAACGAACGCGGGTAGGTGCGCTTGGTGAAGTCGAAGAACGACGAGTCTGTGGAGCGGAGCATGCTGCGCGACACGAGCCGTTGCAGGAGGAACTGGATGTGGAGGATGAAGCGCGCGTAGTCGTGGCTGTCCACGTCGAGGTCGACCCCGAGGCCGGCCTCCACGGTGACGACGACGTGCTGCACGCGCCGGAAGAGGAGCGCGGAGGTGCCGTCCGGTTCGTCGCGTGTGGAGTTCAGCACGTGCATGGTCAGGAAGACGGCTTCTTCCGGCGGGAGCTCGCGTCCGAGCGCGGCCGAGATCGAGGCTGCCATCTGCTTCGATGCGGCGAACTCCTGGGGGTGCAGCACCCGAAGCTCCGGCATCGAGGTCGCGGGGATGCGGATGCCCTTGTCGAGGCGTTCGAGGACGTATTGGATGTGGTCGATGATCGCGAGGGGCAGGCGCTTGCCGAGGTCACGGCCGAGCGTGCGCTCGGCTTCGTCCACGGCGCCCATGACGGCTTCGACGACGGCGTAGGGCACGGCGCTCAGCAGCTGCAGGGCCTGGTCGCCTTCGCTTCCAGTCGCGAGCACGAAGGTCTTCTCGACGCGGGATGGGTCGATGAGGTCGCCCGGCTTGAGCTGGAAGCCGAGCCCTCGCCCCATCAGTACGCGCTCGTTCCCGGAGCCGTCGATCTGGATCACAACGTTGTTGTTGATGACCTTCGAGATGCCGGGTGCCGGGGAGCTGCTGGCGTCGGGGGAGTTCCTCCTGCGGGATTCACCCATGGTGGGCATTGTATTGCTCCTGGCTCGGAGGACGCGTCGTGCGTGTTCTGCAGCCGTGTTTTCGGGCAACAAAAAAGCCGGGGTTGGGAGGCGAGGAGCATCTCTGCTCACTCACCAACCAACCCCGGCTCATGAAGAAGTCCGGCGGTGACCTACTCTCCCACAGGGT